>CAYYNP010000288.1:0-12534 GCA_964472545.1 uncultured Planctomycetaceae bacterium | reverse complement strand
GTCACCCCCTCACCCAGCCGCCCTCCGCGCAGCGAAAAGGGGAGCGATGCCGAGCGTGGCACCACTCCCCTTCGTGTTCGACTGGCCGCCGCTTGTGTCCGGCCGATGACCGGTGGGTCGAGCGACGAGCGTGGCTTTCGCCGAACGGTCGAGATTACTCGGTCGGCGTGGTGGGGGTCGTCGGGGTGGTGGGCGTCACGGTCGGGGTCGCCTTCGTCGGCGTGGTGGTGGTCGTGGTGGTGGTTCCGCCACCGCAACCGATCGTGAACACGCTAACCGCAACGAGAACCAGGAAACTTGCTACGTACTTCATCTTGTCACCCTTCCATTCATTCTGGGGAACTGGATCCACTCCCGCAGGGAACTATCCTGCTGTCTGTATGAGCTTAGATACCGACCCCTGGGCTTTTATTCCCGATCGACTAGAATTTGGTGCAATAAGTGCTAGTAAATGAGGATTTTCGGCAAACTGGGGAATAACTCCCCGGTTCTATGCCTCTAAGTACACGTCAGGGTCTGGGATGGCCGACGACTGCGCCAGAACCGATGTCGCCCGGTTGGTCGACGAACACCTGCAAGCCGTTTATGCGTATGCATACCGGCTCAGCGGATCGGTGCCCGACGCGGAGGACCTGACCCAGCAGGCGTTTTTGGTGGCCCAACAGAAGCTGGGCCAGTTGCGCAAGGCCAAGAGTGCCCGAAGTTGGCTGTTTACGATCCTCAGGAATGCGTTTTTGAAGATGCGGCAGCGGCGGCGGCCCGTGGCGGCGGTCGTCCTGCAGTTGGATATCGACACCCTACCCGCCGAAACACCCGAGGAGGAGTTGATCGACCGGCAGCGGCTGCAAGCGGCCGTGGACGAGCTTCCCGAGATGTTTCGCGTGGTGTTGTTGATGTTTTATTTCGAGGAGTGTTCGTATCGTGAGATTGCCGAGCGGCTGGAGTTGCCGATCGGCACGGTAATGAGCCGATTGGCCAGGGCGAAAGGGCATCTGCGGTCGAAGTTGTTCGACCCGGCCGATGCCCCGGCCGGCCAAAGAGCCAACCGCAATCCGACGTAGCCGGTAAGTGAGTATCCGCCATGGACCGCCAGCCTACGCCCAACGAGCGTATCCTGGAAGCGATCGAGGCCTGTCGCCCGGGCAGCGACGACGTGGCCGATCCGTCGCTGGCGTTCTTGGCCGATGCGTTGGAGGCGGACGCCGAGTTGGAGCAGCATTACGGACGGGTGCAGCGTCTCGACGAGACCCTGGCGGGCGTCTTCCGCGACGTGCCCACGCCCGAGGGACTGAGGCAGCGGGTGCTCGACGGGCTGGCGGCAGAGCGGGCGGCCGAGGCCGTTTCGGCCGATTCGGCCAGGCTCTTGGAGGCGATGGCCGAGCAGCGCGAGCCGGTCGCTACGGTCAAACCACGTCGCGTTTCCCGCCGCTGGTTGACGGCCGGCTTGGTCGTCACCCCCTTGGCGGCCGCGTTGGTGGTGTTTGTGCTTTCGCACCTCAACTCCGGACAGGCCTACACCAAGACTACGGTGCTGCAAGAGGCACAGGAGTTCTTCCTCAACGAGAAACCGCAGCCCGGCTACGCACTGACCAGCCGTGACCATCCCATGCCCACCCGCTTCCCGGTCAGTCGCGACGTGCGGCCCGGGACCCAAGCCGTGATGCGATGGCGCTGGGTCGAGGGGTTTCTGGAGCGCAAGGCCGTGGCCTACGACATGCCTAGCGGTCGGGTCAGGCTTTACGCGGTCCGGCTGGATCTGGACGAAGCCCCGGTGTTTCCGCCGCCGAGGGCAGCGGAATCGACTTCAGGGCGGTGCTCTGTATCCCTGTGGAAGGATGGCTCAGTGCTCTACATCCTGGTCGTCGACGGCGATTCTCGCGACTACGAGCAGTTCTATCGGCAGCATCTCATCGCGCCGCGCGGCCCGATCACGTAGGCCGCTGACCTGCAACATGGCGCCGTTTCCGAACGACCCCAGCGCCGCATAATCGCTGCGATCGTTAGAATCGGCCTAATCCCACCGGCGGCGGCCGGCCGATCCTCTTTCTAGGCGTTCGCACATAACGGTCCCCCTGGGGGACGATTTTGAACGAGAAGGAGGGTTCGCGATGAAGTGGCTGTCTTTGGTGGCCTGTGGGGTGTTCCTGTTGATTTCGGCCTTGGTCTTTGCCCAGGACCCGACGATTCGGGCCGGCATCTCGCCGGGTGACGTGGGCCCCACGCCGGAGATGTGGTTCTACGAACAGTATCAGCAGGACTACCTCGACCCGAAGATGCAGGTCCGCAAGAACGCCGAGTTCCGCGCATCGCAGCGCAGGGCACGTCTGGCGGCCATGCAGTGGTTCGGTTTCTCGAACTCTCGGCCGCGGGTGGGCACCGATCCGTTCCACGGCGACTACGCCCCCACCTGGACGTCGAACAACACGGCGTTTCCCTTCCGCTGGACTGCCGTCGGCCAGCCTTGGTATACCGCCGAGCGCCCCCGCAACCCGTTCCCGAGCTACTAGCAAAAAGCCGCGACCGGTGGTCGCGCCGAAACGGCCCGTAATCGATAGCGAGATTCGCCGCACATCGGCAGAGAAGGGCGAATCGAAGCCGGGCCCCCGCTTGACCGTGGCGGAGGCTTCGGCTTTTCTCTTTCTTGGGGGTTGCGGCGCACGCATGTTCCTGCATTGCATCATCGCAAGAAACTAGCCGCGGGCCGAAGCCCCCGGAAGGTCCGTAGCCGTAGGTGCGTGCAAGTTCCAGAGAATCCGTACCCTCCCGGGGCTTCCGCCCCCGGCTACTATCGGCGATAGAACACGGGCGTGGAGGCCGGCAATGGAACTGCTTGGACGACGCTACGATACCGGCCAATCGGTTTGCCTTCAGATCGACGGCGATCGCATCGCTCGTGTGTCGCCGGTTTCGGCCGACGCCGACGACCTCTCGCGCTGGCCGTGGATCGCGCCGGGGTTGATCGATCTGCAAGTCAACGGCTACGGCGGCCCGGAGTTCAATTCGGCCGACTTGACCGCCGAGAAGATTGCCACGGTCGTCCGGGCGATGGACGGATTCGGGGTCACGCGGTTTTGTCCAACGCTGACCACCGAGAGCTTCGAGGTGCTGCAAACCGCGCTGGGCGTGATCGCCGCGGCGTGTGAAGCGTCGCCGCAGATTGCCCGGCGCTTGGCGGGAATTCACCTCGAAGGGCCCTATCTCTCGCCCGAGGACGGCGCCCGGGGGGCCCATCCACTCGAGCACTGCCGCCTGCCCGACTTCGGCGAATTTCAACGGCTGCAAGAGGCGTCTGGCGGGCGGATTCGAATGCTCACCATGGCGGTCGAGTTGGACGGCACGGCGGCGTTCATCGAGAAGCTGGCCACAAGCGGCGTGGTGGTGGCGATCGGTCATACCGCGGCCAACTCCGATCAGATCCGCGCGGCCGCCGACGCCGGCGCCCGGATGAGCACCCATTTGGGCAACGGCTCGCACCCAACGCTGAGCCGTTTGAAGAACTACATCTGGGACCAGTTGGCCGAAGACCGTTTGGTAGCCGGCTTGATCGTCGACGGACATCATCTGCCACCGGCGGTGGTCAAGACGTTCGTCCGAGCGAAGACGCCCGAGCGCTGCATCCTGGTCAGCGATATCGTCGGGTTGGCCGGCTCGCCACCGGGCCGATACGACACGAGCCTCTGCGAAGTCGAGGTGCTCGACGACGGCAAGCTGGTGATGGCCGGACAACGCGAACTGTTGGCCGGTGCGTCGCGTCCGCTGGGCACCGGCGTGGCCAACGTGATGCGCGATGCCGAGGTCGATCTGCCCACGGCAATCCACATGGCCACCAAGCATCCGGCCGAGTTGCTGGGCCTCGAACCGGTCGGACTGCGGCCGGGCAATCCGGCCGATCTGGTGCTGTTCAAGATCGACGAAGGGTTCCAAGTGCATGCGACGTTGGCCGGCGGCGAAGTCGTCTTCGGTGAGTTACCGCTATAGGAAACGGCCTAGTGTTCTGTCAAACATCAGATTAGGGGTTTGGGTGCCATGCCCACGCTCGCGTGGGCATGTTGGTCGACCTTTCGGCATGCCCACGCAAGCGTGGGCATGGCACCCAAAGATCTAGAATTGACAGAGCACTAGCCCGTCAAGTCGCCAACCCCGGGGCCCCACTCTCACGTCCCCAGCCGTCACCTGCGTACCGTGCCCCACCCCACATCGTGCTATTCTTGCAAGGCCGACCGAATATTGCCCCGGTAAACGACGAACTACCAATAGGGGACGGGTTAGATTGGGTGGCAAACGGGCTGCCTCAGGCGAGATTGACGAGGTTCGGACCAATTGATCTAATGCCACGGTTGGCGCCGATGGCAGGGATCGTGCGGACGGGTGCGGCCGATCGGAGTTCTAACGGGAGGAGTGGACGATGTTTCGAGCAATCGGACGGTACTTTCGGGCGCTGGGATATCTGCTGGTCGGCAAGATCGACTCGGCCCGGATGGCCGTCAGTTCCAACCCGGCGGTGGTTCGGGCGACCTACGACCACGTCATCGGCGACAAGAGCAAGCAACTCAAGCAGTACAAAGACGCCGTCGGCGCGATGATCGCCCAGGAGGAAAAGAAGAAGGCCGATTTGAAACGCCAGTCGGAGGAGGTGGCCCGGCTGCAGCGGCTCAAAGAGGGAGCTGCCGCGGCCGCCCGAGAAGTCGTCGAGCGGCTCGGCGGCGACATTGAGGCGGTCAAGCAGGACCCCAAGTACCTCAAGTGCCAGGCGGCCTACAAGGACGCCAGTTCCACGCTTGATGAGAAAGAAGCCCGCTGTGCGGAACTCGAGTCCGACATTGAGGCGATCACCAACTCCATCGCCGGCCACAAGGTCCAGCTCCAGGACCTCCTGCGCGATCTCGACAAGATCAAGCAGGAGAAGCACGAGGCCGTGGCCGACATGATCACCGCCCGCGAGGAGAAGGAACTGGCCGATATGCTCACCGGCATTAGCGAGAGCCGCTCGTCGCGCGAGCTGCAAGAGATGCGCGATCTGCGACAGAAGGCCAAGGGCACGGCACGCGTCTCGCGGGAGATGGCCGGATTGGACACGAAGAAGGTCGAGCAGGAGTTCCTCGAATACGCCACGGCCAACGCCGCCGACAACGAGTTCGACGCCCTGATCGGTTTGACCAAGAAGTCGGACGAAGACCGCGACGAACCGAAGGACAAGACGCGGATCCCCGAGGCGTAGGCTCTTTCGGAAAGCCGTAGAGTAGTCATCTCGCCCCGCGAGATGTCGTTTCGTCTCGCGGAGCGAGACGACTACTATCCGCCGCCCGCGCCCAAGCCCCATGCCAGATCACAGCCACGAATTCTTCTCGAAGTTCGCCCGGATCCTCAACTCCGAGCAATCGCGGAGCCTGGTGCTCTGCGGCAACGTCTACGACCTGTTCTACGACGGCCGGCAATACGTCCCGCTGATTCCGTTTCTGTGCGCGAAGGCAAAGACGGCCGGGCTGATCCGGTTGGTCTACGAACTCAACGGGCCGATCCGCGTGCTCGACGGCCGCGAGGAACTCAAGCGGGCGTGGATCTCCTGGAAGTCGGGCGTCGACGCCGACACGCTGCTGTTGCGTGGCCTGCGCCGCAAAGGCCCCAGCGAGGCCGAACGCCTTGGCGACCAGTTCGAACAACTCCTGCTGGACGCCATCGGCAATCCCACGCTGGCGCTGGAGATGCTGCGGCAGTTGACCGTCTGCTCGCGGACGTCGGATCTGAAGCCGGACCTGCTGATCTTCATCGAAGCGGCCGACATGCTCCTGCCGGCCGGCAGCGGCGACGTCGCCACGTTGAACGACCGGCAGTTGCACCGCATCAGCATCGTGCAGGATTGGCTGGCCGATCCGGCGTTTCTCGGCGCCGGCGATTCCGTCTGTCTGGTGGCCGAATCCCGCGGGTTGATCCATCCCCGCGTGGCCCGGCTGCCGCAAGTGCTCTCGGTCGAGATTCCGACGCCGTCGCGCGACGACCGGCGGCATTTCATCGACTCATTTTCGCACTCTGCCCGACGGCAACCGCAAATGTGGGCCGCGGCCGGCGAGTTGGCCGAACTCAGTGCCGGGCTGTCGCTGCACGCGGTGCGCCAACTCCTGGCCGGCTCGGCCTACGGCGACGAGCCGATCACACCTGCCGGCGTGGTCGAGAAGGTCGAGCTGTTCGTCCAGGGGCAGATCGGCGAAGACGTGGTCGAATTCAAACGGGCGTCGCACACGCTGGTGGACGTGGTCGGCTTCTCGCGTCTGAAGCGGTTCTTGCGCGATGAACTGCTGCCGCGATTTCGCGCCACGGGCGAAAAGGCCCTGGCCGGGGCCGCCGTGGCCGGGCCGATCGGCGGCGGCAAGACGTTCATCTTCGAGGCCGTGGCCGCGGAACTCGACGTGCCCGTATTGGTGCTCAAGAACATTCGCAGCCAGTGGTTCGGCCAAACCGACGTGATCTTCGAGCGGCTCCGCCGGCTGCTCGAAGCGCTCGACAAGGTGGTGATCTTCGTCGACGAGGCCGACACCCAATTCGGCGGTGTGGGCGCGGAAACCCATTCCACCGAACGCCGCCTGACCGGCAAGATCCAGGCGATGATGTCCGACCCCCGGCTGCGCGGCCGCGTCGTCTGGCTTCTGATGACCGCCCGAATCCATCTGCTCTCGCCTGACCTGCGGCGGCCGGGCCGCGTGGGCGATCTGATCATCCCGGTGCTCGATCCGGCCGAAGACGATCGGCTCGCGTTTCTCGCCTGGATGGTCCGCGGCGTGTTGCCGGAGGTTTCGGACCGGGCGCTGGATCGGCTCGACGCAATCACCGAAGGCTACTCGGCCGCGGCGTTTGCCTCGTTGCGTTCGCACCTCAAGGCGGTCGAGCCGGAATCGATTGAGGACGTGGTGCAGATCGTCGCCGACCACGTCCCGCCGGCGATCGGCCAAACGCGCCGCTATCAGACGCTCCAGGCCCTGGTCAACTGCACCCGCCGCAGCCTACTGCCGGATCCACAGGTCGACGACGACGAGCGCCGCGCCTGGGAGCGGGAGATTCGCGAACTGGAAGCGGCGGGGATTCGCTGACCGGCGCGAGCAGACGCAGCGTAGCCGAAGTCGCCAGACTTTGGCGCCGTAGTTGCACGACTTGTTCCCAAACTCCCGTTTGGGAACGACCCCCAACACGCCGGCGCAAACACGCCAAATCCCGGCGAATTCGGCTACGGCAACGAGACGCGACCTACGCCTCGATCAACTGACTCCGCACTTCTTCCATCATCGGCGCCTGCTCGAGCGGGCCGGCGGCGCCGCGGCGGCTGCCGGGGTAGAAGAGTTCGATGGCGGCGTTGAACTGCGTGAGTTCGCGGGGGTCGGCCGCCTGATCGAGTTCGCTTTGGTACTTGTCGCGCAGCTCGTAGACCTGATGCCGGCCGTTGGGCCAGCGGACGGTCACGATGTCGTTGATCTCGTTGAGCAGTTGATAGACGCGGGCCCGGGTCAGCCCCATGGTGCGGGCGGCCTGACGCACGCTGGTGATCGGGCCGCTGAGGCCCACGCGGTTCTCGGCCAGCCGGGCGATCTGCTGCGTGGCGTCCAGGTCGACCTGCTGCAAGAGCGGATGGATCAGTTCGCGGAAGATCTCGTCGTCGTCGGGCACGCCGGACGTCTGCAGCGATTCGCCGATCCAACGTTCCACCTCGTCGATCAGCCGCGGCACGATACGCACCACCAGATGCGTCTGCGAGCCCATCTCGGCCACCAGGCAATGGACGCTGTAGAAGACCTCCATGATCGCCCGCACACGCTTCTCGCCGTGCGTCTTCATCCCACGGATCTCGGCCAGCGTGCAATCGGTGTAGGCGCCCAGCGGCACGTTCCAGATCACGCGGGTCATGTTCCGCAGCGTGGGAGCCAGGCGGCCCAGCGTCTCGTCGGCCAAGCCGTGCTTGACCACGCTGGTCCGCCAGCGGGCCCAAACCACCTCGGAAACCGAGCCGGGGTCGAAGCCGTTGCCGTTGGACGAGACCTTGTGGGTGGGGGCGATCGGCCGATGATTGACCGCCGGGGCGGTCTCGGCGGGCAGTTCGGCCGGATTGGTGTTGGCCGCACGGGCAAGCAACTGCACGAACGAGCGGATCTTCTTCCGCCCGATACCCGGCGTGGCCGACAGATCGACGTACGGCGTGGCCAAGAGATCTTTGAGCGAACGGCCGAGGAACGCCAGCGGCAACCGCCGATCGCTGGGCAACGCCCAATACGCCAACGGTTTGTCCAAGTGGTCCGTGTAGTCTTCCGTTTGGAGAATCGTACGCAAACTCTCGAAACGGCTGATGACCTGAAGCTCTTCTACGGACGATGCCTTATCGGGTCTCATCGTGTTCCTCCTTCCGCCGTGGGGTCGCGACGTGACGGGTCGCCCGACGACGGGCAATTGCGGGGCGTCGCCGAAGACGGCCGGTCCATGCGTCTTGGACCGCCGCGGTACGTCAACTCAACGGTTCGGGGGTGGGGCCGTGTTGCGTTGGGTGGGAGTTTGAGGTGGCTGCAGATCGTGCGGGAAGTTCAAGCTCCCGCTCGCCGTCAAAACCGTCCCAAACCTGTGTGGGGGGTGTCGCAGTCAGCTTCAGCACAACGCTCATAGGTTAGCCAGTAGCTGAAGTCCAACTGACCCTATTCTCCCACGTGAGAGGGTCATTCGTCAAGAGTCTCAAAGGGTTTTTTTCCAGAAAGACCGGAAAAATTGGGCCGATCGGGCTATTCGGCGGGATTCCGCCACCTAGAGAGCCGCAGACCCACGCTAAGCACCCCTCCATGGAACTGGTTCTGCAAGAAGAATCGCCCCTGTGTGATCGAGAGCAGCGGCCAGGGGCAAGAGCCCCCGGACGGTCGGTGCTATGGATGTTGTTGGCGTACAGATTGGCTAGCATCCGCCTGCGCCTGACGGCACCCTGGCGTCTCTCGGGATTGCAAACGAGGGCATGAGGTCCCATCGCATCCTTCACCGCGGTCGAGGAGCAAGATCATGGCTTGCGGTCAACGGTCGTTCGCGGGGATAGTCGCCAGTTCGGTGCTGTTGGTTCAGGGACCGATGCAGAAAGAGACGGAGAGGGCGGCTACCCGGGCTACTGCCGGTCGGCGAATCGGCGTCGGGATTCGTCGGACTATCGAAACAACTACCTTGGCTTCCGCGTCGCCTTCGATGCCCCGGCCGCATCCGCGAACGACTGACGGGGGATCCGTCACGCTTGGCGGCGGCTGCGAGGTAGCATCGGTTCTTGAATGTTCAAGAACCGGCGCCGCCGGTCGGCAGCCAACGTCTCTTGCAGGCCTTCGTCTCGCGGGGGCCTTCGTCTCGCGGGGGCCTTCGTCTCGCGGGGGCCTTCGTCTCGCGGGGGCCTTGTCAGCCCGAATCGCCCGTGCCACAATATGGGGGGTCGTGGCTGGTTCGTCGGTGAGCGGTCGTGACTTCGTGTGGGTAGGCACCGACGTCCGACGGACCGAACCGACGCATGCTGGCCAAACTCAAAACCTTTTCCCTGCTCGGCATCGACGCCCTGCCCGTCGAGGTGGAGGTCGACGTCTCGCCCGCCGGGCTGCCGAAGACCGTTCTGGTCGGTCTGCCCGAGGCGGCGGTCCGCGAGAGCACGCATCGGGTCGAGCGGGCGATGGTCAACTCGGGCTTCCAACGGCCGCAGAGTCGGATCGTGATCAACCTGGCGCCGGCCGAGTTGCCCAAGCAGGCGGCGTCGTTCGATCTGCCGATCTCGATCGGGATCCTCGCCGGCAGCGGGCAGATCGACTCGGAACGGTTCGACGACTACGCCGTGGTCGGCGAGCTGGCGTTGGAGGGCTCCACCCGGCCGGCCAAAGGGGCCTTGTCGATGGCCATGACCGCCGCCGGGCAGGCCGGCCTGCGCGGGATGCTGGTGCCCACCGACAGCGCGGCCGAAGCGGCCGTGGTCGAAGGCGTCGACGTGATCCCCGTCTCCAGCCTGGCCCAGGCCGTGGGCTTTCTCACCGGCGAGATCGACATCGAGCCGTCTCCCTCGCGGATGAACGAGTTGTTCCGGGAACTTTCGGCCTACCCGTTCGACTTCTCCGATGTCCGTGGCCAGGAGATGGCCAAGCGGGCGATGACCGTTTCGGCAGCCGGCGGCCACAATATCCTGATGTTGACCGCAGTCTAACCCGACCCGAAGCCTCGCCGCTCGTGGCTACATCTCGGCCGGCCCTTCGCCGGCAGGTTCTATCCCATCTGCCGGGGAACTTTGCCGTGAATGTACTCCTGGCGGAGCCACATTCTCCGTATTTACCCCCTGTTGTTCCGTTGCAATCGGGTCCGACGGGTTCTTTGCTCCGCACCTACTACACTTCTCCGCGGAACCGTGGACTGCCTCCCCACATTTTTGGCATTGCCAAATGGAAATATCCGACATTCTCTTGGACTCCTTGGCGTAATGATGACGTCTTCGTACGCTTCGAGATCGCACGTTACTGGAACCATCAACGCTACCTGTTCCTGCCCTCGAATTCCTTCCAAAGCCGGTCAATGCCCGGGGACACGAATCGCCAACCGACATTGTACCTACCATCTTTGACCAATTCCAGGCCCGATGCAAGACTCCCCTCGGGCACGACGTCGACCACGGCCCCGGTCGTGAAGTGAATCCGGAGGAACCGGCCCTCGCGGGACATCCGTCGCTCGGTCACGTTCTCCAGGAAGGCGTAGAACTCCGTGTCGGGTTTCCAGTCGGGGCTGGAGTCAATGACGGCTGCCTCGATCGTCTCAGCAAAGGAGTCCACTGACCGATCGTAGGTCTCCCTCGCCTTATGCCTTTCGTCACCAGACAAGCCCTCAAGGGCCCGCTCCGCTTCATCAGGATCGTGTCGCCGCTGAAATCCGACGGGAAACACGTCAATCCGGTCGATCAACTCGCGGAGGTGGGCACGCAGGCGAAGCCTCAACTCGACGTTGCCGACGATGCCTTCCTGCAACTCCGCGAGCCCTCGCTTCCACCTCGTGAACGATCGGAGCCCGCTCTCGGCCTTCCTCAGTTCTTTCTCGTCCTTGGCCTTCTGCTTCTCGATGCCGGCCACTTGCCCGTCGAGCTTCCTGACTCTCGCTTCGTACCGGTCACGGACGCCGCGATCGTTGGTCCGCGCGGTCTGGTCGATGAGGTTCTCCGTCTGCCGTTTGATTTCGGCCAATTCAGCCCCCTTCCCCTGGACACGCTCCCGCAACGACTGGCAGAGCCTTATCTTCTCGTCAGGGGCGGGAAGCACCTGATCCGGTCGCAGCCGACGGCAGTTCTCTAGCACCGCATTCTCAAACTCATCGTACCGGACGCTGGTGTAGGAGCATCCCAAGCCTCGCCGGGCTTGGTCGCAGACCAAGTACCGGTTGCCTTTCGGTGGCTTTCCCTTGTCGACGAAGGCCATCGTGGCTCCGCAGTAGGCACACTTCACGAGATGCACGAACAGGTTGCGGGCCTTGCCGGTCTGGCCACCCTTTCCTCCGTTTCCCGCGAATCGGGCCTGCACGGCATGGAAAAGCCCAGGCTCCACGATCCGTGGGTAGTAGTCTGGGATCGGATCGCCAGCGGGCTTCCGCTTGCCGTCGATCCTCGTGAAGGGCTGGTATTCGCCGATCACGGCTCGATTCCGCAGGATCTTCTGAACGTAGCTCTCACGCCACCCGCTACCCTTTCCATTCCCCTCGCACTTCAGTTTGCCTCGGCGTGGAGGTGTCCAAGTACCCTCCCGATTCAAGGTATTGGCAATCCGAATCTTGCCGAGTCCCTTCTGCTTCAGGTCAAAAGCCAAATGTATCGTCTCCACAGCTTCAGGAATCGGCTCGAATTGACCGGCCTCCGTCACCGTAAGCCAAGCGGGGGCGGCCCTGGTCAGGATTCGGCCCTCGGCCCGGGCCAGCTCTCGGGCTCTGGCTCTCGCCGCACGTACCCGCTCGCCCTTCCGCTCGGACTCATCCCAGGCTCGTTGCAGGTAGATGATGAGGGCCAGGAACATCGGATCATTCTCACACCCTGGCTCATAGGTTTCCCGAGGGCTGAGGGTTTGGAGGGTGATGCCGTGGTCCCAGAGCTTGAATATGATCTCCCGCAATGTCTTGGCTGGTCCCTCCCGGCCCAGTCGGTCGAGGTTTTCAACCAGCAATATGCTACCATCGAGAATCTTGCCCGCCCCGACGGCAGCTAGGAAGGTGCCCAACTTGCCCTTCGTGCGGTGGTCACCGTGGTATCCACTGAGACCCCGGTCCGTCAGCATGTCCGACTCGTCCAGCTCCAGCCCCTGCTGCTCGGCCCAAGCCCTCGCCGCTTCGAGTTGACGTCGCTCCGAGTCCCCCATCGCCTGCTCTGGAGAGGAGAACCGGGCATAGGAGTACACCCCAGCTTTGGCTTGCTTCGTCTTCCTCTTACCCATCACTTCGACCTACTCCCTTCGACCGTGATCTGTGAGAAAAAGAGGCTCTTCCGTTTTCAGGTGCAGAACGCTAGGAATACGGCCTTCAGGCCGGCGG
>CAYYNP010000287.1:0-12568 GCA_964472545.1 uncultured Planctomycetaceae bacterium | reverse complement strand
CTGTTACAAGTCCAGCTTCTGGGGGCCGAGCTATTATGAGGCGCGCCCCATCGACCGGATCGAGCGAGAGTTGGCCGACGTGGCCGACGGCCTGGTCTTCTTCCTGGACGACAACCTGCTGGGGAATCGGCGTCACGCCCGGGCGATGTTCGATCTGCTGCGCGGTTCGGGCATCGTATGGCAAGCCGCCGCGTCGCTCGACGTGGCCGACGACCCGGGCTATCTCGAAGAGGCCTACGACGCCGGTTGCCGCAGCCTCTTTGTGGGCTTCGAGTCGATCTCGGCGGAAAACATGCGGGGCAACAACAAGTCGGTCAACGCAACGGCCGACTATGCCCGGGCGTGCCGGCGATTTCACGACGCGGGCATCATGATCAACGGGAGCTTCGTCTTCGGTTTCGACCACGACGGGCCCGACGTCTTCGATCGGACCGTCGAGTTCGCCGTCAAAAGCAAGCTCCTCACGGCGACGTTCCACGTCCTTACGCCATTACCCGGAACGAGGGCGTTCGACCGTCTTCAGGCCGACGGACGGATCTTGCATCGCCGGTGGGCCTACTACGATACCGATCACGCCGTCTTCCGCCCGCGCCGGATGACGCCCGAGCAACTCGAGGCGGGCCACAAACGGGCTTACCGCGATTTCCTTACGTTCGGTTCGATCGTACGACGTTCGCTCGGGCTGCCCGGCACGCTGAAGCGAATCGCCTATAATGTGGCTTGGGCGAAAGTCGACCCGCTGTGGGTGGCCATCGTTCGCGCGGGCCTGATGCCGTTGGCCGCGCGCATCTTCACTCGGGTGCTCCGCATGAGCACGAAAGCCAGGCAGCCCAAGATCGACGCCATACCGAGCCCCGTAAACACGTTGCCGCAAAGGTGAACCAGACATGACGAACATGAGACGAGCGAAGTGGATGTTGGGCATTGTCGCCTTTGGGCTCCTCGTGTCCGGCGTCACGGTATGGCCCGCACTCGCGGAATTGAAATTGGCCGTTCGCGTAGCCTGGGGAGGAGGCGAAGCCACCGATGGGCTGCACCGTTTCGTACGGCAGGCCATTGAAGGGCTGGAGTCCGTCGAGGCAACTTACCCTTTCATGTTGTATGCACATGACTGGCTCGCCTTCGCCCACGTCGTATTGGCAATCCTGTTCGCCGGGGCCGTCCGAGACCCCGTTCGCAACGTTTGGATTGTGCAATGCGGGCTGATCGCGTGTGTGCTGATTCCCGTCTTGGCCGGCATTTGCATCCCTCTGCGGGGAATTCCCTTTTGCTGGTTCTGGATCGACTTCGCGTTTGCACCGGCTGCGGGGTTGCCGCTTTGGATTGCGCTTCGAGATATCAGACGAGTTGAGGCCCAATCGGGGGATTGAAGGGTTTTGGGCGTCTTCTCCCAAACGGACTTCCACGCCTGTGGTTCTCCGGCCGTAGGATGCGAGATTGGTCGCCCTCTGCATCCCCATCCTCCTCGCGGATCTTGCGGATGGCCGTTGCAGCGTCGGCCCAGAGAATGACGGAGGCTTCATCTTGGGTGATCTTCTGCAAGGCGTCGAGCGCCGCGGGTGACCCCGACGCTTTTCCGCGATAGGCGTCGTCATCTCTGTGGCTTTGCCGGAAAAGGCGTCGGGGTGGCGCAGCCACAGGAGGAGACCGAGCGAGTGCCTCTCGTGGCGTTGCCACCTGGACGGATTTTGCGAACAAGACACCGCGATCGCCACGTCCTTTCCGCAAAACCGTCCGAGCCACCCCGTTCGTCCGGGGCACCCGGGCTTCCATTGCCGTATCTCCATTTGCAGAAGTAGGCCTCTTCACCCCGCCCGCAACAGGGCCAGCGACATGATGAGCCCTATGACGATGAACCAGAGCTTCACCCGGGGGCTGTTGCGGGGATGGGCGAGCACCGAGGGGGCGATTAGAAACGCCGGCAGCAGAACGACGGCGATGATGCCGGCCAGCCGGGCCGTGGAGAAGAAACACGAGCAGACGGTCATCCAGACGAGCAGGTCCCAGATCGTGAACTGGGCCGGGCGGCGTGGGTCAGGTTGGCCGGGGCCACCGGGCAGCGCAGATGCATCGTGAGTGTCGCCGTCGTTATTCGACATGCTCGCCGGCGGTGGATCGGGAATCTGGACGCGTGCTCGAGAACAACGCCGTCCAACTTAGTGGCGGCGCGGCGGCCGGGTCAAGAGCGGGTAGTGTGGCTCTGCCACGGGAGGTGAGGGCGGAACGGATCCGTCCATGGAATCGGTGCCCGATAGATCGCCGCCACTCGTGCCGGCGAGCCGACGGCGTTGAGCCGCTCCGTAGTCTGCTTGACGAGACTTGCCCGTTCGGCGTCACCTCCCGGGACTTCGCCCCACCGGTTAGAGAACCGGTGTCACCCGCGGGGCTGTTCGGCATCACCTCCCGGTTCAAGAACCGGTGCCACCCGCGTAAGCTTCCGGCTTGCGTTTGACGCTGGGGCACAAACGGCAAGCAGGATGCTCGCCCCACTTTCGAATGTTGACAGAGCACTAGCTCGAACCTACCGTTTGCGACGGCGTTTGGATAGCGCGTAGCGTAGAAACGAAAGCAAGCCGGAGAAGCGGTAATCTGCGTCGACGTAATGTTCGATAACGTAGAACGCGAAGTAGTAGAAGCGGCAGAACGCCCAGACCGCAAGGCAGAGCAACAGCGCGACGGTGACGTTCGGCGCGTGCAACACCAGGAGCACGGCCGCGAGCAGACCGAGCAACAGGAAAAGGGCGCCTTTGATCCAAATGACGGTCGGACTCTTGATGTCGGTCATTGGTTTCACCCTCTGAAGCCGTGGGGGCCCCGATCACTCGGCGCTCGCACGGGTCAACGGCCTTCACGTCGCCTTCTTCCGGCTCAGCCCGATCTTCCGATCCCATGGGTCGATCATCAACACTATGGCTAGGATCTCCTCTCCAACCGCCACCGCCTCTGCCGGGTGATCGATTGCGGCAGAAGACAACTCTGAGACGTGGATCATCCCCTCGATTCCCGGTGCCACCTCGACGAAGATGCCGAACGGGCCGATGCGGGTCACCCTGCACGGAATCGTGTCGCCGCGGGCAAGCCACCAGGGCTCTTGGCACTCCGGGCACGCATTGTCCCAAGTGCGCTCCGCCGAGGACACGTCGGCCGGCGAGTTGCACCTGCGACACCTGCGTCTGGATTCCGGTTCCGGGGGTGGCGTGTGGCTCACGGCCGTGCCTCGCTATCGAGATTCGTCCTGGCGGTTCCGCCGTCCTCTTGTCCTGCCTCCGGCCACAGGTCGTATTGTCGGTCGGCCGGCGTCACGTCGTGTTTCTCTAACCACTGCTGCAGCCACTCGGCCGATTCGGGCGTCAATTCGGCGTCGCCTGGAAAGCCCGTCCAACGGAGAGCGGCGCCGTGCTTGATCGAAGTGAGCGCGACGCGCCGATCTCCGCAATACCAGTCGATCCCCGGCCAGCCGCAACAGGCGCACGACCTGGACGGCTCTTTCCGGACAAACTGAAGGTTGTTACTCAACTCGGCCAGCTCGTCCGGATCCGTGACTTCAAAGAGGATCCTCTGGCCTTCGATCGGCCCACAGCAGTCGTATCCGCCATCGCGGACAACCACCCTGTCGGCCGATGAGATCAGCTTGGCGAACGGTTTGGCGTACGGAGCCGGGTCGGGAGCTTGTCCCCGAGTTGTAAAGAAGACGGCCAGGAGGATGCTCGAGCCCGCGGTCGCCAGCAGCAAGGAACGAAGGCTGAACTGGTACCACCGGCGTTCGGGCACAAGTGGTTCAGGACTTGCTGGCTGGCTCATGGCAATGTGCTCCGCACCTGGGACATCTTCCTCCGTTCAGTATAACGCATAAGGAGAAAAGGGGAGGCAAGGGGGCAGAACTCCTCATGCCAAAGGCAGTTCTGCGCGAGTTGCCCCGACGTCTTTCCGCGATAGGCGTCGTCATTTCTGTGGCCGTCCGGGGCACCCCGTTCGCCCAGGGCACTCGGGGAGGTTGTGACGCCGTTGTGACGTGTCGGCTCGTCGTGTTGATGCCGCCGGCCCTGTCTGATATATACAGGGCGCATCGGGTCCGACGTGGCCGTTCGAGTCGGCGCGTGGGACGTGGCTCGGCGAGCGTTGTCTCCTGACGGGAGGGTCATCATGCGGGCGATTCTGATTGCGACGTTGCTTGGAGGTTTTGCGGGGCTTATGCCAACGGCCGTCGCGTCGGCCGCCGACGTTGCGTCCGTGCCGGATCGCGTGGTGGTGCTGACGTTCGACGACGGCAACCGGTCCGACGCCGAGTTCGTAGCGCCGCTGTTGAAACGTTATGGGTTCGGCGCCACGTTCTTCGTCTCCGACTGCGGCTGGTTCCGTGAGGACAAGCAGGCGTATATGACCTGGGAGGACGTCGAGAAGCTGCACGCCATGGGCTTCGAGATCGGCAACCACACGCGCAGCCATCCCAACCTCACGCGGCTGAGGCCGGAGCAGATCGTCGGGGAAGTGGAACACATCGAACGGGTGCATCGCCAACACGGACTGCCGCGGCCGGTGAGCTTCTGCTATCCGGGCTATCACGTCAATCTACCGGCGATCGAGGTCCTCGGCCGCAAGGGATACTCTTTCGCCAGACGGGGCGTGGGGCCGGAGTTTCCGTATTCGGATCGCGGCGACCGAGGGCCGGCCTACGACCCGGCCGACGACCATCCGTTGATGGTCCCCACGACCGGCGCCTTCGGGCCGAACTTCACCTGGGACGATTTCTTGTGGACGCTCGACCGGGCCAAAGACGGCCGCGTCGCCGTGTTGACGTTCCACGGCGTGCCGGACGGAAAACACCCCTGGGTGAACACCGATCGGGCCGTTTTCGAGCGATGCATGAAGCACCTCAAAGACAACGGCTACACGGTGATCGCGATGCGCGATCTGGCCCGGTACGTCGATCCTGCGAAAAGAACGACCGACCCGATGGCGCCGATCGAGCGTCGCATGGCATTGCAGCCGACGTCGCTGAAGTGCGAGTATCTGACCGACCCGCCGGTAATCGACACGCCGAAGCCGCGGCTGAGTTGGGTGCCGCAGTCGGTCGCTCGCGGGCAACGCCAAACGGCCTATCGGGTATTGGTCGCCAGCAGCGAAGCGAAGCTCCGCGAGGACCTCGGCGACAAATGGGACAGCGGCCGGGTCGCGTCCGATCGGTCGATTCACGTGGTCTACGACGGCAAGCCGCTTAACAGTTGGGAAGTCTGCTACTGGAAGGTGCAGCTCTGGGGCAAGCAGGGCCGGCCGTCGGAGTGGAGCAAGCCGGCGGAGTTCGGCATGGGATTGTTGAGCGAGAAAGACGGTCGGTGTCTGTGGATCGCGATGGGTGATCTCGGGCCCCCGCCGTACGTGCCCGGGCGGATCGGCCGGGCGATCAAACTCAACGGCCACAACCAATCCGTGCGGATGGCGCCCCGTCCGGGGCTGAAACCGAAGGAGCAGATCACGATCAGCGCCTGGATCAAGCCGACCGAGATCGGCGACCAGTGGCGCGAGATCTACCGCAAAGACGACGGCGACGCACGGCAGCTTCTGGCGATCGGCCGCGACGGCAGTTTCCACGGGCTGTGGTGCGGTTTCGGCATCGGCGGCGAGTACGTCGAACGCGGGGCGGAGTTGGCGCCCGAGCGGCTGCTCGACGGCGAGTGGCATCTGGTGGCGGCCACCTTCGACGGCGCGGCCATCCGGCTCTATGCCGACGGCAAGCAGATCGGCTCGTCGGAAGTCGAAGGCCAGCTCGACACAGAAGGAAGGTGGGGCGCGGAAATCGGCTCGCTGGCCGGCCGCGGCGAGTTCTTCGCCGGCGCGATCGACGACGTGCGAATCTACGGCCGGGCGATTTCGGCAAAGGAGATGGAATCGCTCGCCGCCGCAGAAGCAGGTGCCGTCAGCGAGGGGCTCGTGGCGCATTGGAACTTCGACGACAACACGACCGACGCCGTCAGTGGCGAGGCCGGCACGCCCGTGGGGACCGAAACGGCGCCGGCGCCGAGGTTCCGCAAGGAATTCGAGATCGACAAGGAGGTCCGCCGTGCCCGGGTCCTTCTCTCGGGCTTGGGGTACTACGAACTCTATATCAACGGCCGACGCGTGGGCGACCGCGTACTCGATCCGGTCACCAGCGCCTATTACAACGACCAGCCGTACGAGCTATCGACCCGCGTCTACTACACGGCCTACGACGTGACGGAATACCTGCGGCCCGGCCGCAACGCGGTGGGGGTGTGGCTGGGCAACGGCTGGTACAGTGCGGTCAGTCCGCCGGAGGGCCGCAAACCGTACGGCACCCGGCCGCAAGTGCTGTTGCAGATGAACGTCGAGTTGGCCGACGGCCGGCAGATGAGCGTCGCCAGCTACCAAGATTGGAAGACGTCTGGCGGGCCGGTGTTGGAAAACGACATCTGCCGCGGCGAGGTCTACGACGCCCGGCTGGAGACGCCCGGCTGGACGCAGGCCGAGTTCGACGACTCGGCGTGGCACGAAGTGCGCGTGACGCATCCGCCGAGCAACCGACTCGTCGCCCAGAACATCCCGGCGGCCAAGGTGCTTAAGACGTTCAAGCCGGTGAAGATCCACGAGCCGGACCCGGGCGTTTACGTCTTCGACTTCGGGCAGAACATGTCCGGGTGGACGAAGCTCCGCGTGCAAGGTTCCCGAGGCACCGAAGTGCGGCTTCGCTACTCGCCGTGCATCGACGACGACGGCCGGCTCGATACGCGGCCCAATCGCGGTGCGTCGCAGACCGATACGTACATTCTCAAGGGCGGAGGGCCCGAGCAATGGGAGCCGCGATTCACGTTGCACGGATTCCGCTACGTCGAAGTGACCGGATTGCCCAAGAAGCCGACCGCCGAGAGCCTCGAAGCCCGCTTCGTCCGCAACGACATCGAGTTGGCCGGGGAATTCGCTTGTTCCAATCCGCTGTTGAACCAGATCCACCACAACGCACTCTGGACGTTCCTGTGCAGCCTGCAAGGCATCCCCCAAGACGCCGCCGAACGGGACGAACGCGTGGCCTGGCTGGGCGATACGGGCTTCGTCTGGGAAGACTACATCTACAACATCGACATGGCCGCCTTCACCGCCAAGTGGCTGTGGGACATCCGCGACACGCAACGCACCACCGGCGAACTGGCCGTCACCGCGCCGAAGTGGCGCCGCAGCGGGCAGGTGGGGCGGCGCTATTCGCCGTATCCGTGCTGGATCAGCACCTACCCGCTGCTGACGTGGTTCGCCTACGAGTATTACGGCGACACCCGGGTGCTGGCCGATCATTACGACGGGCTGAAGAAGATGCTCGCCTACAAGGCGCAGCACGCCCCGGGCCACATCTTCACGCACGGGCTGGGCGATCACATGGAGCCGCAAGCCGGCGGCGTGTCGCGGTTCGCCCCCACGCAAACCTCGCCGCTGCTGACCTCGA
Organism: uncultured Planctomycetaceae bacterium; assembly: GCA_964472545.1. Lineage (GTDB taxonomy): Bacteria > Planctomycetota > Planctomycetia > Pirellulales > Thermoguttaceae > CAYYNP01. Next base: position 5,118 of record CAYYNP010000287.1, on the reverse strand, counting down.
CGGCGTATTACTACTACGACGTGTTGTTGACGGCCCGAATCGCCGAAATCCTCGGCCACAAGCAGGACGCCCGACATTACTTCAAGCTGGCCGACGAGATCAAGGCGGCGTTTAACGAGGAGTTCTTCGACGCGTCGGCCGGATACTACGGCACGGGTACGCAGACGGCCAATGCGTTGGCGCTGTCGTTCGACATGGTGCCCGAGTCGCGGCGCGAGGCCGTCGTAAAGCACCTGGCCCACGACGTGGCCGTGACCCACAACGGCCATCTCTCCACCGGCATCATCGGCACCGACGCCCTGGAGCAGACGATGGCCCGGCACGGACTGGCGGAGTTGATGTACGGCATTGCCACGCAGACCACGCCGCCAAGCTGGGGCTATCAGGTGCGGCAAGGGGCGACCACCGTTTGGGAAACCTGGGAAGGCGAACCGCACCACTGCCGCAACATGAAGATGCTCGGCAGCAGCGAGATCTTCTTCTACCGCGACCTGGCCGGCATCGCCCCGGCGGCGCCGTCGTTTCGGAAGATTGCCATCCGGCCGTACGTCGTCGGCGACTTGAAGTGGGTCAAAGCCTCGCACAACACGATCCGCGGCCGGGTGGCCGTCCACTGGCGGAAAGGCGGCGATTCGCTGACGATGGACGTCACCATTCCCGCCAACACTACGGCCACGGTGAGCGTGCCGACGTTGGGTCTGAAGGACGTCACCATTGCCGAGAGCGGCAGGACCGTGTGGAAGGACGGCGAGTACATCGACGGGGCCGAGGGGGTTGCCGCCGGGCGCCGAGAGGACGACTACGTAACGTTCGACGTTGGTTCGGGGGTCTACTCTTTCCGCGTGAGTCCGGAGAAACAAAGCGGGTAGCCCCGATGATTTTCCGCAGTAACCGGGTAGCCCCGATGATTTTGCGGAGAGGGCCTTGCCACTTCCCTCGACTCGTTCGCAAAATCGTCGGGGTTGCGCAGCAACAAGATGATTGTGCCACCGCCAACCCGATGGCATAATGGCCACATGGCCGAGAGACGAATCTACGACGATGAACTCCACGTCCAATTCATCACGTTCTCGTGCTATCGCCGCCGCCGTTCGCCCGATCACCCGCGGGCGAGGCAAGTCGTCATGGGCGTGCTGGCGGAGGAGTTGAAGAAACACGACGGCGCGTGCTGCGGCTTTGTGATCATGCCGGATCACGTCCACGCCACGGTGTGGTTTCCCCAGGCCGGCCGGCTGAGCGGTTTCATGCAGACGTGGAAGAGTCGGGCGAGCCGGAAACTGAAGCACTTCCTACGTGGCCAACTGCAACAGTACGGCAAGACGTTCGACGTGAAGCAACCGTTTTGGCAATCGAAGTACTATCCGCTGAACCTGTACACCGAGAAGAAGGCCCTGGAGAAACTCGATTACATGCACAACAACCCAGTCGCCGCCGGTCTCGTCGCCCGGGCATGCGACTGGCAATGGAGTTCGGCCCCATACTATGAGCAGGGGAAATCGGTCGGGGTGCCGCTGGGATGGGTCTTTTGAGGGAATCTGATCATCTTGTTGCTGCGCAACCCCTTGGATATGAGGAGAAGGCTATGATGCGCAAACCTATGGTCGCCGGGGTACTTCTGACAAGCGTGCTGATGACTGCGGCGGCAAGTTCTGCCGAGCCGGTCGAGCCGCGGGCCGATCTGACGCCGGTCGAGTTGACGTGTGAGTACGCCGCCGAGCCGTTGGGCGTCGACACGCCCCGGCCGCGATTCGGGTGGCTTCTGGACTCGAAGCACCGCGACCAAACACAGTCGGCCTACCGGATCCTGATGGCCACCAGCCCGGAGAAACTCCGCGGCGACGTCGGCGACAAGTGGGACAGCGGTCGGGTCGCGTCGGATCGGCCGGTCAACGTCGAGTACCAGGGCAAGGCGTTGGCCAGCCGGGAGCAATGCTACTGGAAGGTCCGCGTTTGGGACGGGCAAGGACGGCCGTCGGCGTGGAGCGAGCCGAGCCGCTTTGAAATGGGGCTTTTGGAACAAGACGACTTCAAGGCCCAATGGATCGGCACCGGGCCGGGAAGGTTGACGTTCGTCGACGGCAAACTAGGGCAGGCCGTGAAGCTCGACGGACATGCAGAAACGATCAAGATCCCTCACTCGGCGAAGCTCAAACCGGCGTCGCAGGTCACCATCGTCGCCTGGATCAAGCCGGCCGAATGCAGCGACGCGTGGCGCGAAATCTACCGCAAGGACGACGGCGACGCCCGGCACTTGCTGGCGATCGGCGAGACGGGTGGCCTCTGGGGGCTGTGGTGCGGACTGGGTATCGACGGAACGTACGTCGAACGCGGTGCGGGGCTGAAGAAGGACGATCTGGCCGACGGCCGCTGGCATTTGGTGGCCGCCACGTTCGACGGCGAGTCGATCGCGTTGTTCGCCGACGGCCGGCAGATCGGCACGGCGGCGGCAAGCGGCAAGCTCGACACGGGCGGCTCCAGCCCGGCCTTTATCGGCTCGTCGTCGGGCTCGTCGGAGTTCTTCCCCGGCGGGATCGACGACCTGCGGATCTACAGCCATGCCCTCACGCCCGAGCAGATCCGCGTGCTGGCCGAAGGCGGCGAGCCGCAAACTGCTGCCGATGCCCTGGTCGGCCACTGGAAACTCGACGGCACGCTGGCCGACGACGCCGACGACCACGACGCCACGGCCGCAGGTGTTTCGCCCGCCGCCGCGCCGTTGCTGCGCAAAGAATTCACCGTCGACGGCGACGTCCGCCGGGCCACCGTCTACATCTCCGGCGTTGGTTGGAGCGAACTCTATCTCAACGGCCGCAAGGTGAGCGACCGCGTGCTCGACCCGGCCGCCACCGACTACGACAAGCGGGTCTTCTACGTCACCCACGACGTGACCGACCGGCTGCGAAAGGGCCGCAACGCCCTGGGCGTGATGCTCGGCAACGGTTGGTATTGCGAGCCGGGCTGGCAGCGATACGGCGATTCGCCCCGCGTGTTGTTGCAGATGCACCTCGACTACGCCGACGGCCGCACGGTGGTGCTGACCAGCGATCCGACCTGGAAAACGATCGACGGCCCCATCCGCCGCAACGATTTTTGGTTCGGCGAGGTCTACGACGCCCGACTGGAGCGGCCCGGCTGGACGACGCCCGGCTACAACGACTCGGCCTGGGTGCCCGCCGCCGTCAAGTCGCCACCCGGGGGTGTGATGCAATCGCAGTTGATGCCGCCCATTCGGGTCGTTCAGACGTTGCGGCCGAAGAAGCTATCCAACCCGCAGCCGGGTGTGTACGTCTACGACCTCGGCCAGGTTTTCGGCGGTTGGGCACGTTTGCGGATGCACGGACCGGCTGGCGCCACAGTGGCGATTCGATACTCGGCCCACGCGTCGCCCGAGACGGGCCTGATCGATCAACGCCGCTATCGCCGCGGCGGGGCGACCGATCGCTACACGCTCACCGGCGGCGGCGATGAGATCTACGAGCCGAGATTCACCTACCACCCGGTCCGCTACGTCCAGGTCGAGGGCTATCCCGGCAAGCTCACGCTCGACGATTTGCAGGGCCGCGTGACCTACTCCGACGTCGATCTGTCGGGCCGTTTCGAGTGTTCCGACCCCGTGCTCAATCGGATTCACCAGAACGTCCGGTGGACGCTGACCAACGGTCTGTTCGGCATGCCGCTGGACTGCCTCTATCGCGAGCACTGGGCCTGGACCGACCCGGCCACGACCACCGGATCGCTCTATCCGCGGCAGCACATGCCGCGGTTTTGGACCAAGTGGCTCGAAGACATCGCCCATGCCCAGCAACCCAATGGCGACGTGCCGACGATCTGCCCGTCGTACATGCACACGCCGCACTTCGACCCGGCCTGGGGCGGCAACTACCCGATGCTGGTCTGGTATCTCTATCAATACTATGACGACGAGCGGCTGGTTAGGCGGCACTACGCGGGAATCAAGCGGTGCGTCGACTACCATACGTCGATCGCCGAGGACCACATCGTCGCCCGCGGGCGCTACGGCGACCACATGCAGCCGGGCAAGGCGCCCGGCGACGAGCAGTTCATCTCGCGGGAAACGCCGCCGCCGCTGGTCTGGACCGGCTATTACTATCGCGGCGCGTTGGCCGTTTCCCAAGCCGCCCGATTGCTGGGCAAGACCGACGACGCCCGGCGCTACGCCGAACTCGCCCGGCAAATCCGCGAGGCCTTCAATCGCAAGTGGTTCGATCCGCAGACCCATCAATACGCCGCCGGCTCGCAGACGGCCAATCTGCTGCCGCTGGCTTTGAGGATCGTCCCGAAGGGCCATCGGTCGGGCGTGCTGAAGAACGTCGTCGAGAGTATCGCCAAGCAGTACGACGGCCACCTGCACACCGGCAACACGGGCACCACTTGCATGATCGACACGCTGGCCGCCGAGGGGCACGCCGAGTTGATGTATCGCGTGGCCACGGCCAAGACCTATCCCGGCTGGGGGTTCATGGTCGATCAGGGCGCGACCACGATCTGGGAATCCTGGGGCGGATCCACGTGGGCCGGCGGCGGCTCCGGGGCCGATAGCATGATCATGTGGGCCACGATCGACGAGTTCTTCTACAACGACGTCGCCGGCATCCGCGGCCCGGAGTATTACGGCCCGGAGCCGATGACGCCCGGCTTCCGCCAGATCGAGATCCGCCCGCACGTCGTCGATGATCTGACGTACGCGCGAGCCCGCGTTCGCACGGTCCGTGGCGTAATCAAATCCGCCTGGAAGAAGGACGGAAACTCACTGACCCTCGACGTGACGATCCCGGCGGGCACCCGGGCCAAGGTGAGCGTGCCCACGATGGGACTGAAGGACCCGGCCGTGTCCGAGAGCGGCCGCCGCGTGTTTCAGGACGGGACGTACGTCGCCGGCGTGGCGGGGATTCGCGGCGCGACGCGCAGCGACGAATACGTCACGTTCGACGTCGGTTCCGGCGTGTACGTCTTCCGGCTGGCACAAACCAAGGGGCCGTGAGCAATCCTGCTCGGCTCGATTGTGGCACGGACGGGTTTGGTGGGCAGCCGGACCGGGGGTGGGGCAGGAGAACTGCAAAGTGTGCGGGAGCCCGAAAAAGGGGACTGGCTCCGTCG
>CAYYNP010000286.1:3788-12602 GCA_964472545.1 uncultured Planctomycetaceae bacterium | reverse complement strand
CGTGGGGCAGAACGAACGGGGTGTGAAGGCGCTGCAGCAAGTCGCCAAGCAGTATCCCGGCGCCAAGGCACGCTTTCGGGCCTGGTCGCTGTTGGGCGAGCACTTCACGTCGCGGCGAAACTACGAAGAGGCGATCGTCGAGCTCGAGAAGGTGATTGCATCGGACGACGACGAGCAGGTCTCGGCCGCGCTCTGCCGGATCGGCACCTGCCACTACGAGATGAACGCCTTTGATCAGGCCGTTGCCGCGCTGCGCCAGGTGATCAACAAGTATCCCGGCAGCACCGCCACCAACGACGCCTATTACTACATCGGCATGTGCCACTACCACCGCAAGCGCTGGGGCAAGGCGTTGCAGGCGTTCGAGATGGTCGGCACCTCGGTAGCCGATCGCGAGGATGATAGCCTCACGCTGGCCGAAGCCGGACGCCGGCTGTTCATCCGGGTGCGCGACAAGGACTTGCCCGTGCTCGACGGCTTGGGTGAGAAGTTGCTCGTCGAGGTGACCGCCGGGTCGGGCGATTCGGAGTCGGTGCCGCTGGAGGCGGTCGGCCGGGCGCTGGGAGACTACGTCGCTTCCGTCCGTGCCACCACCGAGACTTCCGAGCCCGGCGACGGCGTGTTGCGCGTCCGCGGCAGCGACACGGTGACCGTCAGCTACGTCGACAAGAATACCGAGGCCGGCGAGGCGGCCGTCCGACGGCTGGCCGAGGTCCGGCTGGTGAGCACGGCCGGACTGGGCATCACCGACGGCGCCTACCGGCAGCGCGTCCCCGCCGTGGCCGTCGAACAGCCGATCTTCGTGCGGCTGAAGGACCTCGACCTCGACGCGACCGACCGGCCCGACGAAGTCCGCGTCAAGCTGATCGCACGCTACAAGGTCGTCCCGGAAGAGGAGATCGTCACCGAAGGCAGCGGCCGCGGCGGCGTCGATCTGACTCCGGAGGAGGATCGCGCGGAGTGGATCCGGCGCAGCAGCCGTTACGTCACGTTGCAGGAGACGTCGCCCACCAGCGGGCTGTTCGTCGCTCGAGTCGTGCCGACGGTGGCCGTCGGCGACGAAAGCGAACCGCCGGCCGGCGAACTGACCGTGCGGCCCGGCGACGTGGTCGAAGTGCAATACGTCGACGCCAAACACCTCCGCGGCGAGGGGCCGATGGAGATTGCGGCCGAAGTGTTGATCGTCGAGACCGGTTCTCCCGCGCTGGAAAACATGGTCACCGTTTCCAGCGACCCGGACATCCAAGCACGCAAGCTGCTGCTGGAAGCTCAGCTTCGGCAGATGCTGGCCAAGATCTTCTACGATATGGGGCTGGTCGATCGGGCGGCCGAGAAGAGCAACGCAGGGTTGGAGCGCGTCGACGAAATCCTCAAGCTGCACGCCGGCAACCCGCTCTCGCGCCATCTGCTGGAACGGGCGTTCGAGGCCAAGTGGAACCTCTACCTGGCCCAGGGCGACGTGCAGCAGGCGATCGCCACGTGTCGGGCGTTGTTGGAGTTGGTGCCCGACACCTCGCTGGCCGACCAGGCGTTCTTGAAGATCGGCCAGGCCTACTACGACACCGACGTGCCCGCCGAGGTGGCCAAGGCAATCCCCGTGCTGCAATTGGTGATCGACATGGAGGGAGCCGCCGGCGCGCCCGAGGCGAGCCTGCTGCTGGCCGACGTCCACCAGCGGCAGGCCGGCTACGCGTCGAGTTCAATGCCGGCCAATTCGGCCACCGCCCACAGCATCGCCCAATACATGAAGACGGCCGAGCTGTTTCCCGATTCCCCGCAGGCGGCCGAGGCCTTGAAGAAGGTGGTGAAATACCACTACGAACGGGCCGACTATCCGCGCACGGCGGAGCTGCTCGAACGCGTCTGCCAGGACTACCAGGACCAGGAGTGGCTGCACAAGATGCTGTTGACCTGGGGCGTGGTCCACCTGCGAATGAACCAGGCGGCCGAGGGCGTCGAGAAGCTCCGCCGCGTGATCGAAGAATACCCCGAATCCGACAGCGCCGAAACGGCGTCGAAGCTGCTGGAGAAGCTGCGTGGAGAGGGAGAGTAGGAGCTTATAGTAGCCATCTCGCTCCGCGAGATGCAGCCTCGTCTCGCGGAGCGAGACGACTACTATCCAACAAATCGGCCGACGTCTCGCCGCAGCGAGACGACTACAATACGCGCGACGTTCAAGAGAGACCCCCCAATGCTCACCTACATCCTCGACGGCGGGCCCATCATGTGGCCGCTGATGTTGCTTTCGATCCTGGTCGTGGCCGTGATCATCGACCGCTGGCGGGCGTTCGTCCACGCCACCGAAGACACTCAGCGCGTGCGGCGCGAGGCGGCGGCCAGTCTCGAGAACGACGACCTGCCCGGGGCAATCCACGTCTGCCAGAGCGCCACCGGCCCGCTGGCGGCGGTCGCCCTGGCAGGGCTCGACAAATACCGCCGCATGCTGCTGCGAGGACGCAGTGTGCTGGAGATGGAAACGGTCGTGGCCAAGCGGATGGAGGACTACGCCCCCCGGGCGTTGGCGGGGCTGGAGAAGCGGTTGAACGTGCTGATGCTGATCGCCGGCGTGGCGCCGCTGCTGGGGATGACCGGCACGGTGACGGGCATGATCAAGTCGTTCGACAAGATGGCCGAGATGGCCGGGCTCGACCCCAGCGCCGTGGCCGGCGGCATCTCCGAGGCCCTGTTGACCACTGCCGCCGGACTGATCATCGCCATCCCCGCCCTGGTCGCCTACAACCTCTTCAGCCGCCGCGTCGAGTCGTTCACGTTGACCATCGAAGAGATGATGCAGGACGTATTGGGCCACATCGGCGAGCGTGCCCACTAGCATAGTAGGCGTCTCGCTCCGCGAGACAGCCACATCTCGCCTCAGCGAGATGAAGATAACTTCACGGACACCTCGCCTCAGCGAGATGAAGATAACATCACGGACACCTCGCCTCAGCGAGATGAAGATAACTTCACGGACATCTCGCGGAGCGAGATGACTACTATACGAAGGAAGAACCAACACATGCCCATCAAGCGACGCAGCCGCGGCGAGTGCGAGATCAACATGGGGCCGTTCGCCGATATCGCGTTCTTGATGATCGTCTTCTTCGTGCTGGCCACCAGCCTGATCCGCCCGATGGGCCAACTCTTGCAGATCCCGGCGACTGCGGCGGCGACGCAGCAGACGAAGTCGCAGACCCTTACCGTCGACATCCGCCCCGACGGGCTGCTCTTCGGCCGCGGCGAAACGAACCTCGAACCGGTAGGAATCGAACTGCTGCGGGAGAAACTGATCGCCCTGAACCTGCCGCAACAGCCCGAGCAGCAACGAATGGTCGTGGTGAACCTGGCCGACGGCGTGAAGTTCGAACGCTTCTACCAGGTGATCACGGCCGTCAGCCGGGCCGGCGGCATCGTCACGCTGATCGAAGAAGAAGCCAAGGGGGCCGTGCCATGATCCGACGCAAGCGCCGGCCGCCGATGATGATCCCCTTGGCCTCGATGGGCGACATCGCCTTTCTGTTGATCATCTTCTTCATGCTCAACGCCACCTTCATGAAGGACGGCCGGATTCAGCTCGAGCCGGCCGAGAGCCGCGACCTGCAGGAGGTCGAGACGGCGCCGATCAGCGTCTCGATCGACGTCGACGGCGTCTCTCGCCTGCAAGGCGCCGAGATGACGCCCGGCTCGTTGGAGACCGCCGTGGCCAATCTGCTCGCCGGCCGCGACGATCGGGTCGTCCGCCTGCGCGTGGATCGAAACCTGCCCAAACGGGTCTACCTGCCCGTGATCGAAGCCCTCAGTCGCGCCGGGGCAACGCTCCAAGTTACCGGCGTGCAACTTTCCGGAGATAATCCATGAGCGACGTCCGATCTAGCACTCCAGACGCAAGCCAGGGCGAATACGTCCTCTCGGCGAAAGAACGCGACCGATTGCAGTCGATGGACGTCGTCGATCCGGACGACCTGCTCGCGCCGCGGCGTGCGGCCGTGTTGACCTCGGCCGTGGGCATCTCGGTGCTCTGCCACGTGGCGATTCTGGCCGTCACGTCGATCGCGCTGTTTGCCGACTGGCAAGAGTGGGGCGTGAAGCTGCCGGCCACGATTCGTGCGGCGAAGAAGGACTTGCTGGAAATCGAGAAGCAGGCCGAACGCGATGCGAAGCTCGCGGCCGAACGCGAGGCCCTGGCGGCGGCCGGCGCCGCAGCGGGCCCGGCCAACGGTGCAGGCCCCTCGCCACCGGCCGGCGGCGACCCCGTACTGCCCGGCAGCGGCGACCGCGAGAAGCCGGCCACGAAAGTCGACCTCGACGACATCGACCTGGGCCTGTAGCAGATCGACGCCGCATGAAGTACGCCTATCGCACACTTTCCGCCGTGCATCGCATCGCCGCCGGAGGCGTGCGCGGCGTGGCGGCGGGCGCGCGCTGGCTATTGGCCTTCGTGCCGCTGCCGACGAAGCTCTGTTTCGGCTTTCTGCTGTTGGCGGCGATGGGCGTCGTGATATGGCGTGGCCTGCCGGACTTCGTCGATCGGGCGGCCGAACACGTGCGGCTCTCGCCCGAACTGGCCGAGCAGCTCGAGCGCGAGGGGGTTCCCGACGGCGTGCAGCGGCTGGCCGTGGCCGCGGGAATCGTGGCCGGCGCGTGCGGCTGGGCGGCCTTGCTGGCCTGGATTCCACGCGGCTGGGCGCTTTTCGCGCAGCGTATCGCAGCCGCTGTGTTCGCCGCGTTGTGGGTGTGGCTGTTCTGGCTGGCAACTTCGGTACCGGCCCTGTTGCACGACTTCGATTACCGGCTCTACTCGAAAGAGACCCGCAACGAGCATTGGATTTCCTTGGGCGTGCCGCTGCTGTTGGCGGCGATCCCACCGTTGGTAATGCTGGTGGCCGTTTGGCTTCGCACCACGCGCCGGGCCTACACCCGCACGGCGCCGGCCGGTGCGTCCTGGGCCGATCGCGTGGCCGACGCCCTGCGGACCGACGGCGGCGACACGCGGTTTCGCAGTTCGGTCGGCTGGTCGATACTTCTGTTCCTGCTGGTGCTGCTGGTTCCCCTGCTCACGCATCTGCTTAGGAACCTCGGCGAAGAGGAGCCCTACGGCCTGATCAAGGGCCGCGGCGAACCGGCGGTGCAGGTGGTGGTGAAGATGAAGAAGCGGCCGCCGAAGCAGAAGAAGCTGATCGTCAATCGGTGGAGCCCGTTCATCCTCCAGCAACCCAAGCTGAGCGACGTGACGACCGCCGACGATTTGGACCGGCGGACTTCCGATCAATACAAGGCCCAGGTCGGCAAGGGCGGCAACCTTGGCCGCGGCGGCAAAGGGCCCGGCGGCTGGCCGCAGGGACTCGTCGACGGCAAGATACGCTTCATCCGGCTGAAATACGCCGGCGGCGATTGGGACCAAGACATGGGCAAAGGGGCCGACTACAACCTGCTGCTGCGGTTCCGCGAGGTCACCGGCTTCAAGATCGCCGACGACACCGAGCACATCGAAATCCCGCGGCTGCGCCACTTTCCCGAGAAGCGCAGCCCGCCGTTCGTCTTCCTCACCGGCAAAGGCGGTATCGATCTCTCGGCCGAAGAGGTCAAGACGCTCCGCTGGTACTGCATCGAAGAGGGCGGCTGCCTGTTCATCGACAACGGCGGCGGCGTGTTCCACACGGCGGTGGTGCGGGCGCTGCGTCGGGTCTTTCCCGAAAAGTCGCTCAGCCGAATCGCGTTCGACGACCCGATCTTCGAGGCCCCGTATCGATTCCCCAACGGGGCCCCGCCACTGTGGCATCACGCCGGCGAGCGGGCGTTGGGCATCCGCGACGCCGGCCGCTGGGTCGTCTTCTATCACCCCGGCGACGTCAACGACGCCTGGAAGTCGGGCCATTCCGGCGCCGATGCCGCGGTCGCCGAGCAGGCGTATCGGTTGGGGATCAACGTGATGTATTATACGTTCAACCAGTACTACCGGATTCACTTTGAAGAGTAGGCGTTGCCGTGAATCGATCCGTTATGAGCGATGCGATGAAAAGACGCGACCCAGGGGGTGATCGACGTGGACTGGGGGCTAGGGATTCGGGGCTAGGGACTAGGGGTCGGGTGTTGAGAGTCACTGTAGATCGGGTCAGTAGTCATCTCGCTCCGCGAGATGTCACCTCGTCTCGCGGAGCTAGACGGCTACTGTGTAAGAGCTGCGGCATTATCCGCCGGCACTCGGAGGCAGCGGCCGTGGTATCTCCTCCGCCCGTCGCCCCTAGCCCCTCGTCCCTAGCCCCTAGCCCCCGTCCTCTGAGCGCGCTCACCCGTATCGTGCTCTCCTTGCTCGCTGCCGGCATCCCGGCCCTCGCCCTGGCCGACGACTCGCCAGACGATCTCGTGGCCGAGGCCCTGGCGGGCGTGCGCGACAACAACCACGAAACCGAGATCACGCACTCCAGCGTGCTGGGCGAACTGGCCAGCTCGGCCGAACTTGCCGCCGCACAGCCCGATATGCGCGCGATCTTCGCCGCCCGGGAACCGCTAGCGATCGACTTCACCGGGCAACAGCAACGGCAGCTCGACCGCGACTACCGTTACTACACCTTCAGCGGCCGCCCGCGGCTGGCCGAGATCTACCGGATGGGCATCACCGGGGCCCACATCCGCGACGTCGACCTGCGCCCGGAGGTCGTCGTCAGCTTCATCGAGCCGGGCAGCCCGGCCGAGGGCGCGCTTGAAGTCGACGACGTGATCGTCGGGGCCAACGGCCGGATGTTCCGCCATCGCCGCGATCCCCGCGTCCCGCTCGGTTTCGCGCTGGCCGAGGCACAAACCGACGCACTCGGCGGCGTGCTCACGCTGCACGTGGTCCGCAGCGGTAAGTCGTTCAATGCGCGGATCGAACTCGGCATCAGCGGAGCCTACAGCCGCACGTGGCCCTACGACTGCCCGCGCTCGAAGGCGATCGGCGACCGGATGGTCCAGTTCATCCTGGAGAACGAGCCCGGCAGCCTGATCGGCGTCCACTACGGCGGCGGTGGGTTTTGGGGCCCGTTGTTCATGATGGGTTCCGGCGACGACGCGGCGTTGGACATGGTCCGTCGGCACTTCTACCGCGGGATGATCAAGGACGCGTATCCCGAGCCGGCCGGCGGGCGAAGTTGGGGCTCGGCCTACACGCTGGTCAATCTCTGCGAGTATTACCTGCTGACCGGCGATTCGGCCGCGTTGCCGGCGATCACGTATCACAAGACGATCCTGCAAAACGGACAGAGTGCGGCCGGCGGCTGGGGACACGGCTGCCCGTGCAGCGGCTACGGCGAGGTGAACAACGTGGGCTTCGTGGCACTGATGGGGCTGGCGTTGGCCCGGCGGTGCGGCGTTGAGATGGACGAGCCGCGGCTGGCCCAATCGATCCGCTATTTTGGCCGCTTCATCGGCGGCAGCGCACCGTACGGCAACCATCGCGGCGGCAATCGCGGCGGACGGATGGACAACGGCATGGCCTCGATGGGGGCGCTGACGTTCAGGTTCTTCGATGAAGAGACCGTTGCACGTCGCTGGGGCCGCACGGTCTGCTACATGTGGATGGCCCGGGAACGCGGCCACGGCGAAGGGATCTTCAACTTCAGTTGGGGGCCCGCCGGAGCGGCATTGGGACCGCCGGACGAGTTCCAGGCGTTCATGAACAACCTGGTCTGGTACTACGAGTTGGCCCGCACTCGCGAAGGCGGCATCAAGTTCCTCCGCGGCGGCCACTTTTCGTATCCGATCGGCCAGACGGCGGCCGTGGGGATGGCGTTCATGCTGCCGCGGAAGAAGATCTACGTTACCGGGGCTCCACCGAGCGTGTTTGCCATGCGCCCGCCGAACGATGCGCTGGCAGAAGCGGCCGACCTTTACAAACAGAAACGATGGCAGCCGCTGCACCAGCGGCTCGCCGCCTACACAGCCAACGCCACGAAACCGCACCAAGAATACGCTACGCAGCTTCTGGCGGCCTATCGGCGCATGGAGCATCATGTTGCTGCGTCGCTGGAGCTTGCGGCGGGAAACATCGCGTCGGGCGAGACCAAACTCGCCCGCGAGCAACTCGACGCTCTGGAAAGGCTCCTCGGCGAAACGCGGCCCGAGATCGCACGCCTGCGCGAGCGCCTGCCGGCCATCGACACGATCCGCAGACGGCAGCCCAGGGCGACGATCGAGCCGCAGACGCGGGCCTTCGCCTACGATCCGAACGAGCCGCCCTGCTACGATTGGGAGTACATTCTCCCGCTGGCCGCGAAGTCGAAAGACTCGCAAGGCGAGACGTACCGCATCTACAAGATTGCGGCCGACAGCCATCCGCCGGCCGATTGGCACCAGCCGGACTTCGACGCGGCCGCCTGGCGCGTGCATCGTGGGGCGGTCAACGTCGGCCGGGGCGACGAGTTTCTGCTGCGCCGCACGTTCACCACGCTGGCCGCTCCCTCGGCGTACAAGCATCTGCAACTGACCACCCGCGGGGCCAGCGGCGAAGTCTACCTCAACGGCTTCAAGCTGGCCGACGTCCGCCAGGGCGACCTCTACCTGCGGCCGAATATCTCCGACGTATTGCGGAAGAAGGGGCCAAACGTGTTGGCCGCACGATTGACCGCCGACGGCACGGTAGACCTGGGGATCAAGGCCGGGCCGCCGGTAGTGCCGAATTTGGATGACCTGTTGGACGACCTGTAATCGATAGGACGACGATCATGATGAGCTGCACAAACGCGGGCCTTGCGCCGGCGACGGCAGACTATCGGGGTGGGCCGGGGGGGGGCCGAGCGAACGCCCCCCCAACGCAACCCCCGGCCCCCCCACGCGATTGCC
>CAYYNP010000286.1:0-3778 GCA_964472545.1 uncultured Planctomycetaceae bacterium | reverse complement strand
CCCACCCGGGGGGCCCGGGGGGGGCGCGGCCTTTCTCGGGGGGGGGGGGGGGGGTGCGCCCCGCCCCCCCCCGGAAGAGGAATCCCGGGGCACCGCTGCGCTTTGCCCCGGCCACCCTAGCTATCGTCGTGGGGATCCTGCTCGCCGATACATCCAATGCGTTGGCCAACGGCTGGGCGATGAACTCCGAGCAGGTCGAAGAGTTGATGACGGCCAACTATCGGAAGATGCCCACCGAAACGCTGGCGCGCCACCTCGCGCATCCCAACGGCCACGCCGGCTGGTTCGTGATCAAGACGCTGGCCGAACGGGGCGACGAAGCGACGCCGTTGTTGGAGAAACTGGTGACCGACACGCATCCTCTGGTTCGCCAAGGGGCGATGGCCGCGCTGATCGAGATCCGCAAGACCAACCAAGGCGACGCCCCGCAAGACACTCCGGAAACCCGGAGGCTGATCGGGCAGATGAAGACGTTGATCGACGATCCGAATCTGGCCGCCTCGATCGTCGGCTTCCTTAAGGACGCCAAGATCGACAACGCGGACGTACGCGAGATCGCTTTGAGGCTGGCCCAGAGCCCCGATCTGGCCCTCCGCTCCGCCGCCTTGGAGATGGCCCGCGGTTTTATCGAGGACCCCGACACGGACGTCAAGATCGGCATCTATTCCAGCGCCAGGCCGAAGAACGTGGCCCGGAGTTGGGGTACGGCCCACGGGCTGATCGCGCGCTACAAGGACCGGGCCGTCTCGCGGCAGGCGATCGCGACGCTGGCCCGTTTCCAACGCGACACGGCCAATACGCTGCCGCTGCGGGGCATGTTCTCCGATGGTCCGCAGATCCAGGCCACCGCCGTGTTGCTCGCCCAGTGGGACGCCGACGTGCAGAAGATGCCCGGCGTCGTTGCGGCCGTCTGCCGCACCTACGTCCGCGCGCCGTACAGCCTGCACCCCGGCTGGGTCACGCTTCGCGAACGGGCCGGCAAGCTCGTGCTCTCACTCGACCGCGACGCCGTGCCGGCGATGCGGGCGGCGATTGCCGAGGAGAGGCAGTGGCTGGCCGAGATCTCGGCCGACGACGTCCTGGCGGCCACGTTCGGCCTGAAGAAGGCCGAGGACCGAAAGCGGTGCACCGACTTCATCGCCTACCTGGAGTACCTGGCCGACACGCTCGAAGCCGGCCGGCCGGTAACCCGCCAGCCACCCGGTCCGCCCGTCGAGCCCAAGCAATACGAGGATCGGGTGCCGGACATCGACGATTTGGATCTGGACGGGCTGATCGACTAGGGCCGTGGAGCATCACGGCCGCCGATGTGGCCGGGCGACCGGTTCTGCCTCGGCGTCGACGGTCGCCGGCAAGCCTTCGGCGGCCGGATCGCCGCCGGCGATGCGGACGTCCTGCAATGCGTGCCGGTAGTTCTCCTTCCAGTCGACGTAGCCCACGCGGTTGGTCCAGAGCGGGTTCTTGTGATGCGCAAGTGCCGCCGTGGCATAGTCGTGCCAATGCCGGGCCGCGGCGACCAGGTGCTCGATCGACCGGGCCTTGGCACGTGGATCGTTCGACTCGCGGAAGACGGCCAAGTGCGTGGCGCCGCGGATCTTGTCGGCGTAGTAGAACCCCAGGTTGGCCACGATACGGATATCGGCCAACGTGCGTTGCAGTTCCGCGCAGTCGCTTTGCGGGATCGTCTTCAGCAACTCCAGCGCACGGCTCGCGTGACGATCCAGCGCGTCGGCCACCTGCAACGGCGTCCGTTTGCCCGAGGCTGCCGCCGTCTGAGGGGATTTCGCAAAGTCGGGAATCGAAAGGCAGTTGCTCATCGCGTGTGGCGGGAGATTGATAAAGCGGTTGACGTCGTGGAAGCCCGTCTCGTTCTGGGCGTAGCTCGGACGGCTCTGACAGCCCTCGATGTACCACTGGAAATCGAGCGAACCCCAGTGCAGTCCGGTGGTCAATGGGTAGATCGTCGAGGCGTTCTGCCAGGCGGCCAACAGCCGGGCGCCGTCGGCCGGATCCAGCGCATAGCGGTCGGCGACGATCGCCCGCAGCCGGTCGTTGGACAAGTCGGGGTCGTAGCCAAAGCGTCCCCAAAGCAGCCATTGCATCCAGTGCTTGTCGATTTCCAACACGCGCCGGTCCGTGCCGCGCTGCAGGAATTCACGCCCCCAGATGTATTGATCGGACCCGAAGTAGTAGCCTCGCGAGACGTCGTGCGGGATGTTGCGGACGAATTCGCGGACGAAATCGGCCGCGCCGAAACGGAAATAGTAGACGTCGTCGTTGCGCAACGTCCAGATCGTCTGCATCTGGCCGAGGTCCTCGACGAAGTCGTGATGATACGGTTGCCGCGTGGCGCTGTAGACGTGGGCCTTGGCGTATTTGAAGCTGAAGATGAAGTCGACGTTCGGCGCGTCGATCAACGGTTTGAACGTGCGTGAGATGTCGGTGGCCTTGGCCATGTGTTGGCGGTGGATGAAGGTGATCTTGCGATCCGGTTGCCGCCGGGCAGCGTCGAGTACGCCCCGGCCGTAGGTCGCCATGGCCCAGTCTTCCTTGGCCTGAAAGCTCGCCCCGGGCATGTTTTCGCCGGTGGTCAGGCCGACGCCGGCCAGATGCGGGTAAGTGCGAAACATCTCCGCCACGCTCTTGCGGAAGTAGTCGACGGTCGTGGTGTTGTCGATGTCGTCGGTGATGCCGTGTTTCCCGTACGTGCCGTAGGTGAAGATGTTCCAGGTGACAAAGTAGAAGTCGACGTTGCGCGACCTGCCGTAGGCCATCACCTGACGCCAATGGTCGATCTTCTGCTGGATCGTCATCCGCCGGACGACCTCCACGTCGGCCAGGATCTCTTCGGTGACGAACCCCCGGCCTTGTAGTGGATAGTCTTCTTTCCAATCGACCTTCGATCGCCAGACGTCGCTCAGCGCCACCTCGGGATAGTCGGGCACCTTCACCAGCGACGGGAACGGATGCAGGCTCCAAAGCGAAACGAAGTTGTATCGATAGCGGGCCAGCGTGTCGATGTACTCCTTCCAGAAGTCGAGGCTCCACATCTCGGGGATGTTGATCTGGGCCGCGTCGCAGACGTCGGTGTAGCTCGGCGTGCGGACGTCCAACGGGCAGTTGAACTTGGTGCCGCGCATCCGCATGTGGGGATTCTGTAGGTCGTCGGCCACGCGCTGGATGCCCAGCGTGCGAACGATCTCGGCCACTTCCAGCCCGCCGTAGAGCAGACCGGCCGGATCGATCGCCAAAACGTCGATGCGTTGCGTTTCGCCGTGCGTCGTTCGGCGGATGCGAAAACCCTCCGGGCGGATGCCGTCGGCTGCGTCGCCGGAGACCAGGCGAATCGCTATTCGCCAGTCCCCTTGCGGTTTCGGTGTAGCTTGGTTGATCGCGGAACGAATCTCCGCGGTGGCAAATTCCGCCGGCGAACTGTGATCGATGACCTCGACCCGGACGGCCGCGCCGCAAACGTGCCGGCACGCGGCCAGCAACGCAAGCGAGCAGAGTGCAAGGCGTAACGACTTCACCGTGTATCTCTTCGGCATGACGATAGAACCTCTCTTCTCGCTCTTCGGTGAAACGCCGGCTCCAGCAGCTCCACGATGGGCCGCCCCACGAGGGATGGTCGACGTCGTCGAGCCATCGGCGGACCGGCCCCGGCCACGGTATGGCACTATACACTTTCGGCCGACGGCCGTCGATTGTGGCCCCCTGGCGAGAAGGAGAACTGCAAAGTGTGCGGGAGCCCGAAAAAGGGGACTGGCTCCGTCGACGA
>CAYYNP010000285.1:0-12676 GCA_964472545.1 uncultured Planctomycetaceae bacterium | reverse complement strand
CGGGATGATCGAGAACATCGACGAGAACATGGGCCGGCTACTTAAGAAGCTCGACGAATTGGAACTCAGCGAGAACACGATCGTGATCTTCATGACCGACAACGGCACGGCCGGCGGTGTGGCCGGCGGAGGAAAAGGCGGGAAGAGGGGCCAGCCGCCTGCGCCGGATGGATGGAAGGGCTTCAACGACGGCATGCGGGGCAAGAAGGGCTCGGAGTACGACGGCGGGCATCGCGTGCCGTTCTTTATCCGTTGGCCCGCTGGAGGGATCGGCGGCGGATGCGACGTCGAGCGGCTTGCGGCCCATGTCGATGTGCTGCCGACGTTGGCCGATCTGTGTGGTTTGAAGACCGACCGGCGCGTGCCGCTCGACGGGACCAGCCTGGCTTCGGCGTTACGCGACGCCAACGTGGCCTGGCCCGAGCGGACGTTGTTCGTCCATTCCCAACGGATCGAACATCCCGAGAAGTGGCGCAAGAGCGCCGTAATGACCGAGCGTTGGCGGCTGGTCAACGGGCAGGAACTATTCGACATCCAGGCCGATCCCGGACAGGTGACCGATCTGGCCGCACAGCAGCCGCAGGTCGTCGCTCGGCTTCGTGCGGACTACGACCGGTGGTGGAAGGGCCTTTCGCAGCGTTTCGGGGAGTACGTCGAGATCGCGATCGGCTCCGACGCAGAGGACCCGGCCCGGATTACCTGCCACGATTGGCACGGGGCCGGCGTGCCGTGGAATCAAGGGGCCGTCCGCAACGGGCCCTACGCCAACGGTTTCTGGGCGATCGACGTCGAGCGCGACGGAACGTACGAGTTCACGCTCCGCCACCAACCAACCGCCGCGAAGTTCCCGCTCGGCGCCGCTACGGCCCGGTTGATGATCGGCGAAGTGGACCAGACGCAAGCGGTCGAAGAGGGCGCCACCGGCGTCACGTTCACCGCGAAGCTCGAAGCCGGCAAGACCCGCATGCAAACCTGGCTCACCGATGCCAACGGCAAGTCGCGCGGGGCGTTTTTCGTTTGCGTGCGGCGGTTGCCCTGAGCCGTGGCGTTCGCAAACAGCGTTTAGCGGCCGCCGGTACGGCGGCCTCATTGGGGCAGGAATATCGAGACTCTCGCCGCCGTGCCGGCGGCGGCTAAACAAAGAAGTCCCCCCAACCGGGAATCGAAGCGAGGATCACCATGAATCGGCCCAGCTACACAGCCATGCTCTTCGTAGCTCTGCTCATCTTGTCAACGTTCACTGCCCGGGCGGGCGAACCGGCGCCTGAACTTTGGAAAGCCGCCGGCGACCAAGCCGCCGTGGTGGCCGGCGGGGGGGAAGCGGCCGATGCAGCGATCGACGTGCTTCGCAGCGGGGGCAACGCGGTCGACGCGGCCGTGGCGTCGATGCTGGTGCTTTCGGTGACCGACTCGGCCAGCTTCTGCTTCGGCGGCGAGGTGCCGATCATCGTCTACGACGCCACGCGCGACGTGACGGTAGTCATCAGCGGGCAGGGCGTTGCACCGCGGCTGGCAACGTTGGAGTTCTTCCAGAAACACAAGAACGGACGCATCCCCGGCAGCGGTGATCCGACCACGGCGGCCGTGCCCGGGGCGCTCGACGGCTACCTGACCGCCCTGGATCGCTACGGCACGCGGAGCTTCACCGAACTGGCCCAGCCCGCGCTGACGGTGCTCGACCGGCACGAGAAGGATTGGTGGGCCGATCTGGCCAAGACGATTCGCCGGCTAATCGCGGCCGAAAGACGCTCGGCGGGCGACCGCCGCCGCGGCCTGCGGCTGGTGGCCGACTGCTTCTATCGAGGTCCGATCGCCCGGGAACTCGACGCGTGGTGCCGGGCCAACGGCGGGCTGCTCCGCTATACCGACATGGCCACGCACGTCACGCGTGTGGAAGAGCCGCTTATGATCGACTACCGCGGCCACACGATCGTCAAGTGCGGGGTGTGGACGCAGGGACCGTATCTCCTGCAAACGCTGCGGCTGTTGGAGCCGTTCGACCTCAAAGCGATGGGCCACAACCGGCCGGAGTACGTGCATCTATTGGCCGAGGCGATGAAGCTGGCCCTGGCCGACCGCGACGCGTTCTACGCCGATCCCCTCTGGGTCGACGTTCCGCTGGACGTGCTGCTTTCGAAGCGCTACGCCGATTTGCGCCGCCCTTTGATCGACATGAAGGCGGCATCGCTCGAACTGCGTCCCGGCGATCCGTTCTCGGGCAAGGCCCTGTTGGGCAAGCCGCCGAAGGACTATCGGCCGTTTGGCGGGCCGATCCGCGACACGACGACTTGCGTGGTGGCCGACCGTCACGGCAACGTCGTGGCGGCCACGCCCAGCGGCTGGGGCGGCGTGTTGGCCGGCCGTACGGGCGTGATCCTCAACAGCCGGCTGCGAAGCCTCAACACGTGGCCAGGGCACCCCAATTGCATCGAGCCCGGCAAGCGGCCGCGCATCACGCTCACGCCGACGATGGTGCTGCGCGACGGTCTTCCGGTCGCCGCAATCAGCGTGGCCGGCGGCGATCTGCAAGACCAAGTCTCGCTGCAACTGCTGCTGTCACAGATCGAGTTCGGCCTCACGGCGGCCGAGGCCGTCACCGCCCCGCGTTTCTCGACCGGCCATCACGTCGGCTCGTTCAACCAGCCGCCGCCGCAATTGGGCAGCCTGTCGGCCTACGAAACGATCGGTCAATCCACCATCGAAGCCCTCGAAGCCCTCGGCCACCAGGTCCGCATTGTCCGGCCCCCACTGGCCCATCCGGTGATGTTAACGATCGACCCGTCAACCGGCCGCAAGCAAGCCGCCGGCGATCCGCGGGCTCGGCGTCACGCCAGGGCGTATTAGACCTTGCCCGAAGCTGGAACGCGAGTGGCTCGAAACAGAGCGCAGCGGTTGCGCCGACATTGCGAGCCTCTGCGGTACCGTTAGTCGACGCCGACAATACACTCACGCAGCGCGCTGGTGCTGAGAACGGTCACGGCGTGACAGCCGCCGGTCGCCGGGTCGTACATGAAGCGATAGGTGCCGGCGGCACCCTGCTCCGCCAGTGTCTTCCAACCTCCGAGGAAGTACGAACACGAGTCGTTGAAACAGATGTACTGAAAGTCGCTGGGCCACTCCGTGAACGGCGAATCCGGCACCTCCCACTTCGACAACTTCTGTTGGCAATGCGGACAACAAAGTGTCTCTCTGACGATCACCTTTCGGTCGGCGAGTTCATTCGGCGTAGGCTTCGTACGGGATGCCAGGTCGCCTGGAAGGTCGGCTGTACTCATCAGAGGTTCTCACTGGCTGGCGTGCTTCGGTGCTCAGTTCGCCGCGCTCGGCGGATAGACCAAGTGCGAGTACTCGCTGTGATGCTCGGCTTCGGTGGGGGTCAGCGTGCCCGGCTCCTCGGCGAGTATGTAACCGTCTTCGATCAATTCGCGTATCAGATTGTCGAAGCTCTTGACCCAGGTGAAGTACCCGGCCTTGTTGTCCGGCAGGTCCCAATCAACATCCTCACGGTCGTGTCCCACCAGGGCCTTGAAGACGGCCCGTTCGAGTCGGTCTGAGGTGGTTGGCCCCAAACGTCGAATTTGTGTCACGATTTCCGACTTCACCAGTGCGGTGGTGTCGTTGACAATCAATCCTTCGTTGAGCATTTCCTGGCTCCTTTATACTTCTGGTCGCGTGTTATGATCCGGGGCTTCCCGCCAGGCGAAACCCTACCGCTGGACGGCGGCATCACCTGGCTGTTCGCTGCCGGGGCGCTTTGGATTCACGATTCACGTCCCGACACGGAATTGTCCGCATCGAGGCAAGCGGCCGTAAACGGACTGCCCCGAAAGGAGGGCATCGATGGATGGGGAGCCCGCTCGCGGGAAGCGGTTGCGGTGGATTCTGACCGGCCACCGCAACCCGTTGATCGACAACGTCTTATGCTCTTCTCGTGCAGCGGCAAATCGGCTGCGCACGCCTGCTGCAAGAATCCTCTCACCGCCGCAATACGAACCCTCAATCAGACGCAGGTACACCGTCGAGATCCGACGGTGAATACGCCATCGACCCCCAGCGAAACTGTCGACTCCGCCAGCCGCGAAAGACCGACGGATTTCGTGACCTTTCACCTCCGCCTCGCGAACAATTGGTTGTGGGCTTGTGGACCACTGGCTCTTTGAAGGTAATTGCCGATGCGAAGAATCGGCGCGGGAGATCCGGCCCCGAACGTGGCCCTGCCGGCACATACCGGCCAGTGGCTTTCGCCGGCCGATCCGGGGGGCGACACTCCAGTGGTTCCGTTCTTCTATCCGCTGCACCGATCGGTCTTCGCGGGCGTGGTCCGCAACATCGCTCGGGCGGCAGAACGCTTTTCAGAGGATTGGATGAACCGATGAGTACTTTCGACTACCCCAAAAATGTGCCCCGTCTGTGTATCGTGGCCGGCTGCCTGATTGCGGCCGGTTGTGACGTGCGTACGGTCGCAGAAGAGGAGGATACCGCAGTGAAGAACGAAACGACAAGAGAAGACGTCGGCAAGACCCAAGTCGCCACCTTCGGGGCCGGGTGCTTCTGGTGCGTCGAGGCGGTGTTTGCCGAACTCGACGGCGTGGTGTCGGTCGAGTCGGGCTACTCCGGCGGCAACGTGGCCGAGGCGACCTACGAGCAGGTCTGTACCGGCACGACCGGCCACGCCGAGGTCTGCCGCATTCGTTACGATCCGGCCCGCATCGAATACGTGGACCTGTTGGAGGTCTTTTTCAAGACCCACGATCCGACGACACTGAACCGTCAGGGGAACGACTTCGGAACCCAATACCGCTCGGTGATCTTCTATCACGATCGACCGCAGCAGGAGACGGCCGAGAAGACTAAGAGGGCGTTGGACACCTCCGGCGCCTTCGCGAAACCTATCGTTACGCAAATTGTTCCCGCCGCCAAATTCTACAAGGCCGAGCAGTATCACCAGGACTACTACCGCGACAACCCGCAGCGGGGATACTGCCGTGTGGTCATCGAACCAAAGCTGGAGAAGTTCCGGACCGTTTTCAAGGACAAGCTGAAGAGGGACAAATAGCCGAGAATCTGCTCGGATTCCTGCCCGCTCGATCCGTCCGACAAGCGATGGGCGTCGTTATCCGCCGGTCGACCGCTTTGCGTCGAGGGTCTGCTTCGTGTAGGCTGGTTTCCGGGTGGCCGCCGCCGTTGGCCGCCCGGTTCGGTGACCCGATGGGAGAAAGCCATGACGAATTGCAGTTGGGCCGCGTTGGCCGTCGTTTCCGCAGCGGCTTGTTTGGCGCCGGCGGCATTGGGGAGCGAGCACGCTTGCCTTGTCGATGGGAAGCCGGCCGATAGCGGCTTACACTTCGACGTTGCCGGGGCCAGATTCTACGCGTGTTGCCGGGAGTGCCTCGGCGAGATCACCGAAGACCAGGGCTACCTGCGATTGCTGCAAGAGACGGGCCGACAACCGGAGCAGATCCCGATCCACCGGTCGCGCGATCGCAGTGATGGGAGCGTCCTGGAAGGCATGGTGCGGATTGCCGGCGGCGAACTGACCAGACCGGGCCAGTATCTCGTCCGACGCGGCCGTGCGCCGCAGCCTGCCGAACACGAGCCCTACAAGGTGCAAATCAGCCCCTTCTACATCGACCGGTATGAGGTAACCTACGCCGACTACTGCGAATTCGTCAACGACGACAACGAGAAATACGCCACCGGAGGCATCCGCCGCGGCGACGGTGGAGAGTTCGTGCCGCCGCGTGCCCAGTGGGCCCGGTTGCCCGTCCGCAGCGCGAGCTACTTTCACGCCCGAGGCTACGCCGACTGGGCCGGCAAGCGGCTGCCCACCGAGGCCGAATGGGAGTTTGCACACAGCGGGACCGAAAGTCGAACCTATCCCTGGGGCAACGACGATCCGAGTAAGACCAGGGCCAACTTCGGCCCCACGCTCGGCGGCCTGAAACCGGTCGGCAGCTTTCCGGACGGCCGCACGCCCGAAGGCGTCTTTGACCTGGCAGGTAACATCGGCGAGTGGTGTGCCGACTTCTACGACGAGGAGTACTACCGCCGGCCGTCGGCGAACCAATCGATCGTCGACCCACAAGGCCCCGCACGCGGCTTCCTGCGCGTCTATCGGCTGGGTTGCCAGTGCGGCTCCGCCACGCCGGACGACTTGCGCGGGAACTTGCGCTGCAGCGCGACGCCGTTTCGAATGGCGGGCTGTATCGGGTTCCGTTGTGCGCTCAGCGCGAAGAAGGGGACGTAAAGCTCGATCGAATCGGTAACGAAGATCGGAATCACTGAAGTCGTCTCCCCAATCGGGGATCATCAACCATAAAACATGAGTCTCCCGACTGGCCCACCCATCGCCACGACGCCGCCCACAACGGCCATTCGTCCTACTCGGTTCCGGCCGAGTTGCAGCCGCTTTGGCGGGCCGACGTCGGCCGACGGGAAACTGTGCCGGTGATTGCCGGCCGCGTCTTCGACGGCTTGGCCGCCGCCTACCGGCGGCTGCATCTAGCACAACAGGGCGGGGCGATGGTCCATTTCGGGGAAGGGTAGTCATCGCGCTCCGCGAGACGTCGGTCCGTCTTGCGGAGCAAGACGACTACTATACGGTCTAGATCTCCTTCCGCGCCAACAACAGCCAAAGGAAGAACGGTCCGCCCAACAACGCCGTCACGATGCCCACCGGCAGCTCGACCGGGGCCATTACGGTTCGGGCCAGTGTGTCGCAGAGGATCAGAAACGACCCGCCGAAGACCAGCGTGGCGGGAGTTAGCCAGCGATGTTCCGGGCCGATCATCAACCGGCAGATGTGCGGCGCCATCAGTCCCACGAACCCGATCGGGCCGCAGACGGCCACCACGCCGCCGACCATCAACGAAGCGGCGAAGAAGAGCACCATCTTCGTTCGATTAACCTCCACGCCCCGGCTGGCGGCCAACTCTTCGCCGGTGGTCAAGAGGTTCAGTTCCCGTGTGTAGGCCAGCACGATCAAACAGCCGCTGACGACGAACGGCAGTACGCTGAGCACGTCGGGAAAGTCGACCACGTTCTCCAGCCCACCCATCACCCAGCGGAGCATCTGGAACGTCTGGGTAAAATCGCTGAGATACTGCAAGAACAGAATCAAGCTGGAGAAGAAGAAGCTCACGGCCACGCCAGCCAGCAGCATTGTGGCCGTGGAGAATCCTCGCCGAGCACGTGTCAGGCCGTAGACCAGGAAGATCGCCACAAGCGCCCCACTGAAGGCGAAGATCGACACGGCGGAGAACCCCAACACGACAAACGTCAGCCCCTGGTGGATGCAAACGGCGGCCCCCAGCGAGGCCCCGCTGGAAACGCCCAACGTAAACGGCGTGGCCAGCGGATTGCGAAACACGGCCTGAAACACCATGCCCGCCGTGGCCAAGGCCGCGCCGGCCAAGAAGGCGATGCAGACCCGGGGGATGCGGATCTTCCAGAGGATCTCCGATTTCACCTCGTCGCCGTCGCCGAACAGCGTCTCCACGGGAACGTCTTCCATGCCGCAAAAGGGCGCCGCAGCAATCACGACGGCCGCAAACACCAGCAACAGGATCAAGACCACCAGGCGCTTCATCCGTTGCCCTCCGTCGGCACGTCGGGGATCACCACCGGCAGGTCCGCACGGGGATGGTCCACCAGCAGCAGCGAGGTGCCGTAGACGCGCCGCAGCACGTTCGGCTGCATCAGGTCGCGCGGTGGACCTTGAAACACGATCGAGCCGTCGCGCAGGGCCACGATCTGATCGCTCTGCAGCGCGGCCGTGCTGACGTCGTGGCTGACGGCCACGATCGTCACGCCCGATTCCTTGTTCGCCCGGGCCAGCAGCGCGTGGACCTCGGCCTGGTGACGATAGTCGAGAAACGTGGTGGGCTCGTCCAGCAGCAACACGTCGGCCCCTTGGGCCAACGCCGCAGCGATGAAGACATTCTGACGCTCGCCGCCGCTTAGGGTATCCAAGGGGCGATCGGCAAACTCGGCCGTATGTGTCGTATCCAACGCCTGCCGGACGGCCCGCCGATCTTCCTGCCCGATCGAGGAGAACGGGCTGAGGTGCGGATAGCGGGCCATCAGCACGAACTGCTCGACAGTAAACGGAAACACGCGGCCGTCGGCCTGCGGCACGTAGCTGATCCGTTTGGCAAGATCCTTCTGGCGATAACTCGCCAGCGGGCGGCCGAAGACTTCGATCCGGCCGCTGCCGCCGGTGAGGATCCGATCAATGCACTTGATCAGCGTCGACTTGCCCGCCCCATTGGGCCCCACGATCGTCACGTACTGCCCGCGCCGTACCTCGAACGACACGTCGCACAAGACCTGCTTGCGGCCGAAGCGAAACGAGAAGTCGTGGGTTTCGATGACCTTCATGGTAGCCGGCGCCTCAATCCCACGGCACGTCCGGGTGGATCAGCCGGGCAAGCTTCTCGACCAACAGAATGAATCGCGGACCGGGGATCGTCGCGAAATCATCATCGACTACGTGTACTCGCTCGTCGCGAACCGCCAGGACGCCGTTGACCTGCTGCCAGTCGCTGCGGATCCTCTCCTCAGGCAGGTCGGTGCGGACCAGGTCGACGATCACTTCCGGATCCATTCTCAGCACGCCTTCGTGCGAGACGACGGGAAACGGCGCGGCGCCGAGTTGGTAGGCGTTCTGTCCTCCGGCCGCCTCGATGATGCGGTTGAGATGGCGGTCCAGCCCGGCGATGCAAAGGTCTTCCAGCCGTCCGCTGCCGATGCGGGTGCGTCCCACGGCGATCATCACCCGCGGACGTTCAAGCCCGGCCGTCTTCTGCCTTACGCGCTCCAGTCGCGCGCGAATGTCGTCGACCTTCTGCCTTGCCAACTCCTCCCTCCTGCAACGGCTGCCAATCGCGGTGATCGAATCGAGGATGCCGTCGAGGTCCCGGTGACAGACCGAGAGCGTCTGTAAACCCAGTTTGCCGAACGCCGGCTGGGACCGCGCGTGTTCGTCGAGCATCACCACCAAATCGGCCCGCAGGCCCAGGATGGCCTCGAAATTCGGGTCCATATAGCCGCCCACCGGGGCCTTTTGCTGCGCTTCCTCGGGATATTGGCAAAACCGCGTAACGCCGACCACACGTTCGCCCAAATCCAACGCAAAAAGCGTCTCCGTAATGCTGGGGGCCATCGAGACGATCCGCCGGCTGGGGCCGGCTTCGTCTGGCCTGGGGGCGTCGGGCGAAGGCAACCCTTGCTTGGCCACGTGGCTTGCCACGAAGATCAGTACAATCGCCGTCGTTAGGAGGAGTTTGCGGGACATGAAAACTGGTGGCTCTGCGAACGCCGTTGGAGCATCTATCTTACCACGCCCGCGGAATGCCCGACAGGTACCGCCGTTTCTCAATACCTCGAACACGCGGGCCTCTTCCCGAACGCCCGTTCGTCGGGTAGAAACAAGCTGGGGGTGTCCTTCACAGGAGGTGCAGCATGGCGTTGTTCGATCGCAGGAAGTCAGACCCGGCCCCGTCGGGCACGCCTTCACAGCCGGCGGCCTCAAGCCAGACGGCTCCCGATGGACGCCAACCACGAGACGTCGAGGCCGAACGGCTGGCCCGCCAAATCGGCGGTGAACTGCTCGGCCACGCCCGTCGCCACCGCGCGGGGCTCCTCTCGGCCAAATTCTGGTCCGAGGGGTTGATGAACTGGGCCATGAAGGACCCCACGTTCAAGATCCAGTTGTTTCGCTTCGTCGACGTCTTTCCCATGCTCACCACGTCGCAGCAGGTACACGACTGCTTGAGCGACTACCTCACCCAGCCGGGCGTCACGCTGCCGCCGGGAATGGGGCTGGGGCTGAAGGCCGGACGCCTGGCCAAGGGGCTGATGAGCCGCACCATCGCCGGCCGGATCAAGGCCATGGCCGGCAACTTCATCGCCGGCACCGATGCGGCTTCGGCGGTCGGCGTGTTGCGGAAGCTCTGGAAGCAGGGCGTCGCCTTCAGTGTCGATCTGCTCGGCGAGGCCTGCGTCAGCGACGTCGAGGCGGAGGTCTATCAGCGGCGCTATCTCGATCTGGTCGAAACCCTGCCCGCAGAAACACGCAACTGGCGGGCGAATCCGTTGCTCGAATCCGATCATCTCGGCCCGGTGCCGCGGACGAACGTCTCGATCAAGATCAGTTCGCTGTGCGCCCGAACCGACCCGATCGACTTCGACGGCTCGCTCGACCGGCTCGCCGAGGCCTTGCGGCCGATCCTCGAAGCCGCCGCTAAGAACGACGTGCTGGTCAACTTCGACATGGAACAGGCGG
Source organism: uncultured Planctomycetaceae bacterium (assembly GCA_964472545.1). GTDB lineage: Bacteria > Planctomycetota > Planctomycetia > Pirellulales > Thermoguttaceae > CAYYNP01. The sequence goes on along the minus strand of CAYYNP010000285.1, from coordinate 2,391 downwards.
CGTTGAAGGAGCTCACGCTGGCGCTGTTCGAGCGATGTTGCGAACAGATCGACTTTCCCGCCGGCATCGCCATCCAGTCGTTTCTCCGCAGCGGCGACGACGACGCCCGGCGGCTGATTGCCTGGGCCAAGCGGACCGGCCGCCAGGTGACCGCCCGGCTGATCAAGGGCGCCTATTGGGACTACGAGTTGATCCACGCCGAACAGATGGGTTGGCCCGTGCCGGTTTGGACCGAAAAGCGCCAGACCGACGCCTGCTTCGAGCGGATGGCCGAGCAATTCGTGGCCGAGATGCCACGCCGGGCCGGTGAAGGGGGCGTGAAGCTGGCGCTGGGATCGCACAACCTTCGCTCGATCGCCTACACGACGGCCCTGTTGCAGCGTCACGATCTGCCCGAGTCGGCGCTGGAGATCCAGTTGTTGCACGGGATGTCCGACCAACTCAAGGCGGCCGCCCGCGAACGGGGGCTGCGGGCGCGCGAGTATTTGCCGGTTGGCGAGATGATCCCCGGCATGGCGTACTTCGTGCGTCGTTTGCTGGAGAACACATCGAATCAGTCCTGGCTGCGGGCCGGTTTCTCCGACGACGTTCCCGAAGACGAACTGCTGGCGTCGCCGCATGCGCTCGATGCACCCGCCGGCGACGATTCTTGTCTGGCTGCCGCCGGCACGGCGACGCACGCCGAACGTCACCAACTCAGCCCGGCCATCGAAGGCCTTGGCGACGGCCGCCCGATGATCAACGAGCCGACCCGCGATTTTGCCCAATCCGGCCAGCGGCAGCGTTTTGCCCGGGCGATCGCGGCCGTGGAAATCGCCGCGGTCGACGGAGAGATTACGATCGAGCAGACCGACGCGGCGATCGCGCGCTCCGTGGCCGCTTTTCCCGACTGGCGCGACATGGACCCGGTGGAGCGTTCGACCACGCTGATCCGCGCCGCCGCGGCGATGCGCACCCGCCGCGACGAACTCTCGGCCGTGATGATCCGCGAGGCCGGCAAGACCTGGCGCGAGGCCGACGCCGACACGTGCGAAGCCATCGATTTCTGTGAGTTCTACGCCCGCGCCGCCGTGGGGCTTTTTGAGCGGCAGCGGCTGGGCCGGTTCGTCGGCGAACTAAATCACCTCACGCATCAACCCCGCGGCGTGGTGGCGGTGATCAGCCCTTGGAATTTCCCGCTGGCCATCTGCGCGGGCATGACCGCCGCCGCGCTGGCGACCGGCAACACGGCGATCGTCAAGCCATCGACGCAGACGCGGGGGATCGCCAGGGCGATGTGCAAGATCCTCCACGAATCGGGCGTGCCGGCCGACGTGTTGCAGTTCTTGCCCGGCTCGGGAAGCGTGGTCGGCTCGGCCCTGGTCCGCGATCCGCGGGTGCCGATGATCGCGTTTACCGGCTCGAAAGAGGTCGGACTCGATATCCTCGAGGCGGCCGGATGCACGCCCGACGGACAGGGCTTCGTCAAGAAGGTCGTCTGCGAGATGGGCGGCAAGAATGCGATCATCGTCGACGACTCGGCCGATCTGGACGAGGCCGTGTTAGGCGTGCGGCAGTCGGCCTTCGGCTATTGTGGGCAGAAGTGTTCGGCGTGCAGCCGGGCGGTGGTCCTCGACGGAGTACACGACGTCTTTCTGCGGCGGCTGATCGAGTCGACCCGCGCGCTGGTCATCGGTGACCCGGCCGAACCCGGCACGGACTTTGGTCCGGTGATCGATGAAAGCGCCGCGGGGAAGATCCGTGAGTATATCGACATCGGCCGCAACGAGGGCAAGCTCGAATTGGCCTGCGACGTGCCCGAGGGGCTGCAGGATCGCGTGGGCATGCCCTACGTGGCCCCGCACATCTTCTCCGGCATCCGTCCCGAGCACCGCCTGGCCCAAGAGGAGATTTTTGGACCCGTATTGTCGGTGATCCGTGTGGCCGATTTCGACGAGGCCTTGGCAGTTGCAAACGGCACCAGCTACAAGCTCACCGGCGGCGTGTTCAGCCGGCGGCCGCTGCACCTACAACGGGCTGCCCGGGAATTCCGCGTGGGCAATCTCTATCTCAACCGCGGCAATACGGGCGCCTTGGTTGGCCGTCAGCCGTTCGGCGGGTTCGGCCTCTCCGGGGTCGGCACCAAGGCCGGCGGCACCGATTACTTGTTGCACTTCGTCGAGCCGCGGTGCTGTACGGAGAACACGATGCGTCACGGGTTTGCCCCGGGACTGGAGTAGGTTTCCGCGGTATTGCGATGCCCGCACCGTGTGAGCGACCACGCGGCGAATACACCATACATCGAATGCCCGCCTCTGCTTCTGCCCCGTCAATCACCGGCCAGCAACGCGTCGACGACTTCGGCCGCCGGCAACGTCGCGTCTTTGGGGCGAGAAGCTGCGATCTCTTCGT
>CAYYNP010000284.1:0-12909 GCA_964472545.1 uncultured Planctomycetaceae bacterium | reverse complement strand
AGAAGTACTTGATATTGTGTCAGCGATGGAGTGAGTTCTACGACCTTCAGACACGTGTTCAGACGTCCGTCAACTTCGTGCGCGGTTCGTGCCAATACGGTCAGATGCCCTGCAACGGACTTCTCTATTCGCCGCACGATTCCTGTGCATGCAGCATTGAATCGAAACTCGACAGCATCAAAGCCCTGGCCCCAAACGCCAATCCGACGGTAAAGGACGTTACCGACACGGTCCGGCTGGAGAGAGGCCCCGCCTACGGTGCGATCTCCCCAACGAGCGTGGGCTGCACGGCGACGGAAGACTGGCCTACCTATCGATGCGACGCGGCGCGTAGCGGTGCTGCAAAGACCCAGGTCAACGCCAATCTGGCACCGGCGTGGGAAACCAGGCTCAACGGTCGCCTTACCGCGCCGGTCGTGGCCGACGGTATGCTCGTCGCCGCTGCTCCCGACGATCACGCAGTTCATGCTTTAGGTGCGGAGTCCGGAGAACGGATGTGGAGCTTCACCGCCGGAGGTACCGTCGATTCACCGCCGACGATTCACGACGGAACGGTGATCTTCGGGTGCGCCGACGGTTCGATCTACTGCCTACGGGCTTCCGACGGTGCGCTGGCCTGGCGCTATCGAGCGGCACCCGTAGACCGCCGCATTGTGGCCTACGGAAGAGTCGAATCCGTCTGGCCGGTACACGGCAGCGTCCTAGTTCAAGACGACGTGGTCTACGCCGCCGCCGGCAGAACGAGCCACATGGATGGGTTGTACTTCTATGCCCTGGAGGCTTCGACGGGGCGAGAGCTCGTGAAGAAGCAGATCAACCAAGCGTCATTCCCCGATATCTTATCGAGCGACGGGACCAACCTCTTCATGCGGCAGATGCGATTGGACAAACATGGCGTCGTCCGGCCGGGCAACGTTCCGCACCTGTTCAGTTCCGCCGGTTTCTTAGACGACACGTGGTGGCATCGGACCTATTGGCAGTTCGGCACCGGGATGGCCGGGGGTTATACGCGTTGGTTCGCTGCAGGCGAGCGCCGCCCCGCCGGGCGGCTGATGGTGATGGACCGAGAGACGATCTACGGGTTCGGCCGCTTGAACCAATACGATCACGTCGGCAGCCACGTGGGGCTCGGGAAGATGCAGTACGTTCTCTACGCGGCCAACCGATCCGATTTCGTCTTGGCCGCGAGAGATGCAAAGCGCACACGTTTGCCGTGGGCCGCGAAGAAGCCGGACATTCCGACTTTATGGAAAGGCAATATCGGCCTGCTCGCCCGGGGCATGGTTCTCTGCGACAAGGCCCTCTTCGTTGCCGGCCCGCCCGACCTGTTTGGCGTGGCCGCGGGCAACGCTCCGCATCCCTACACTCCCGCCGCAGCGCAGTCTCTGCGGTCTCAGCGTGGAGCTTTGCAGGGAAGACACGGCTCGCTCTTGTGTGCCGTATCCGCCAGCGACGGCGAGAGACTGTTCGAACACAAACTAGACGGACTGCCGGCATGGGACGGGCTGATCGCGGCCCAAGGCCGGCTGTATCTTTCGATGCAAAACGGCTCGGTCCGCTGCTTTTCGGCGCCTAGGTCTGCGAGGAGTACGAAACCGTGAGAACGAAGCACGGGACCTGCGAATCGCAGCCATGAACTCAGGAGGACACTTCAATGAAGAGAATGATCGCGACTCTTGCGAGTATATTGGCCCTCTGGGGCGCAACTGCGCAGGCGGCGCCCGTGAACGTCGAGGGTGGATTGATCGTTTGTGTCGGCGCGGAGGCGCTGCGGAGCGTCGCGGATGATTGGAGGAAGCCCGGCTGCATCTTCCATTGTCTGGAAACGTCGGACGAGGAGGTTTGCCACATACAGGCGACGATCCGAGCGGCCGGCTGCTACGGCAAGGTCTCCGCGGCGCGATTCGACGGTGAGTGTCTGCCGTACATCGACAATCTGGTCAACCTTCTGATCGTGGGATCTCGTATCGAGGCTCCCGATTCCGAGGTGCAAAGGGTGCTCGCGCCGTACGGGGTTGCAATCGTCAAGGGAGAAAGGACCACTAAACCGTATCCCCGGGAAATGGACGAGTGGCCGCAATACCTCCATGGCGCCGACAACAACTGCGTGGCGCGGGATACGGTGGTGGGGCCGCCGCGTCACGTGCAGTGGATCTCCGGTCCGGCTTGGACCCGCGCGCACATCGGGGCGGCGACCGTCTCCTGCATGGTCTCTTCCGGCGGCCGGCTGTTTACGATCGAAGACACCGAGACCGCCGAGAATCCCCTGCTGCCGGCCAAGTGGAAGCTGGTTGCCCGCAGCGCCTTCAACGGCGTGGTGCTTTGGACGCTGGATTATCCCACCTGGGAGCAGTTGACCGTCTACATCAAGGATTACCACGCCCAGATGCAGCGGCGGCTGGTAGCCGTCGGCGATACCGTCTACTGCACACCGGGGCTCACCGCGCCGCTAACGGCGCTGGACGCGGCAACCGGAAAGACCTTGATGAAATATGAGGGAACGCAGGGCACTCAGGAGTTTGCCTTCCACCAGGGCCGACTCTACGCGGTGATCGGCGACCGCATGCACTTCGACGCCTATCGCGGCGCAGGGGCGGCCGGAAGGGACGTCAGAAGAGGAAAAGGCAACGCAGAGAAGGAAACGGGCAACGTTCCGGCGGCGGATTCCGGCAATGCGTTTCAGGGAAACGGCTTCCCCCTTTCGCTCTACAACCCTCGCACGCGAAACGCCCAGAATCCTACGTGTGTGATCGTGGCGATCGACGCCAAGACAGGCAAGCAATCCTGGCGAAGCGGGAAGATCACCTATTACACCGGCTGCTCGATGGCGCTTAAGGGCGACAAGCTGGTCTATCAAAGCACGCAAGGCGTATTCTGCCTCGATGCGCGGACGGGCAAGCAAGACTGGGCCGTCGACAAGACGATTGCTTACGGCCGCGGCAACCGGCCCAACTCGCTGGTGCTCTCCGACGACGCGGTCTACTCGGAGGAAGGCGGCAACGTGTTTGCCTATGCGCTGGCCGATGGCGGCGACTATTGGGGCAGACCGATCAAGGCGCGCAAGGGATATCAGGCGTCGACCGATCTGCTGATTGCCGCAGATGCGCTGTGGATGTGCGGCGCCTGCAATAATGCACAGGGAATCGTCACTCAAAAGCCGACGGCCTACGACCTGAAGACGGGCGGCCAAATCAGGACAATCGACCAGTACCTCTCCAAGCCGATGGGGCACGACCGCTGTTTTCGGAATTTCATCACCGAGCGCTTCTTCATCAACAGCAAGACCGGCGGCCCGGACTGCATGGATTTCTCGACCGACGCGGAATACCCCGCGCCCTTCACGCGTGCCACTTGCAGCGTGGGACCGCTGCCTTGCAACGGGCTGATCTACTGCGGCCCCTGGGCCTGCCAGTGCCACTTGCCGGTCGGCCTGCACAACTTCAACGCCTACTACACCAACGAAGCGTCGCTGTCGACCAAGGGGCAAGTTGTAAAGGTCGAGCGGTCCGTCCGCCTTGAAAGAGGCCCGGCTTACGGCCATGGCGGTAGTTCCGCCGACGCACCCTGGCCGACCTTCCGGCAGGATGCACGCCGCTACTCGGGCACCACGGCGAAGCTGCCAGCCACCGGCCTGAAGCCGCTGTGGAAGACCAAGTTCAAGACGAAAGTCAGCCCGCCGGTGATTGCCGAAGGCATGCTGTTCGTCGCCGAAACCGATGCCCATGTGCTGCGCGCCCTGGATGCCGACAACGGAGAAGTCCTATGGGAATACGTGGCCGGGGGGCGAATCGATTCGCCGCCGACGTACCACGAGGGGCTACTGCTAGTGGGCAGCCGTGACGGATGGGTGCATTGTGTACGCGCCTCCGACGGCGAACTCTCCTGGCGATTCCGTGATTTGCCGGAGAAATTGATCTGCGCCTTCGACCAACTCGAATCGGCCTGGCCTGTCCACGGCAGCGTGCTGATTGCCAACGACACGGTCTACTTCTGCGCCGGGCGTTGTTCCTACCTCGACGGCGGCCTTTTCATCTACGGGCTCGATCCAGCCACCGGCAAGATCCGCTACCGGCGACAATTCTACGGCCCCTATGCCGACGACGGTCTTCCGGCTTTTGTCGAAGAGGGCGACCGGTCGGAAACGGAAGTGATTCTCGGCACCACGGCCGACGTGATGACCGCAGAGGGCGACACGCTTTACATCCGGCAGCAGGCCTTCGGTCTTGACCTCACGGATGCCGTGGCCGGGAAACACCTGCTCGCCTCTGCCGGACTCCTCGAATCGAGACGTAATCACCGGGAATACAAACTCGTTCAGGATGACTTCAACCACCGCAAGATGTGGACCACCGAAAAGACGGCATACCCCACCGGCGACATTATTGTCTCCGACGGCACCGACTTCTACTCGGTATTCGGCCATCCCGTAAACCGTGGGACGAGCTTCAACCCGCGAGGCGGTTACCTGCTGACGGCCAAGACCAAGTCGGCTGACGGCTGGTCGGGCAAATGGACGGCCAACATTCCGCTGACCGGCAAGGCGATGGTGCTGGCCGGTGACGTCGTCTTCGTGGCCGGGGCGCCGCTGGTCTTCGACCTCGACGACGTCGCAGCTACCTACGAAGGCCGACTGGGCGGCCGTCTCTGGGCGGCCTCCGCCGTCGACGGCTCCAAGCTGGCCGAATACACGCTCGATGTGCTTCCCGCCTGGGACGGTATGGCAGCAGCCTACGGCCGGCTGTTCGTCGTCAACCAGGACGGCAGTATCGAGTGCCGGGGCGCGGGGCCCGAATAGAACGCAAGTTTCAAGCCGGCGCCCCACGCATCGACCGCAAGGCGTTGCGACCTTGCTGACGTGCAGCCGATCACGCCTCGGCATACACGCACGTGCCGGCCTGTCCCAGCCTCATCCCCCGCCGGGGCGCCGCGATCGAACCGGGGGTTCGGATGGTTGTTGGTCTTCCTCATCGGTTTGCGCGGCGAGCTTGCCAGATTCGAGGATATACAGCCGGTCGGCAAGCAGTTGGGCTTCATTTAGACTATGCGTAATGTGCAGCGTCGTCACCCCGGCGTGCTCATGGACCGTCTTGAGGATGCCGTACATTTCGTGGCGGGATTGATCGTCCAGTGCGCTGAGGGGTTCATCCAGGCAGAGCGTACTGGGAGAGACGGCAAGAGCGCGGCCGAGAGCCACGCGCTGTGATTCGCCGCCGCTGAGTTTCCGCGGCCGTCGGTCGAGCAGGTGGGCAATGCTCAGCCATTGGGCCAGTTCATCGACGCGCTTGCCGACCCGATCTTGCGGCCACTTTCGCAAATCCATGGCGAAACTGATATTCTTCCGCACGGTCATGGTGGGGAACAGAGCACCGTCCTGGGGTACGAATCCGATGCCGCGATCTCCCGGCTGAAGCGACGTGACGTCATGGTCGGCCAGTACGATTCGGCCACGGTCGACCCGCCGCAGGCCGCAGATCGATTCGAGGATGGTCGTCTTGCCCGAGCCGCTGCGCCCCATTAAGACCGCGTAACTACCGGTCGGGATATTGACGGACACGTCCTTCAGAGAGAATTCGCCTTGGTGAATCGTGACGTTCTGTAGCTCGATCACAGGTGCCCCTCCTTCAAGCCCAACGTCCTCGCCAGGAGAAGAACGAACATCGCGGCCACGATCATGATCAGAGAAATGGCCAGCATTCCCGGGATGTTCCCGGCCTGCATTTCAAGATAGACGGACGTGGGCAATACTTCCGTGCGGAACTTCGTGGACCCGGCGAAGAGCAGAATCGGGCCAAATTCTCCCAGCGAGCGGGCCCAGGCCAACGTTCCGGCCGCCAGCAGCCCGTGGCGGGCCTGGGGGAAGATGATCCGCCAGAACGCACTCGATCGGTTGCACCCGCACGTCAGGGCGACGTGTTCGAATCGCGTCGGGATCTGGTCGAACGTGACTCGCATCGTCCTGACCGAGAAGGCACACGCCACCGCGAACTGGGCGATGATCACCGCCGGCCTTTCCAGGTAGACGTGATTGCTGATCCACTGAAACGGCGGGAATCGGAAGAGGATAATCAAGCTCAGTCCGATCACCAACGGCGGAAGCACGATCGGAATATCCAGGATCGTGTCGACGACCGACTTCCCCCGAAAGGGGAACCGCGACATCAAGTATCCGATGGGCACGGCCACGATGAGTGAGAGCAGGGCCGAGATCGTACAACTGATCAGGCTCAGCTTGATCGAAGCCTGAATCTGCGGCGAGGTGAGTGCCGAATAGAGCGCATCCGTTCCGATCATCTCGCCGTTGGTCAGTTGCTCGCCTTTGCGAACAACTTCACCCGGCTCGGTGGTGATCGTCAGCGTATTTGGATCGCCGGGAACAAAGGGAACCGGATGTTCTTCCACTTCGCCCGAATCGGGGTCGGTGATGATGATCGTCCGCTGATCGGTACCCTGTCCCGTAACGGAAACCACGCCGGCCAGGTGGCTGACCGCAGCCTGCTTGGTCACCGGCTTGAAGAGATACGCAAAGTCTGCCAGAACCATCAGGAGAATGAACAGGATGTAGAACAGCGACAACCCCCCGAATCCCACCAGGAACGGGGCGTTTGAGCGGACTCGGAATTCAGGTTTCTTTTCCGCGTTCGATCTCACGGCTGATCCGGATTCGCCCGCCATTGGAATCCTAGTCCTTCAAAGCGTTGTTTCGATTCCGCGGACCGCAATGCCTCCACCAGTCGGCGCGACAATGCGGGGTAGCGAGCCTGCTTGCCGATGGCGATGTTCTGCACGGCCAAGGCCTCGGGGTATTCGACCCGGACCAACTCGAACTCGCTCGAGAGATGATTGCAGTTTGCCCGATAGACCATCACGACGTCCAGTTTGTCGGTGGTGGTCATCTGCAGCAGAAGCTCGTGGGCGGAAGGCGATTGCAGAATGATGGACTCGTTTTCCTGAATCGTGTCGTAGATGCCCGCCATTTCGAGCAACCGGTGGCTCAAGTGTCCTAGTGTGCTAACCTCCGGGTCGGTCGTGCCGATCTTCAACCCCGGCTGGGCGAGGTCCTCAATCGATTCGATCTTCCACGGATTCTTGCTTCGTACAAGCATCACGACGGCCGTACTGGAAACATCGTCGGCCCGGCCGAACAGCGGTTGCACCTTGTCCATGTAAGACGCATCACACGTCATGAACACCCCGGGCATCGCCTTGTTGGAGTCGCCGCCGCTGGCCGCTTCGATGGCGGCGACCAGCGACCCGCAGCCGCCGTACTCGACGAGAATGTCGCATCCCTCCCGCTGCATGAATTTGTCGAGCGTTTTCTGTACGGCTTCGCGATTCACACCGCCACAGAAGAAGACGAGTTCCGGCCGCTTGGCCCATCGGTCGCCGTTGACGGGCTCGAAGTCGAAGCGCGCAAACGGCTGCTGCCCTTTGGACGGCGCGGCAAGATAGCGGGCGAATCGCAGGGCTTCGGTCGGATTCTGTGAACTCTCGACGATATTGGCCGTAATCTTCGAAGTGGCGTTCTGAAGTTCTTCCAGGTCCAGCGCTTTGAGTTCGAACTGTGCGGCGGTCGTGTTCCAGATGATGCCGGCCTGGATGTCAGCCGACGTCTTGATGGCGCTGGCCGCTTCGGTAACGCGAGGCAGCGTTGCCTTGCGCCGTTTGTCGACCGGGTCCCATTTCCCGGCCGGATTCAGAACGTCATAGGCCCTCTTGCCGGCTCCCGTGTCCTTCTGACACAAGACGAACGGAACTTCGCTTTCGAGGAGTTCGTCGATCGTCGCGCAATCGAGGTTCGATTCCGGCTTGACGGCCAAGACCAGGCGAAAGGTCGCTAGTTCGATCGACTCGGCCAGCAGCCCCTCATGCTTTGCCCGGCTGGCGAAGAACTGGTCGGCCGGAATGTAGATGTCCGCTCCCGCGCGGCCGTCGTCTTTGTCGATTTTCAGTTTTCCCTCGAGTTCACCACTCGACCCATAATCGAGGCGGATCTTCACGCCGTATTCCTGCTCATACATGGCCGCCGCTTTTTCAACGGGTTTGCGGACTCCGGCTGCGCAGTAGACCGTAAGCGTCGGCTTTGCGGACGTATCGTCACCGCAGCCCTCGATGAGGATGAAGAGGCCGACAGAGAGAATGAGAAGGCAGCCAACGGCAAGCTTCGCAATCCCAGGGACTGCTCCGATTTGCTTTACCATTCCCCAATACCTCCTTCTCGATCACGAATGGAAACCGCCCGACGCGATTCCCCTAGGATAAGGGGTGACGGGTGACCAGTCAATTGTACGATTGGGGGCAAGCCGGCCGTGCGAGCGACGTAGAGAGACTTTTCGGAGGGCAGTTCTTCTGGCGGTTGGACACGATGGCGAACTTGATTGCCGGGAACCGTGGATAGGGGGCCGACCGAGAGTCCAGGTCAGGAACGTGGCGGGCATCGACTCCGGGCCGTAGGCCGTACGGCAGGATAGCCTCGGCGCCATTGCCTTGCTATACTTGTGGATTCGGTACTGCTATCGGCGGCAAACTCCCTCCATCCCGGCACCGTGTTCCGTCCCAAAAGTCCCCCGACCGCGATTCCCCTGCCGTTGCTGATCACCGGAGTTGCCGGTGTGGCGGGCTACAACGCGCTGCACTATTTCCAGAAGAAACACCCCGGCCGCGTGTTTGGCATCCGGCAGGTAGACAACCTCCTGCTGACCGGCCCGGGAGTTCTGGCCTGTAATGCCGAGGATCGCGACGGCCTCGCTCGGCTGTTCGAGCAGCACGAATTCGCCGCTGTGCTGGATTGCGCCGGCAACTGCGCCTTAAAAGCGTGCGAGATGGCTCCCCAACTGGCCCACACGATCAACGTGGAGGGGGTTCGCAACCTGGTCACCCAGAGCGTGCCGCGGGGTATTCGGCTGGTACACCTTTCGATCGACCTGGTTTTCTCCGGCAGCGGCGACGGCGGCTACACGGAGACAGATCGGCCCGATCCCGTCTCGGTCTACGGCAAGACGATGGTGGCCGGCGAACAGGTGCTCGCCGAGGCCGACCCGGGGGCTTGCATCCTGCGGATCTCGTTGCCGATGGGAGTGAGTCTCAACGGCCATGCGGGAGCCATCGACTGGATCGCTTCGCGGTTCAAGAAGTCGCGGCCGGCGACTCTCTATTTCGACGAGATTCGCACCCCCACCTACACCGACTGCCTCAACGGGTTGTTCGAGAAGATGTTGGCCGGCGACCTTAGCGGCGTGTTTCATGCGGGGGGGCCTCGACGGTTGAGCCTCTATCAGATTGCGCAGATCATCAATCGCACGGGCGGCTACGATCCCGACTGCCTGTACGGCATCCCGCGCCGCGAGGCCGGCCCGATTCCGCCGCGTGCCGGCAACGTCGCGATGGATTCCAGCAAGCTTGCGCGGGCGTTGGGCTGCGATCCGTTCGATCCGTGGCCGTGCGACGATCGCCTGGTGCCCACCGATCGCGACTGGCACCGTCGGCGTCCTGCGGGCGAGCCCGGGTCTCCGGAGTACTTGCACGAGGTCCTGTGCAAGAATCCCGGCAGTCGGTGCTGACGCGTTGTAGCCGTTCAAGGGCCTGCTGGACGCGGAGCACGGCCGGAGATTATCATGTCGGCCGGCGTCGGTTCAGATCGACACAAGGTGGGGAGTTTGTCCCGGGAGAGTGAGATGAGATTCTACAGGCTGCGTGGTTGCCTTCTGCCGACCGTGTTGCTCTTCGGCTTGTCGTCCGGCGGCTATGCCGAATTCGAGGTGACCAAGATCGGCGAAAGCCTGGTCGATGCCGAGGCGCTCACCATTCAGGGAGGCTTCGGTCGGGCGATCAACGGGCTGGCGTTCCAACAAGATGCGTTGGCGACCCACAAGGGCTATCAGTATCTGGGCTACTACGACGGCCAGAGGCGCGTGTGCGTGGCGCGGCGCCGACTGACGCAGCCCGAGTGGCAAGTCGTCCGCTTTGAAGACTATCACTTCACCAGCAACGACGCCCATAACACGATCTCTCTGGGGGTCTGCCCAGCCGACGGAACGCTCCATCTGGCGTTCGACCATCACGGCCATCCGCTCCACTACCGCGTGAGCCGAAAGGGCGTGGCCGACGATCCGCAAGACATTGAGTGGACGACCGATCTCTTCGGGCCGATCACCTCGGAGCTTGAAGAGGGAAAGCCGATCGCACTTACCTATCCACGCTTCTGGCAAACGCCCGACGGCGGCTTGCAGTTCTGCTACCGCCGGGGCGGATCCGGCAACGGCGACCGCATGCTGGTCGACTACGACACCGCGTCGGGTACTTGGGGCCACACGCGGCAGATCGACTCCAGAGCGGGCACGTTTCGCGACGCAGCCGGCAGCAGCAACTCTCGCTGCTCCTACCCCAACGGGTACGATTACGGTCCCCACGGCAAGCTTCACGTGACGTGGGTTTGGCGCGAAAGCAGCCAGGGGGCGAACCACGACTTGATCTATTGCTACAGCGAGGATCGCGGCCGGAGCTGGCGCAATAATCGAGGGCAGCCGTTGCCCAAGCCGCCGGGCGTCGACTCGCCGGACGTGAAGGTCGTCGACGTCGGCCGAGCGTACGGCTTGATGAACACGCACGGACAGGCCGTCGACTCTCAAGGCCGCATCCACGCCGTGGTATGGCATTGCACCGATCGATCGCTCGAGGCCGCCGGCGGCAAACCCGGCGAACACCGTTGGGGGCCGCCCGCGGCGCGGCGCTATCATCACTACTGGCGAGACGCCGACGCCGTTTGGCACCATCGCGAATTGCCCCAGGTGGCCGGCAGCCGCCCCAAGCTCTTCATGGACGAGCAGGGCAATGCCTACCTCGTTTACGGCGACGCTTGGAGCCGGGGAATCTTCGAAAGGCGCGGCAACTTGACCATCGCCGCCGCCACCGCGAAGTCGAAATGGAGCGACTGGAAGATCATCCACACCGAAGAGGGGCCCTTCGTCAACGAGATGCTCGGCGACGTCTACCGTTGGAAGAGCCAGGGAGTGCTTTCGGTGATGGTGCAAGAGTCGCCGGAACGCCCCCACGCGCCGTCTGCGTTGCGGGTGTTCGATTTTTCGTTGAAACACGGCCGGGGCTCGAAATGACGTCAGACATGGCCGCCTTCAAGCAACGGCACTGCGACCACGCGCTAGACCCAAACAGTCGCACGGCGACGGGAGTCACCCACATGAAACTACGGATCACACTACTTCTCCTCTCGATTTGCTACGCTGCGGGAACTTCCGCCGTCGCGGCCGAGGCGAAACGCCCCAACGTCCTCTTCCTGATTTCAGACGACCTGAACAACTCGCTCGGTTGCTACGGACATCCCCAAACGCAAACGCCCAACCTCGACAAGCTGGCCGCACGCGGCGTGCGGTTCGAGCGGGCGTACTGCCAGTTTCCGCTCTGTGGGCCGAGCCGCAACTCGATGCTCACCGGGCTCTATCCCAACAGCACGGGCATCCTCTCGAACCAGCAGATCTTCCGCCAGACGATCCCCCGGCATCATAGCCTGCCGCAGGCCTTTCGATTAGCCGGGTATTTTGCCGCCCGCATCGGGAAGCTGTATCACTACAACGTGCCCAAGTCGGTGGGGACCAACGGACACGACGACCCCGGTTCGTGGGAACTTGAGTTGAACCCGGCCGGCTGCGATCGGCTCGAAGAGGAGCCCCACATCTTCAGCCTGGTGCCCGGGCGGTTCGGCGGCACGTTGAGTTGGTACGCCTCGCCCCGCAGCGACCGCTACCACACCGACGGTATGTTGGCCGCCGACGCCGAATGGGTGTTGGAACGATGCGCGCGGCGAAAAGACCGGCCGTTCGTCCTCGCCGTGGGGTTCTATCGGCCGCACACACCCTACGTCGCGCCGAAGCCCTATTTCGACCGCTATCCGGAAGGCAAAATGCCGGTGGTCCGCGGAGTCGCCGAAGATCAGGCCGATCTGCCGCGCGCCGCGTTGTTCAGCTACAAGCGCGAGCAGGACGTGCTCACCGACGATCTGCGCCGACAATGCGTGCAGGCCTATTATGCCAGCACGACGTTCATGGATGCGCAAGTCGGCCGCGTACTCGACGCCTTGCAGCGGCTCGAACTTGCAGAGAACACGATCGTCGTCTTTACCAGCGATCACGGCTACCACCTCGGCGAGCATGGGCTGTGGCAGAAGATGAGCCTCTTCGAGCAGAGCGCCCGCGTGCCGCTGATCATCGCCACGCCGAACGCACCGGCCAAAGGGGGCGTGGCCAAAGACCCGGTGGGGCTGATCGATCTGTATCCGACGCTGGCCGAACTCTGCGGCGTGAAGACGCCCGAGAATCTTCAGGGCCAAAGCCTCCTGCCGATGCTCAACGACCCGAACGCCACCGGCCGCGGCTGGACGCTGAGCCAGGTTACGCGTCGGGGGCCTGCGCGTCGCTTCTTCGGCTACAGCCTGCGCACGCCGCGATGGCGCTATACCGAGTGGGGCCAAGGCGAACTGGGCCGGGAACTCTACGACCACGACGCCGACCCTCGCGAATTGACCAACCTGGCCGACGATCCCGTACACGCCGAAACGGTCGCCCAACTCTCCGAACAGCTTCACGCGGCCGTCGAGCAGTCGCTGCCGGCCTCCGGCGTGACGCCGATGCTTCAGCCGGGGGTCTGGGCGCCGAACCTGACGCACCCGTGATCATGGCCAGCATCTATCGTCGGCAGTAGCCGTGCGCGCAACACCGTGCGGAGGGCGGCGCCCGCGATGGGTGAAAGCGGTTCGCTCACGGTCAAGGCCTCAGCGTCGCCAGCGTAGTCGGGTCGGCTTTCGGCAGTCCCGCCGGCTCTCGTTACCTCCACTAGTTTCCCCAATTGAGAGCCGGTTGCGTTGTTGCGTCTTGGATGTTGGCGAGAGGGGGTGGGGGCGGC
>CAYYNP010000283.1:0-12954 GCA_964472545.1 uncultured Planctomycetaceae bacterium | reverse complement strand
ACCATTCCCCTCCCCATTGTGAAGACGAACTTCAGGAGTCGACCCACGTGGCCACCACTGTGAAGCAGAAAAAAGTGAGTGCGGAACCGACCAGCGGGGCTGATATTGCGGTGCAGGCGCTGGTCAACCACGGCGTCGATACGGTTTTTGCCTATCCTGGGGGTGCAAGTATACCTCTACATCAGGCCCTGACCCGGTTCCGCGATACGCTCCGCGTGATCCTGCCTCGGCACGAGCAGGGCGGGGGGTTCGCGGCTCAGGGCTACGCCCGAACCACCGGAAAGGTGGGGGTGTGTATGGCCACCAGTGGGCCGGGCGCCACGAACCTGGTCACCAGCATTGCCGACGCCAAAATGGACAGCGTGCCGCTGATCGCGTTTACCGGCCAGGTGGGTGCGCCGGTGATCGGCAGCGACGCCTTTCAGGAAACGCCGATCGTCGAGGTCTGCCGCAGCGTGACCAAGCACCACTATCTGGTGACCGACGTGAAGGACGTTGCCCGGGTGGTCCGCGAGGCGTTTCATATCGCCACCACCGGCCGCAAGGGCCCGGTGCTGATCGATCTGCCCAAGGACGTTCAGATGGCGCAAACGGTGCCCGACTACGACGCCCCGATGGAGTTGCCCGGCTATCACGTCGAGGATCGATTCGCCGCGCCCGAGCAGATCGAGAAGATGGCGGCGATGATCTCCAAGGCGCGGCGGCCGGTGATCTACGCCGGCGGCGGCGTGATCTCATCGGGGGCGTCTCCAGAGTTGGTCAAGTTGGTCGGCAAGACGAAGATCCCGGTGGCCACGACGTTGATGTGCCTGGGCGGCTTTCCCGGCGACGACCCGCTCTCGCTCGACATGCCCGGCATGCACGGCAGCGTCTACGCCAACTACGCCATGGCCGAGGCCGATCTGCTGATCGCGCTGGGTACACGCTTCGACGACCGGGTGACGGGCAAGGTGGCGGAGTTTGCCTCGCGGGCGAAGATCGTACACGTCGACATCGACCCGTCGGAGATCAACAAGATCAAAGTGGCCCAGTTGCCGATCGTCAGCGACGTGAAATACGCCCTGGCCGAGTTGAACAAGATCGTGCGGCCGCCGAAGGATCTTACGGCGTGGCACAAGCGGATCGCCGACTGGAAGCAGAGCGATCCGTTTCACTACGACGAGGACTTTGACGGCATTTTGGCCCAGCACGCGATCCGGGAGTTGTGCCGATTGACGATCGACCGCGACCCGATCATCACGACCGGCGTAGGCCAGCACCAGATGTGGACCGCCCAATACTACAAGTTCCGCAAGCCGCGGCGCCACGTGGCCAGCTCGGGTTTGGGGACGATGGGTTTCGGATTGCCGGCGGCGGTGGGGGCCAAGTTGGCCCATCCCGACAAACTGGTGATCGACATCGACGGCGACGGGAGCGTGTTGATGAACATCCAGGAGATGGCCACCTGTCACTGCGAGAAGGTGCCGGTGAAGGTCTTTCTGTTGAACAACATGCACCTGGGGATGGTCGTGCAATGGGAAGACCGTTTCCACGCCGCCAATCGGGCTCACACGTATCTCGGACCGGTCGACCATCCCGAGGCGGTCGGACAAGGCAACGGCATCACGCCCGACAGCCGCTATCCCGACTTCGTCGCGCTGGCGGCCGGTTTCGGTTGGCAGGGCCGTCACGTCTCGCGAAAGGCCGACCTGGCCGACGCGATCAACGAGATGATCGACTGCCCCGGTCCGTACGTGCTCGACGTCCAGGTTCCGTACCAGGAACACGTACTGCCGATGATCCCGTCGGGCATGACGGTCAAGGACCTGATCAAAGAGTAGGACAGAGCACGCCGCTGTAGAACGACTCTTGGCCGCGGTCGGTGTCTAGCAGCAGCGCACCGTCGGGGGCGATTCCCACGCAACGGCCACGGATCGTGCGCGACCCGAGTTGCAGCGCGAGCGTCTTGCCGCGCTGCCGGCAGAGTTCGTTGGCGCGGCGCCCGATCGAACCGGGCTCGGCGGCCGCTTGCCTCAGGGCGGACTCCAACTGCCGAAGTAGTTCCACCAGAAACGTCGTCCGGTCCTGTCGCTGCCCGGTCAGGTCCCTCATCGTTGTCGCCGTTTCCTGCAACTCGGCCGGCGCATCGGCCAGCGTGTTGTCGGTGTTGATGCCGATGCCGATGACCTGGGTTGCGTCGGACAATACCTCGACCAAGACGCCGGCCAGTTTTCGTCCACCGGCCATCACGTCGTTGGGCCAGTGGATGCCGACGTCGGCGCGGGGCACCGCCGGTTGAACCGTTTCGACCACCGCCAACGCCGCGGCCAAGGCGATCAGCGGGGATTGGCCGGGCCGTTGCGACTCCGCGGGATCGGGTGCCAGAAGCAGGCTCATCGCCAGGCTTCCCCGTGGGCTCCACCATTGATGGTCCCCGCGTCCGCGGCCGGCGGTTTGCTCGTCGGCGACGATCAACAACGGCAGCGCCGTCTCGGCCACCGCGGCACATTGCTTGGCGCGATCGTTCGTCGAATCGAGCACGCGATGGTGTTCCACTCGGGCGACGAAGGTGGCCAGTTCGAGACGCTCCACGTCGAGCCGTTGATCGGCCATGTCGTCCTACAGGTAGCGGCTCATTTGTGTCTGGAGAATCTCGGCCAGGTTCTCTTCTTCGCTACCCGGGCGGCCCGTGCCGTCGGGGACTTGCTGCCCGAACGACGGCCGGTCGTTCTTGTAGAGCACGCCGACGGGTATCTTCTCTTGCCATTGGTCGGCCAATGTCATGGCCGCGGCAACGTCGGTCGGGTCGTGATCTTCGGGGATCGGCTGGCATCGCTGTTTGTACCAGCCGAACGTGTTCACCTTGTTGAAGGTGATGCACGGCTGCATGATATCGATCAACGAGAAGCCGGGATGGGCGATGGCGTTGACGATCAAGTCGGCCAGGTGATCCGTCATTCCGGAGAAGCCCCGGGCGACGAACCCTGCCCGCATGGAAATCGCTACGGCCATGGGATTGAACGGCTCGACCTCGACGCCCTGCGGCTGGGCCTTGGTGACGAAGCCGCGCTCGGACGTGGGGCTGGCCTGGCCTTTGGTCAGGCCGTAGACCTGATTGTCGTGTACCAGCACGGTGACGTCGACGTTGCGTCGGATGGCGGCCAGGAAGTGGTTGCCGCCCTCGCCGTAGCTGCAACCGTCGCCGCTTTGGACGACCACGGTCAGCTCCGGATTGGCCAGTTTGGCCCCGGTCGCCGCGGGCAGCGCCCGGCCGTGCAGTCCGTTGAAGACGTTGGCGTTGATGTAGTGCGGCGACTTGGCCGCCTGGCCGATGCCCGAAACCAACAGCACCTGATGCGGCGCCAGGTTGGCCGCGACCAGGGCCTGCTTCACCGCGCGAACGATGGCGAAGTTGCCGCAGCCGGGGCACCAGGCGGTTTCGTAGTTTCCGTAATCTTCGATCGAGACCATCGTGTTCCTACTCCTGCGGCCGAAGCTCTCGAAGCACGTATTGCGGCGTGATCGGCAGGCCGTCGTAGCGCAGCACCAGTTGCTTGACGTGGAAGCCGGTTTCGCGGCGGATCAGCCGGGCAAACTGGCCCGTGGCGTTGCCCTCGACGACGACCACCTCGGCCGCCGTCTCCAATTGATCGAGAAACTGCTCGGCAACCAACGGCCAAACCTGATCAAAGTGCAACGTGGCCACGTGCCGTCCGTCGGCGCGAAGCGCTTCGGCGGCTTCCGCTACGGCCCCTTGTGTTGACCCCCACGTTACCAGCAACAGATCGGGCTCGTCGGGGCCGTCGTAGTCCGGCGGCACGACCTCGGCACATATCACGTCCTGCTTCTTCAGCCGCTTGTGCATCATCTGCACACGGACGTCGAGGTCTTCGGTCAGGTGGCCGTCCTCGGTGTGCTCGTCGCTGTCGACCACCACCAGATGCTCGCTTTGGCCCGGGATCAGCCGCGGCGATACGCCGGATTCGGTCAAGGCGTAGCGGCGATACGGCGTCGAGACACTCTCCGGGTCGGCGATGAGTCCGTCGCACGCAACCCCCGACGCGTCGGCCGGTAAGACGGATCGATGCGAGTCGGCCAAGTCTTGATCGGTCAGCACGAAGGCAGGGCTCTGCGATGCCTCGGCCACTTCCAGGGCCTTTTGGGTGAGCCCGAAACAGGCCTCGACGGTTCCCGGGGCGAAGATCGCACGGGGGAATTCTCCGTGGCCGGCGTGCAGCACCATTTCCAGATCGGCCTGTTCGGTACGCGTGGGCAACCCGGTGGCCGGTCCCGGACGTTGGGACACGACCGTTACCAGCGGGGTCTCGATGATCGCCGCCAGGCTCACCCCCTCGGTCATCAACGCGAATCCGCCGCCGGAGGTTCCTACCATCGCCCGAGCGCCGGCGTACGAAGCTGCCACCGCCATGTTGATCGCCGCGATCTCGTCTTCCGCTTGCTCGACGATGCAGCCGAAGGCCCCGGCGTGTTCGATCAACGTCATGCCGACCGACGTGGCCGGGGTCATCGGATAGAACGAGTAGAACTTCAGCCCGGCGGCCAACGCGCCCAGCGCGATCGCCTCGTTGCCGTTGAGCAGCATCCGTTGTGGTCCGGCGGCTGCCGGGGCCGGTTTGTCGAAGATCGCCGGATGGTCGACCGCCCAGGCGAAGGTGCGTTCCAGCGCTTTGCGGTTCTCCTCCAACGCTTCGGGGTGTTTCGTCCCCAGTGCGTCTTCGATGGCTTTGAAGACGGCGGCCTGTTCGAGGCCCAGCAGCGACGCCGTCACCCCCAACGCGGCCGTGTTGGCGAACTTCTTTCCCGCAAGCTCCTTGAACGGCACGGCAAGATGGGGGCTCTCGGTGTTTGCGGAAGCCTCATCGGCGACAATCACGCCGCCGGGCGACAGTTCGCCTTCGTGCAGTGCCACCGTTTCGCCGCTCAGCGCGACCAGCAGGTCGACCGATTCGGTACTCGACTCGATCGGGTCGACGGCGAACCGAATCGCAAACGTGTTGTGGCCACCGCGAATTCTCGACTGGTAGCTCTGTGTCACCACCACGTGGTAGCCGCTACGGACCATACTCTTGGCGAGAATCAGGCCGATCGTGGCCAGGCCTTGGCCGGCCTCTCCGCCGAGCAGGACGTTTGTCGAGCGGCGGGGCGTTCGGTTGGAGTCGTTCATCGGCCCTCTCAGCCGCCGGTGTGTTCGGCGAATTGACGTAAGTCCCTGGCGCGGCAACAGCTTGAGACGAATGTGAAGGGTGTTGCCGGTGTTTTGGCCCCTCGTAGCGCATTGGCTGGCGACATTCTACTCGCGGTAGGCCCCAATCTCAAGGCAAGGCGTCGATTACCCGATCGGCTGGCCATGAGCCCCGAATCCAGGTCGTGTCCGTTGCTACCCCTTCGAGACACGTTTCACGTGCAAACTGCCCTTGCGTGACCCGCGTATTTCGCCTACCTTCCGCACCCTCTCGTGCCGGGGTGGGCGCAGTTGGACCCGCATGTCATGACTAGGACTTTCGCGATGGCCGCCAAATCGAAACGATCGAAGAAGAGCAAACCTCGTACGCAGCGGAAGCGGCATCGGCTGCCGCTTTGGAAGAAGATGGCATTTGCCGGTGTGGTGTTCTTTCTCGCCGGCGTGGTGTTGGCGGCCGGTCTGGAGATCACCCTGGCCCTGAAGTACCCGGCGGCCGGGTTCAACGCCAAGTGGGGCGGTGCCCGATACACCTGGGGTCACAAGACGATCGAGAATCGTCTCGGCTTCCGCGAGCGGGAGTTCGAGGTCCCCAAGCCGGAGGGTGTCTATCGCGTGATGGTGTTGGGCGATTCGTTCACCTGGGGAGCGGGCTTGGCCGAAGAGGATCGCTACACAAATCGTCTTGAAGAGTTGCTGGCGGCTCGGCATCCGGGCCAACGCGTCGAGGTGCTCAACTTCGGCGTCTCCGGCGGGCCGACGGTTCGCGAACGCGACATTCTCCGCGAGCACGTCGACGCGGTCGATCCCGATCTGGTCGTCATCGGCTTCTGTTTCAACGACCCCCAGCCTCGCGAGCAACGCTATTCGCCCGAGGCCGAAAAATACTTGGGCCTATTCGCCACGCTGCATCGTGCCCGCAACCTGGGGCTAAGCCGCAGTATCGTGCTGCTGGACGGGTGTCTGTGGGGCACGATGGAGAACGTGGGCATGGTGCCGCGATGGCAAGCGGCCTTACAACGCGTCTACGAGCCGGACTCGTCGGAGTGGCAGCAGTTCGTCGATGCCCTGGGCGACATTACGTCGATCTGCGACGAGCGGGAGCTGCCGCCGCCAGTATTCATCGCGTTGAACCAAGGCACCGGCCCCACACAGCCGACCGACTACGGCAACCCGGATGACGAACTTGAAATGTACTTGCGATGGTATCACCAGGCGGAGGAGGCCGCGCGGACGGCCGGTATGGTGACGCTGAACGTCGAGCAAGAGCTGGCCCAACAGATGCCCGGCGAGCCGATGGGCGTCAATCCGTTGGACGGGCATCCGTCGGCCGAGTGCAACGCGATCTACGCCGAGAAGTTGGCCGAGTGCATCGATCCGCTGCTCGGTCAGGCGGCCGAGCGCGTGGCCGTTCGTCCGGTTTCCCCCGGGCAGCGTTAGCTTTTGCTCGTTGCGCCGCCTGTATACAATGGGCGTCGTCCTCGTGAGTTGAAGACCGTTGCCGCGATTCCGGTGAGTTGCCCATGGCTACCGTATCTCTTCCGCTGTTGCTAACCGACGTCACCGGCGGCGACCGGCGGGCGGAAATTGCCGGGGCGACGCTGGCGGAGATCGTGTCGGCCTTGGAAGCGATGTATCCGGGCATCAAGGCGAGGATCTGCGACGGGCAGAAGATTCGTCCCACGATCGTGTTTACCGTCGACGGCAAGTTCGCTGCGGCCGGACTGCGGACGCCGGTCGGCGAGCAGTCGGAAATTAACGTGCTGCCCTCAATGGGCGGCGGTTGAACGGGGAACGTTCAGACGCAACCAGGCCGCCGAAGGAGCACCGCATGACTGAACCCGACGCCAGCCGGCCGGTCGATCTGATCACCTCCCCCGAAAGACGCCGGCGAGACGCCTGCGGTCTGGCGTTTGCGTTGGGCTTTCCGACGCTGGTCACCATGCTCTACTTCGTCTGGCTGACCGAAGGCCCGGGGGGCGTTCAGCAGGCGGCTTACGGGCTGGGCAAGGTCCTGCAGTTCGCCTTTCCCGCCTTCTGGGTCTTGGCCGTCCAGCGGCGGCGTCTTGGTTTGCGATTGCCGGGGGGCGCCGGATTGATCGAGGGCGCCACGTTCGGCCTGGCGATCTTCGGGACGATGATGGCCCTGTATCACCTCTGGCTTCAACCGTCCGGTCTGTTGGATCCGGCCATCGAGCCGATACGCCAGAAAGTCGCCTCGTTCGGCGTCCGCGGCCCGTTGGGTTTCTTCGCCCTGGGCGCGTTCTACTCGATGGCCCATTCCTTGATGGAGGAGTATTACTTCCGCTGGTTCGTCTTCGGGCAGCTTCGGCGGCTGGTTTCCGTGCCGGCGGCGATCGTCGTGTCGAGCCTGGGGTTCATGGGCCACCACGTCGTCGTGCTGGGCACATTTTTCGGGTACGCGTCGCCGTTGACGTGGCTTTTCTCGCTGGCCGTGGCCGTCGGCGGCGCGGCCTGGGCCTGGCTCTACCACCGCAGCCGCTCGCTCTACGGCCCCTGGCTAAGCCACCTGATCATCGACGCGGCGATCTATACGATCGGGTACTCAATCGTCGGCGATTTGCTCTGAGGCTGTAATCAAGGTGCTGGAGAATAGCCGAGGGCGGAAGCCCTCGGAGGGCTTGCGGCCGTCTGTCGTTGCAAGTCCGAGAGATCTCGGGCTCTCCGGGGGCTTTCGCCGCCGGCTAGTGTCGAATAGGACCGCTACTCCTCAGTGATTTCGTCCGTGCCATCCGCGGGCAATTCTCCGTGGCCGGCTGGGGGATTCCGGGGACATCGGAATTCCCTTGCCGGAATTCCCCGCGGAGCCACTGCTGAAGGCGATCGTTTGTCCGGACCGCCTCGATGGTGTTTTCCGGCCCTCAGGACGCCCTGCACGGTCGGCTCGTCTTCCACGCCTCGTGCTTCGCTCGCAGAAGGGCGCTGGCGGGCCGGTCGACCTTGACGATCAAGATCCATGCTAAGGCCAACGACACGCCCGTGGCGGCCAGGATCGACACGTAGACGTTGATTCCTAGCCGGTCGCCGGTTCGGATCAGGATATAGCCAATGTTCTCATGGACGAGGTACAACGGGTAAGAGATCGTGCCCAGGAAGAGGAACCCCCGATTTCTCAACAGCGGGATTCGGTATTGCGTGGCGGCGAACATTACCGCGCCTATCGCTGCGATAATGATGAGGTCGTGCCACGGGTTCTGCACGGCCGCGTCGGCAAAGCAAAGGGCCAGCAGCCCGGCGTGCCTCCATCGCCAGCCAAGACGCATCTGATAGAACGCGATTCCCGCCAGGAACAAGTAGAGCCAATCCCAAGGCGGATACGTTTCGATTCCGGAGAATTCGGCGAGCGGATCAAAGAGCGCCGTGAGGAAATGCGCGGCAACCAACACTGCGAGGATGGAGCCGAGGTGCCGCCGAAGCCCGACCCCGACGATCAAACCCATCAGCAAGTAGAAACACAGTTCGACGTGGAGCGTCCAATAGACGTTGTCGATGTGCGGGAAGCCGAGGAACGATTGCAGCATGGTCATATTCACCATCGCCGCCTCGAAGCTCACCTCGCGCATCGGCACGGCGGACAACGTGACGAAGCAGAACGACGTCAACACGGCGGCCCAGTAGGTTGGATAGAGCCGGGAAAACCTCGCGAAAGCAAAATCGGCAACGGTTCGCTTTCGATCCAACGTCATCAGGATCACAAAGCCGCTGATCATGAAGAACAGGTGGACGCCGAACCAACCCTTGGGGAAGAAGAAGAGCAGGTGCTCCCTGCCTTTGGTGTAGTGAAACAGCACCACCGCCAACGCGGCCAATCCGCGAAGTGCGTCGAGTTCGACGAGCCGCTGCTTGCCTGCGTGCATCGGTGCCGTCGAGGCCGGAGAATTCAAGGCGCGATCATCTGGCATTCGATTATCCGGCTTTTCCACGAGGACTGACTCACATCAACTATAGCTTGTCGATGCCACCCGCGATTTCGGCTTCTACCGATCGAGGTGGATCTCGCCGCGCAGCACCAGGTCGAGAAACTCGCGATTGCTCGGCAACAGATCGGGCAGGGCCGCCATCTCCTCGGGCGTGAACCAGTGGACCGACGCCACCTCGGCCGGATTGGCGACCGGCGCGGCGTCGGGCTCGAGCTCACCGAGCCACCAGGCGAGCTCGACTTTCCAGTCGGTGGTGCAGCGCCAGAGTCGCCGCAGCGGGCGGAGCGTGACGGCAATCTCCTCGCGGAACTCGCGGATCAACGCTTCCTCTTCGGACTCGCCGGGCTCGATGCCGCCGCCGGGGAAACAGTACGCCAACGGCGCCACCACGGACCGCGAGCGGCGGATGACCAGCATGCGTTCGTCGCGCACGGCAATCGCCACCGCGCCGCGGCGGCCGGGATCGTCGGGGATTTCTTCCATGGGCCCATCGTAGCGGAGTTGCCGGCAGACTCCAAGCGGTGGGCAAGGCGGGCCATTCGCGCCGGGTGGCGTGGCTTCTATAATCGACGGAGGACCGGTGTGATGGGGAGATGGGGACGGGAGTCTTCCGGGCGTGGCACAACCAACCCGGCCCGTGTAGAGGGGAGCGCAGTGGACTTGTTGTCGTGTGGTGTCGATTCGGAGGAAGAGTCCCGTCCCTTTGCGCCGGCGGGAGCGCCCCCCGGTTCAGAGCGGGACGGGACTCTTCTTCGCAATCGAAGTTGACGTTCCCTCGCGTTTCCATCCAACCTGGAACAGCATAGTGGCCCGGCGTGCGGGATGAAGAAGACTCCCGTCCCCGGTGTAGTGATAGAGACGACTTGATGACCAACGCTGCACATGCCGATCTGGAGCCTTACCTGGCACGATTCGGGCTCTCTTCGTTTCGCACCGGGCAACGGGAGGTGATCTCGGCGGTGCTCGGCGGCGAGGATTGTCTGTGTGTGATGCCGACCGGCGGGGGCAAGAGCCTCTGTTACCAGTTGCCGGCGATCGTGCTGGACGGGCTGACGCTGGTCGTCTCGCCGTTAATTGCGTTGATGAAAGATCAGGTCGATCAGCTCCACGTGTTGGGTCTGCCGGTGACGTTCATCAACAGCACGCTGCCGATCGCCGAGCAGCACGACCGGCTGGAGCGTATGGCCCGGGGCGAGTATCGGCTGGTTTACGTCGTGCCGGAGCGGTTTCGCAGCAAGCGGTTTCTCGACGCGGTACACGAGGTCGGTTTGAAGTTGTTGGCGGTCGATGAAGCACATTGCATCAGCGAATGGGGGCACGATTTCCGGCCGGACTATGCGCGGCTGGGATACTTCCGCCGGTTGCTGGGCCGTCCGCCGACGATCGCCCTGACGGCCACGGCCACCGACGCGGTGCGGCGCGATATCGTCGAGCAACTCGATCTGCGGGAGCCGCGGACGCTGATCACCGGCTTTGCCCGCGACAACCTGCATTACGAGGTGCAGTGCCCCGGCTCGGAGCGGCAGAAGCCGGATCTGTTGTTGCGGTTTCTACGGCAGACGCCCGGCTCGGGGATCGTCTATGCCTCGACGCGGAAACGGACCGAGGAGGTCGCCGAGCTGCTGAACGTGAAGGCGCGGCGCCGCACGGCGGCCTACCATGCCGGGCTACTGCCCCAACAGCGGCGCGAGACCCAAGAGGCCTTCATGAAGGGCCGCTTCGAGATCGTCGTGGCCACCAACGCCTTCGGCATGGGCATCGACAAGGCCGACGTCCGCTTCGTGGTGCACTACAACATCCCCGGCAGCCTGGAGGCCTACTATCAGGAGGCCGGCCGCGCCGGGCGCGACGGCGAGCCTTCGCGATGTCTGATGTTCTATCACGCCTCGGATCGTTTCATCCAGGAGTTTTTCATCGAGAGCGCCCATCCCGGGCGGGAAAACGTCGAGGCAGTGTACGACTACCTCCGCAGCCTCGAAGACGATCCGATCGAGATGACCCAGGCGGAGATCAAGGAGCGGTTGAGCCTGCC
This sequence comes from uncultured Planctomycetaceae bacterium, assembly GCA_964472545.1. GTDB lineage: Bacteria > Planctomycetota > Planctomycetia > Pirellulales > Thermoguttaceae > CAYYNP01. The sequence continues at coordinate 1,802 of CAYYNP010000283.1, read as the reverse complement.
GATCGGCAACGAGGGAGTGGGCAATTGCGAGCAACTGCTGGAAGGCGCCGGCGTGCTCGAACGGCTGATCGCGTCGCAGAACATGGCCGCCGTGCGGCTGGACAGCGACCTGCCCACGCTGGTCGATCTGTTGCCCAAGCAAGCCCGGGTGAGGCGCAAGGCGCTACAGGCCGTCGAACGGTTGGTGGGCGACCGCCGCAACGAGATGGTCCATTTCCATCCGCGTGAGTTGGCCGGCGGAATGGACGTCGACCAGAGTTCCGTGGTCAACGCTTTGCGGCAGTTGAACGCGTTGGAGTCGTTTGTTTACGTGCCGCCGTTTCGGGGCAGGGCGGTGCGAATGCTCGAACGCGACCGGCCGTTCGATGAGTTGCCGATCGACTTCGAGGCGCTGAAGCGGCGCAAAGCGGCGGAATACGAGAAGGTCAACCGGGTGATCCGCTTTGCGCTGGGCGGCGGCTGCCGGCAACAGGAGATCCTGCGTTACTTTGGCGAGCGCAAAGCCGGGCCGTGTGGGCATTGCGACAACTGCGGCAAGCAACCCGCCACCAACGCCGCCGCCGAACCGGCCGAAACCCATCCGAAGGTCGTCGAGGCGGTGCGCATCGTGCTCAGCGGCGTCGCCCGAACTGAGGCCCGGTTCGCTTGCGGCAAGATTGTGATCGCCCAGATGCTTTGCGGCTCCGGCAACGCCAAGATGGAGAAGCTGGGATTGAACCGGCTGAGCACGTTCGGGTTGCTCAAGCACCTCAAGCAGCCGGATGCGGTGACGCTGATCGACGGGTTGATCGCGGCCGGCTACTTGCAGCAAACCGAGGTCGATCAGCATCGGCCGGTGGTGCGGATGACCGAAGAAGGTTCCGAGGTGATGAGGGGGACGGCCGAAATGCGTGTCGACTTGCCGATCCCCGTTGAGTTGTTGCAGAAGATCAGCGGCGAGCCGGCTGCCGTTGCCCCATCCACTGCCGCCGCGGCAGCCCCCTCGCCGTCGGCGAACTTGGGCGACCCGCCGGAAGCCGACGCGGAGTTGCTCTCGGCGCTGCGAGATTGGCGAAACCAGGAAGCCCGAACGGCCGGTCTGCCGGCGTACCATATCCTGACCAACGCCACGCTGGAGGAGCTGGCCCGATGGCGGCCCAAGTCGGCCGACGAACTGTTGGCGGTCAAGGGCATCGGGCCCGCGAAACTGGCTCGCTATGGCGAGGCGGTGTTGGCGATCGCGGCCGATGGGAAATCTCCGCAGGCGACTGCTGCTGCGGCCGTCGACGACGTCGACGAGGATGGGCCGCTGGTGGAGAGGGGCGCCCGGCATCAAGGGGGCGAGGCGGCCGCGGCGGCGGACGTCGATCCGAATACCGCGCTGGCCGATGCGGCGGCGTCGGATCACGAATTCGCCTCAGAAGAGACCCACCCCGCGGCAGGACCCGCCGCCGCTTCGCTTCCGACAACTATCGTTCATCCTTCGCACTACTGGACGTGGCGCCTGCTGTCGGCGGGATTCTCCGCCGAGGAATGTGCGGCGATTCGCGGGCTCGAGCCGGACGTGGTCCTCGACCATGCCCTGCAGGCGGCCGACAACGGCTTGCAGGTCCGGGCCGCCTGGTGTCTGACGCCGGAGTTGCTATCGGCCTTGGAGTCGGTCGTCGGCGACGGGCAGCCCGAGCAGATCCGGCCGTTGCTGGCCCGTCTGCCCGAGGGCACGCGATACGAACAGGTTGTGCTGTTTCTGAAGTGTCGCCAGCGGTGATCCAGGAGAACTGCAAAGTCGATTCGCGGGAGTGGAAAACGGGGACTGGCTCCGA
>CAYYNP010000282.1:0-13002 GCA_964472545.1 uncultured Planctomycetaceae bacterium | reverse complement strand
CGATCCCTACCGCCGCAATCGCGAGACCGGCTCGTTCATCCTGATCGACGAGGGCACGTGGGCCAAGCGCAAGGGCGACTGGTTGCCCTCGACCGATGACGGCGCCTACATCACCTCGCTGATGAGGCCCAGCGCCGGCAGGATCATGATGTCGACGGCCGGGTGGGAATAGAACCAGAAGAAGTGTTGGAACAGGATCGGGTCGCCGCCCAGTTCCGGGTTGAAGATGCCGATGCCGAGGATGCGTTCGGCGGCCAGCAGCAATAGCGTAATGGCCAACACGGGCGTGGCCAGCACCTGGATCACGGCCGTGCCGTAAAGCCCCCAGAGGAACAGCGGCATGCGAAACCAGCCCATGCCCGGCGGGCGCATGGTGTGCATCGTGACGATGAAGTTCAGCCCGGTGAAGATGGAACTGAATCCCAGGATGAACGCGCCGGTCACGGCCAGCACCACCGGCGTCATGCTGTATTCGCTGGCATACGGCGGATAGAACGTCCAGCCGGTATCGATCCCGCCCAGGGCCAACACGGCGAGGAAGAACACCAATCCGATGACGAACAGGTGCAAACTGGCCAGGTTCAGCTTCGGAAAGGCCACGTCCTTCGCGCCGAGCATCAGCGGCAGCACGAAGTTGCCGAACGTGGAAGCCAGCCCGGGCAACACGAACAGGAAGATCATCACCGCCCCGTGCAGCGTAAACAGCCGGTTGTAGTCTCTGCCGCTGGAGACGACCTGGCCGCCGGGGAAGGTCAGTTCCGTGCGGATCAGCAACCCGAACGTGGCCCCCAGCGCCAGCGCCACCGAGACCAGGACCAGGAACATCAGCCCGATCCGTTTGTGGTCCAGCGTGAATAGCCAGGACTTCCAACCCTTGGGATAGGTCAGGTAGCTTTGGCCGGCCGGGATGTCGTGCGTGTCGTGGGCCATGTCGTGGCGTCTTACTCGAGCGTCTTGAGGTATTCGATCAGCCAGGTGATCTCTTCGTCGGTCACCAGGCCCTTGAAGGTCGACATGTTGGACGGGTAGCCGGAGGGGACCTTGTTCTTCGGATCGAGGATCGACTCCCGAATGTAGTTGTCGTCGGCCACGACCTCGCTGCCGTCGGTCAGTTGGCGGGTTTTGCCGTAGATGCCGCCAAGCGGTGGCACATCGCGGAGGGGAGGGCCGTCGAGCTTATGGCAGTTAGTGCATCCGAGAGACGCGAACAATTGCTCGCCGGCTTCGGCGGGCGGGAGGTTCTTGAGGAACTGGTCGGCCTCTTTGAGCCACTTCTCGAACTCGCCCGGCTCGTGGACCACCACCGAGGTGATCATGTCGGAATGATCGTCGCCGCAGTATTCGGTGCAGAGCAACTCGTAGGTTCCCGGCCGCACGGCCCGAAACCAGGTGTTCGTATAACGGTCCGGCACGATGTCCATCTTCACGCGGAAGGCGGGAATCGAGATGCCGTGGATCACGTCTGTGGAGGTCATCGTCAACCGTACCGGTTCGTCGACCGGAACGTGCAGTTGGCTGTCGACGTGACCGTTGGGATAGGCGAAGAACCAATCCCATCGCTTGGCCGTCACACGGATCTCATAGCAGCCCGACGGCGGTGTCTGCATCGTCAAGTAGGCCGTGAAGCTCTTGTAGAAGATCACCCCGACCACCGCCAGCGGGATGGCGGTCCAGATCAACTCCAACAGCGTATTGTGCGAAGGTGTTTTGCCCGGAGCCACGCCCTTGCGGCGACGGTAGCGGATCAGAAAGAAGATCATCAACCCCACGACCAGCGCGAAGAAGAAAATGGCCACGCCGAGGATGAAGTAGAAGACCGGGTCCATCACCTCCGCGTGCGTCGAGTCTTGGCCCGGCAGCCAGAAGGAGCCGGTCGATTGGGCAAACGGGAGCGGGCTGGGCGTCGAGATGCCGGCGGCGTCGATCATCGGACTTCCTCCGTGGTTGGGTCGGAGGCCTCGGCCGAATCGGTCTGATTAGGGCCGATCTCAGTAGAGCCGGTCTCGCGGCTTGTGTTCTTCTCGCGGCGGCGGAGGATCCAGAAGGTGCCGGCGAGCATCACGACCGTCAGCCCGCCGCCGAATTTCATCAGCGTGATCGCGGCCAGCCCGTACTTGCCCCGCTCGGGATCGTAAGCGAAGCAAAACAGCAGGATCTTGTCCATCGTCGAGCCGACCTTGCCGTCGGCCGCTTCGTAGAGCGAGAGCCGCACCGTCTGTGGGTCGTACTGCACGCCGTAGAGATACCGCGAAAGCCTACCGTCGGGCGTGAGGATCATGGTCACCGCAGCGTGGGCGTACTCGCCGTCTTCGGTCCTTTTGTAGTGGTAGCCGACCGCGTCGGCCAGGGCCTTGATGTTTGCCTGCTCGCCGACGAGAAGATGGTAACCGGCCGCGGCGCCGTCGCGCCCGTAGACCTTCAGGTAGTTCTGCTTGGTCGTCTTGGCCTGCAAGGGGATTTCGGACGGGTCGATGCTCACGGTGATCATGTCGAACTGGTTGCCAATATCCCAGGGCATCTTCTCGAGCGAGTCGAACAGCCCGTTGAGTTGCATGCTGCAGAGCATGGGGCAACTCGAATAGTTCATCGTCAACACCAGCGGCCGCTCGCCGTCGAAGTACTTTCCGAGCGTGACCTTGTTGCCTTCGCTGTCGACGAACTCGAGGTCCGCGGGCACCTGTTCGCCAAGGTGTTCGGTGACGCCTACGTCCTTCACACCCTCGGGACGTTCATCGGCCGACTCGGCCATAGCGATCGACGCGCCGGCGAACCCGGCGATCACCGCCGCCAGCGCGGCAGCCGTCACAGCGATCGGGAGTCTACGGATCATCTGGATTCTCCTCTTCCTCCGGCCGCGACAAGTCGGCAACGACGGCCGCCATGGCCCGGTCGATCGGCAGGACCACGGTGCCCAAGTCGTCGCCGACCGGGCCGGGCTGCGTGAGCCGTTGCTGCTGCTCGGCGATCGCCTTCTCGAGCTTCGGCGACGATTGATCGAGCTGCTCTGCCGCCTGGATCTGGCCGAGATGGCGATAGTAGAGCACCTGCAAGGCCATCACCGCCGCGACCGTGAGGATCACGCCGAGCAGGCCGGCCAGCACCACTTTTCCCGCATTGACGCCGTATTCGTTCATTTTCGTATTGCCACAAGTTCTCGCAACGAAAAGGGGACAGGCACCTCTTGCCGGAACGGCCCGCAGGGTGCTTCGCACAAAAGGTGCCTGTCCCCTTTTCGTTGCATGAGGCGGTGTTCGTTCATTCTTGCGTATCTAGAAGTTCTCGAATGCCAACGATTCGTTCAGCCGAGGATCCTTCACCGGCACCAGCGCCCGGTCGCGTGCGGTCCACAACAGTCCGGCCAGGAACAGGCTCCCTACGCCAATCATACAGCAGACGTCGGCCGGCCCGAAGGGCAGGTGGTCCGGGGCGAAGGTGGGCATCACCAGCCAGTAGAGGTCGATCCAATGGACCACCAGCATCCACACGGCCCATGCGCCCAGCAGTACCCGCCGCCGCTTGATCTCGCGCGAGAGCAGCCCGAAGAACGGCAGCAGCAGATGCCCGAACAACAGCACTAGGCTGACCGTGGCCCAGGGGCCGTCTTGGCGGTCGGCGTACCAGGTGGTTTCCTCGGGGATGTTGGCGTACCAGATCAGCATGTATTGCGAAAAGGCCATATAGCCCCAGAAGACGATGAAGCCGAAGAGCAGCTTGCCCAGTTCGTGGTAATGCTCGGTAGTGATCGCCGTGGCCATCAGGCCGCCGCGCTGCAGGGCCAACGCCGCCAGGATCAGCGTGGCGAAGAACGCCACCACCGCCCCGGCGAAAAAGTAGAGGCCGTAGATCGTGCTGAACCAGTGCGGTTCGAGCGACATCAGCCAGTCGAACGCGGCGAAGGTAATCGAGAGCCCGAAAAGCACCAGCGCCGGCGCGGAAAGCCGCTGCATCCGCCGGGTGAGGTCCGGATCGGCCGTTTCATCCTGCCGCGTGGAGCGCGCGAGGAAGAACCTCGCCAGCCCCACCCACACGATCAAGTAGACCACCGCCCGCACGGCGAAGAACGGCACGTTCAGATACGGTGCCTTCCACTCGAGCAGCGCGTCGCCGGCGACGACTTCCGGATCGGCCCACGAATAAAGCCCGCTGCGCCCGGCCAGCAGCGGCACCAAGATCGGCAAGAACAGCACGGCCATCAGGCCCGTATTGGCCGCCAGGACCTCGGCCAGCCGCCGCACGGCCACGCTCCAGCCGGCGCGCACCAGGTGTTGCAGGGCCACGAAGAACAACGCGCCGAGCGAAATGCTCAGGAAGAAGCAGTAGCTCACCAAGTACGACGCCGAAAAGGCCTGGAACTGATCGTCCGGGTTCCAGCCGACCACCAATCCGCCGACCAGCGCAAGCACGCCGACCACCGCGGCGGCAGCGGCGGCCGCCGGCGTGGGACCGGCCAGTCGCGTCCGGTCGTCGTCGATGTTCACGGTGGCGTGGTCCTGCATCGTACTATTCGGGTTCGTCGGGATCAGGCGTGGGGTCGTCTGGTGTGTCAGGGTTACCGGGTGTGTCGGGAGATTCCGCGGGCGGCGCAGGCTCGGGCACGTCGCGGCTCCGCTGCAACGCCCGCATGTAAAGCACGATCGCCCAGCGGTCTTCTACGGGAATCTGCGACGCGTACGACGGCATGGTGATCGTCGCTTCGGCTCCCTCGCCGCGCTGCATGCCGTCGGTGATCGTCTGGTAGAGCGCGCCGACCGACTGCTCGCGGATCGTCTGATCCAACAGCGGCGTCGGCCGGACCCACTTGGTTTCTTTTTCGCGCCCGTAGGCCAACTGCGAGGTCATCCCGTCGCCGTCGCCGGCCAGGCCGTGGCAGGTGGCGCAGAAGATGTCGTATCGCTCGCGGCCCCGCTGCATCAGTTCGTCGGTTACCGGCATGGGGAAGGTGGTGGCCGGCTGGCCGTCGACTTCGCCGCGAAGGAGATGGCCCGCATCGATCAAGTCGTCGACGGCCACGGTGCCCTTGATCGGCGGCCGCATCGTACGGCCGTCGTCGAACAGCCCGCTGGCCTGTTGCGGCAGGTATTTCGGTTGGGCGTCCATGTCGGCCACGAGGTGGATCCGCGGCGAGGACTTGCGGCTGTAGCGGATCTGGGCGATCGCCAGCGGCGGGATCAACGCCAACGCGAACAGCACGGCCACGCCGCCGATCACCACGCCGGGGATCTTCCGTTGCGTTTCGGGATGCTCGTAGACCTCGACGTCGGCGGCCCCCAGCGATCGCGCCCACCGGAGCGTGGCCTCTTTGTCGAACTTCTCATCCGCGGCCTCGATGGCCAGGAAAAACCCGTCGGTCGTCGCCCGGCGGAACTTTTGCGAGCCGGCCAGCGGATGGAACCACTCGGGCAGCCCGCTGAGCACGAGGCAGCCGCCGAAGGCCGCCAACGCGCTGAGCAGGATGATCAACTCGAAGGCCACCGGCACGGCCGCCGGCACGCCGAAGAGCGGTTTGCCGCTGATGATGTACGGATAGTCGACCGCGTTGGTCCACCACTGCAAGCCCAGCGCCGCCAGCCCACCGCAGATACCGCCGGCCAACACCAGCCACGGCAGTCCGGTCCGCCGGCGTCCCATGGCCCGATCGATGCCGTGTACCGGGAACGGGCTGTAGGCCTCGAACCGCGCGTAGCCCTCTCGCCGGGCTCCGGCCGCGGCCGCCTTGAGCGACTCCGGACCGTCGAATTCGGCCAGGACGCCGGCCACTTGGGGCGAATCGGGTTGTTCGGTGCTCGGGTCCATCAGTCTACGTTAATACCTATCCTGATTACTATTTGTCCTGATCGCTTTCCGCCGCTGAGGCCTCCTCCGCCGGCAACACGCCCTTGACCTCCGCCATGGCCACCATCGGCAGGTAGCGGCAGAAGAGCAGGAAGAGCGTGAAGAAGAGTCCAAAACTGCCCACCAGCATCGCCACGTCGACCATCGTCGGCTTGAAGGCTCCCCAGCTCGACGGCAGGAAATCGCGCCCCAGCGACGCTACGATGATCACGAAGCGTTCCATCCACATGCCCACGTTGACCATCACGGCCACGATGATCATGATCCACGGCGTGGTGCGGCACTTCTTGAACCAGAACAATTGCGGTATGACCACGTTGCAGGAGACCATCAGCCAGTAGGCCCAGGCCATCGGCCCCAGGGCCCGGTTGGCGAAGGCGAAGGCCTCGTACATGTTGCCGCCGTACCAGGCCATGAAGACCTCGACGCCGTAGGCATAGCCGACCAGCAGGCTGGTGCCCAGGATCAGCTTGTTCATGTTGTCCAGGTGCCGCATCGTGATCAGCGACTTCAGCCCGAAGAACGCCCGGGCGGGCACGGCCAGCGTGACCACCATCGCGCAGCCGCTAAAGATGGCCCCGGCCACGAAATACGGCGGGAAGATCGTCGTATGCCAGCCGGGCAGTTGAGCCACGGCGAAGTCGAAACTGACCACCGAATGGACGCTCAAGACCAGCGGCGTGGCCAATGCTGCCAGCAGCAGGTAGGCCCACTCGAAGCGGTGCCATTGGGCCGCCGAGCCCCGCCAGCCCAATGCGAACAGCCCGTAGAAAAACCGCCGCCAAACCGACGTGGCCCGATCGCGCAACGTGGCCAGATCGGGAATCATCCCCAGGTACCAGAACAGCACGGAGACCGTGCCGTAGGTGCTGATCGCTACCACGTCCCACAGCAACGGGCTGCGGAAGTTGGGCCACAGGTCCATTTGGTTCGGATACGGAGCCAGCCAGTAGACCAGCCACACGCGGCCCACGTGGACCGCCGGAAAGACGCCCGCGCAGGTCACCGCAAAGACGGTCATCGCCTCGGCAAAGCGGTTGATGCTCGTCCGCCAGCGTTGGCGGAAGAGGAACAGGATGGCCGAGATCAACGTGCCGGCGTGGCCGATGCCGATCCAGAAGACGAAGTTCACGATCGGCCAACCCCAGAACATGGGGCTGTTGTTGCCCAAGGTGCCCACGCCGGTGAAGATCATGTAGCCCGCGGCGACAAATAGCAGCCCGGAGACGGCCACCGAAATGAAGAACGCCGGATACCAGGCCGCCGGCGGACGGGGCCGTTCGGCGATGCCGCAGACCGTCTCGGTGACCGACGCCGGCGTGGCATCGCCCAGCACCAGCGGTGCCCTACGGGTGGGGTCGTCGATCGTGTTGTCTGCCGGGATGGATGCCATGGACTTCTTGGATCGCTTATCCGACGTTGTCGTTGGAGTTTCGTTCTCGGGCCAAATAAGTTGTGCGCGGGCGGACGTTCAACTCGGCCAACATCTCGTAGGGATGTTGTTTGGCGTGGCAGATCGCCACGGCGCTATTCTTGTCGGCCAAATCGCCGAAGGTGATCGCCCCGGCCGGGCAGACCTGCTGACAGGCGGTGCGGATCTCGCCGTCGGCGATTTCCCGCCCGGCGTTCTTCGCCGCGATCTTGGCCGCCTGGATCCGCTGCACGCAGTAGGTACACTTCTCCATCACGCCGCGGCTGCGGACGGTCACCTCAGGGTTGTACTTCAGCTTGGCGACTTCGTTGGCCGGGTCGTCGAGGTCTTTGTGGAGGTTGAAGTAGTTGAACCGCCGCACCTTGTAAGGGCAGTTGTTCGCACAGTAGCGGGTGCCCACGCAGCGGTTGTAGACCATGTCGTTGAGCCCCTCGCTGCTATGCACCGTCGCTGCCACCGGGCAGACCTGTTCGCAAGGGGCCATCTCGCACTGCTGACACGGCACCGGCTGATGGGCCACCTCGGGATCGTCTTCCGAGCCGCGGAAGTAGCGATCGAGGCGGACCCAATGCATCTCGCGGCCGAGGATCACCTGGTCGCGGCCCACCACGGGGATGTTGTTCTCGGCCTGGCAGGCGACCGTACAGGCCCCGCAGCCGGTACACTTCGACAGGTCGATCACCATGCCCCAGCGATGGCCGGTGTATTCGTGTTCCTGCCAAAGCGGCCGGGGCTGATGGGGGTCGTGGGCATGGTCATGGCTGGCATGTTCGTCGTGGTGGCCGTCGCTTTCTTCGCCCAGCAGGCTGCCCAGGCGTTTCTTGCGGCCGTCGTGCCCGACGGCGTCGATGGCGAAGTGATCCTGCGTGCTGGCCAGCGGGTAGGACTCGCCGGTGGGTTCAGCCGTGACTTCGCCCGCCAGCCACATGGCGTCGGTAGTTCGCAGCGGATAGACGTCCACACCGACCGACTCCACGCCGTCGGCCTCACTGCCGCCGACGCTTCCGGCGGCCGTGCGGCCGTAGCCCAACGGCAGGACGATTGTGCCAGGTGCGACGCCGGGCATCACGCACACCGGGGCGCGAATCGAGCGATCGGCCGTCTTCACTTCGACGATCGTCTCGTGTTCGATCCCCAGTTTGTCCTTAGTTGCCGGGCCGATCAACGCGGCGTTGCCCCAGGCCAGCTTGCTCAGCGGGTCGGGCCATTCCTGGAGCCAACTGTTGTTGGCGAAGCGGCCGTCGACGACCGATGCATCGCGGGCAAAGACGACCTCGATCTTCCCGTTTTCCGCTTCGCCGTCGGACACGTCGCCAGAAAGCTCCGGGCCGCCGGGATTCTCGGCCGTTTGCTCCGGCCACTCGCTGCCTTCCAACAGCCCGTCGCGAAGCGTCCGCCGCCAAGCGGCCCCAACGTCGCCGGCGATCGTTTGGAATTCCTGCCGCACCAGGTCTTGTGGTCTGGCCGGTTCGGTTTCCGACACACCCGAGAGCACGCCGGCCAGGACCTCGATCGCCGAACGCCCGCCGAACAGCGGGGCGATCATCGGCTGGATCACGCTGTAGGTGCCGTCGAACGAGCGGACGTCGCCCCAGGTTTCCAGGAAATGGGCCTGCGGCAAGTGCCACGTGCAGCGCCGGGCCGTTTCGTTGCGGTAGAGGCCCAGGTGGATCGACGTCTCGACCGTATCCAGCGCTTCGGCAAACGCCACGTCGGCCGGCGCGTCGTAGGCCGGGTTGCCGCCGAGGATCAACAGCGTTTCGACCGTGCCCGCCCGCATCGCGTCGGCCAGCGTGCGGATCGCCTGGGCGTACGGCGGCCGCTCGGGCTGCGGGACTTCTGTGTAGCTTATCGTTTTGCCAACGTTGCCCAACTTGGCGTTGATTCGATGCACGGCGGCGTGCGCCTCAGGCGGCTGGTTGCTGCCAACACAGACGACGCTCTGGCCTTGATTCTCCACCTTCGACAGGTCCGTGACTACCGCGGCGAAGAAATCGCGCACACGCTCGGGCAACTGGCCGCCGATCTCCGACGCGCTACCGCCGGACAGCGCCTTCTCCAGCGCGCCGACGAATCCCGCAATCTCCGAAGCCCGTAGCGGCAGCCGCCGATCGGCCACCGACCCGGTGAGCGAGAATCCGGCCTCGACCGCATAGAGCACGTTCGTCGCTTCGGCCGCCGTCCCGCGACCCTTGGCGAAGTCGCCGGTGTACTGGACTGCCGCCGGATGTCCGCCCAGCGGATCGGCGTCGAGGCAGACGATCACCCGCGCGGCGTCCAACGACAAGTGCGTCCGCAACTGCCGATCAAACGCCAACGCGGCGCCGGCCCGATCGTTGTCGTCGCCCAGCGGCTCGTACTCGAACCACTGCATCTTCGGCAGCGTCGTTTGCAGCTTCTCTCGCAGCGCGTCGATCGTCGGCGAGTTGGCGGCTTCCGAGAGCACCCAGAAACGCTCGCCGCCGTTTTCCTTCAGCGGCACAAGCAGCGAACCGAGCGACTCCTCGAAATCCTGCCACTGCTTCGTTTCTTCCGCATCGTCGGTCACAAGCACGGGAGTGCGGCTGCGATCCGGATCGTAAAGCTCCAAGATCGCGGCCTGGGCCAGCACGTCGGTCGCGCCGCCGCTTTGCGGGTGCCGCTCGTTGCCCTCGATCTTGATCGGCCGGCCGTCGACCGTGGTGACTTCCAGCCCCAGGGCACCGCCGCCGGTCGGCATGGCGGTGGCAAAACGCCGCGGCTTGCCCGGCGTGCGTCCGTCGGGCCGCTCGTTGAAGGCGTGAATCTCCTGCTTTTCCCAGCGACACCCGGCCACGCCGGCCAACGCCAAGGAAGCCCCCATCAACTGCAACCATCGCCGCCGGCTGACGCCCTTCGGGTCGCTACCCTCGGGGAATTCGGCCTCCAAGAACGCACGATAACGCGGCGCGTCGGCCAATTGATCCGGGCTGCGCCACCAGCCCGCCTCATTCGGCGTCGCGTTGCGCGTCGTCGCGTCGTGTTGTGGTTCTATCGATGACATGTCGAACAGTCCGTCGACGGCGAAATCCCATTCTCTTCCATCAGCCGCTCGCCCAACGCCCGGGCGGTCTCTTCTTGAATCGTGTCGTCCGCGGCCAGATCCCAATCCAGCTCGGTCACGCGATCGGCCGGCCGTAAATGCTCCGCCGGGTCGCGATGGCAATCCAAACACCAAGCCATGCTGAGCGTCTCGACCTGATAGACCTGTTCCATCGTGTCGATCCGCCCGTGGCACGAGACACAACTCACCCCCCGGGTAACGTGAGCACTGTGGTCGAAATAGACGTAATCGGGCAGGTCGTGTACGCGGACCCAGGGCACCGGCTCGCCGGATTCGTAATGCTCGCGCAGCGACGTCAGGTGGGGGCTCTCCTGCTTAAGGTTCGTGCCGTCGCGGGTGATCGCCCGATGGCAGTTCATGCAGATCGACGTCGACGGCACCGCCGCAAACGCCGCCGTTTCCACGGTCGTGTGACAGTAACGGCAATCGAGCCCCACCTGCCCAACGTGTACCCGATGAGAAAACGGTAGCGGCTGTTCGGGGGAATATCCGACGTCGGTGGTCGCCGGCGAGCCGCCGAAATAGAGCATCACCAAGAAATAGCCGGGCACGCCGGCGAGAAAGACCCCCGCAAGCGGCCTGGCCCGATTGAGCCACTCTGGAAAAAGCACGCGATCTGTCTTCAAGTCGCACCCGCGCGAATCGGAACCCTCGCCCCAGAACCGGCGCATTTCGCTACCGTCAATTCGGCAGCCCACGCCGCCGGTCCGCCCCCGCTATTCTCGTTACTGTAACGGTCCGTCCGCGCATGTCCAGAGAGGGTATCCCGCGGAACAGAGAATCTTTCGCACCCGCGGACGCGCCGACCACCCGAAAGACAAGGGGTAAGCAGTCCCCTCTGCCAGGAGTTTGAGGCGTCATTGATCCCACATCGACCGCATCTGCCACGCGTCGAGCGATTGCAGCCGGACGGAGCCGCCCTCGGCAAACAGGTCGACGGCCAGCGCCTTTGGATCGGTGAACGTGCGGTTGGTCAGCGCCCCGCCGCCGCAATAGACCTCAACGATCGAGCGGTCGAGAAAGATCTGCAGCGCGATCGGTCCGTCTTCGGCGCGGCCCGGGATGATGCCACCGAACGCTGAAGCCTGCTTCGCCACGGGGCCGTCGATGCCGAACTGCTCGGTCTTCGGATCGTACCAGACGCGGATGCACGGGCCGTCGCCGTCGGGCACACGCAGCTTCAGGCCGAATCGCGTCGCGCTGTCGGCAACTGGGGCAAAGCGGGCAATGATTTCCAGCGTGTCGCCCTTCACATTGGGTAAGTAGCCCGACTTGTCCGGCTCGACGGAGACGTCGCCAACCTGCCGGTGCGTGGCGCGGAGCGAGCGGATTTCGGGAATCGGCCGTTGCATCACGTACTGGCCGCGAAGCGTCAACACGCGCGGAATCGAATGGGCGCCTTGCCAGTAGGGCACGCTCTTGGTGGGCGAAGCCGGCCCGGTTACCCAGCCGTGCATCAACTGGCGTCGATCTCCGTCCGATCCGGTGCCAGGCCGTTTATCGTCGACCATGTTGGGATTGAACGAGTAGTACGTCCCGTTGTCGAACGACTTCGGCTCGGCCGCATCGGGTGTGAAGAGCATCTGCCGGGCGTCGTACTTGCCGACCCAGTAGGGATTCCCGTTGCCGACCAGTAGCACGTGTTTGTCTTCCAGCGGAATCAGATAGGGCAACTCCCAGTAGCCGCCTCGCTTGATCGACGGGGCGATGTTCTTCTGCAAGGTCCAGTCTTCCAGGTCCGTGGAGGTCCACAGCCACGCCGCCCCTTGCCGACCGTTGCCGCCGGTGGTGCCGCCGATCAACTGGCACCATCGGGCACCTTCGCGCCACACCTGGCCGTCCCAGTGAACGGGCGAGTCGGCGTTGGGGCGCTGGCGATTGTCCATCACCGTCTTCTTCTGCCAGGTGATCCAACCGTCGGTGCTGCGGGCAAGGATGCCGTAGGTCTCGCGGTGCCCGGCCACGTTGCCCGTGTATAGCGCGCAAGGGAAACCGTCGCGGTCGATGAACGTGTTGCCCGAGTAGACGCCCTCGCGGTCCTGCGGGCTGTCCGGCCAAAGTGCCACCGGCCAGTCGACCCAATGCACGAGGTCCTTGCTGACGGCGTGTCCCCAACACCGCTTGCTGCGGCGCCAGCCGCCGTTGCCGTCGGAGACGATCGGATCGAACTGGTAGAACAGGTGGTATTGCCCGTCGTGATAGATCGGGCCGTTGGGGTCGTTGATCCAGCTCTCCGGCCCGGTGAAGTGGTAGATCGGCCGATGCGGATCGTTGGCGATCATCCAGCGGCGCAGTGCCAAGGCCGCCCGGGAGTAGGTTTCGACGTTGGTGCTGTGGACCACTTTGCGATACTCGGCCACCGGCTCGGGCAGGTCGGCATATTGCGCATCTTCAAGAGCCTTTCGACGCGTGTCGAAGACCGACGGTTCCGCCGCGGTTGCCGTATGGAGGCAAGCGGGCATGGCGACGCTCAACAGAAGCCCCGCCAGTGGGACGCGTACCCGTCGTCGAGTTGTTCGAGTCATTGTAGAGTCTCCCGTGCGTTTGGCTCGTTGCAGTATAGTGGCTGTGCTCGAGCGAGGCCACTCGCCGAGTCCGTCAGGCAGGAGAACTGCAAAGTCGATTCGCGGGAGTGGAAAAAGGGGACTGGCTCCGA
>CAYYNP010000281.1:0-13209 GCA_964472545.1 uncultured Planctomycetaceae bacterium | reverse complement strand
GGGGAGTTCGGAGTGGGGAGTTCGGAGTTGGGTGTGGGGAGTTGGGGAGTGGTGGGTGGTGAGTGGTGGGTGGGGAGTGAGGTGCCTGGTAAAGCCAAGCGAGAGAGAAGAAATGCCGGCTGCCCCTGTAGAAATCGGCTGCCGCCCGGCGTTTAACTCTCTAGGGCGAACAAGCACGGCAAACCCAAGGGCAAACAGAGCGGAGAAGAGTCTCATCGACAGGGCCCCTGCGGAGGTCGAACTCCGTCTTATCGTGGGGCTTCGGTCACGTTGGCCAAAGACACGATTCACGATCGTGCGCCGCGCTAGGGCTGCGCCCGAAAGGTCGGGCACTGCCGGCGGCGGGCGGCGTTCGCCCCGTCGTGAGCCGCTGGCAGAGATCGATCCCTCCACCGCAAGCAACTCGAGAGGAACCGTCATGTTGCAGACCACCTCGAAACTCTCGCGTCTGGCGCTGAACGACGAAGGGTTCGCGTTCGATCCGGCCACCGGCGACGCGTATCTGTTGAATCGCAGCGGGTTGGAAGTCGTCCGGGCGATCCACGGCGGCCGGGCCGAACCGGAAATCGCCCAGACTCTTGCCGACCGACATGGCCTTCGTGTGGAAACGGCCGCCCGCGACGTCGGCGATTTCCTTGGCGTACTGAAGTCCTTGAAACTGATTTGAAGGAGTCACCATGAACAAGCTCTACGTAGGCGTTTCAGGGCTCAACGCGGCCGACAATCCCGGCCCGGGGATCGGCGTCGCCCGAAGCCTCAAAGAAGATCCCGAATCGGACGTGGTAATCGTGGGACTGGCCTACGACGCCATGGAGCCGGGCAACTACATGGACTGGGTCGTCGACAAGGCCTACACGCTGCCGTACCCCTCAGGCAACGGGGCGGCCTACTTGGCGCGACTGCTGCACATCAAACGGACCTTCGGGCTCGACCTGGTGATCCCCAACCTCGACGCCGAGTTGCCGGTCTATATCCGCTGCGCAGACGAACTCCAACGCCACGGCATCGCGACCTTCTTGCCCAGCATGCGGCAGTTCCGGCTCCGCGGCAAAGACCGGCTGGCCGAAATTGCCGAGACAATCGGCACGGAGCTTCCGCGCACGGCCGTGGTGACCTCTGAAGAGATGCTCTATCAGGCCGTCCAGCGGATCGGGCTGCCGGTGATGGTCAAGGGCATCTACTACGAAGCCCATCGGGCGTACACGGTCCAGGAGGCGATGGTCCACTTCCGCCAGGTGGCCGCCAAGTGGGGATACCCGGTGGTCGTGCAGGAGATGATCGTCGGCGACGAACTCAACGTGGTGGGCCTCGGCGACGGACACGGCGAGGCGATGGGCCTGCTGGGCATGAAGAAAGTGGCCGTGACCACGCTGGGTAAGGTCTGGTCGGGCGTCACCGTGCAGAACCCCGAGTTGCTGGCGGCTGCCGAGCTGTTTGTGCGCGAGTATCGCTGGCGAGGACCGTTCGAGTTGGAGTGCATCGTCCGCGACGACTACATCCACCTGATCGAAATCAATCCCCGCTTTCCCGCCTGGACCTATTTCGCCACCGGCGTAGGAGTGAATCTGCCCTCGCGGCTGGTGCGTTGTTGCCGGGGGATGCCCGCCGATCCGCCGCCGGACTATTCGGCCGGGAAGATGCTGGTCCGCTACAGCTACGAGTTCGTGGCCGACATGAAGCCCTTCAGGACGCTGGTCACCGTAGGAGAGACACCATGAGCACGGGATACGAAAAGCCGATGATCAAGAAGCTCGAGGGCACAAAACTGAACAAGTTCGGGCAGAGTGTGCCGCCGGCCCAACAGGTCCGCGAAGCGATCGACGGCGTCGAGATCGGCGAGTTGGCCGAGCGGTTTGGCTCGCCGCTGTTTGTCTACTCCGAGCGGTCGCTACGGCGGAAGTACCGGCAGGTGCATACGGCCTTCGCCACGCGATACCCCAACGTGGCCTTCGGCTGGTCGTACAAGACGAATTACCTCAAGGCGATCTGCGCCGTTTTCCAGAGCGAAGGGGCGATGGCGGAGGTCGTCTCCGAGATGGAGTACGACAAGGCCCGGGCGATGGGCGTGCCGGGCGAGAAGATCATCTTCAACGGCCCGTACAAATCGCCGGCGGCGCTGCGGCGGGCCGTCGACGAAGGAGCGATCGTCAACGTCGACCACCTCGACGAGATCGAGGACCTCGAACGAATCGCCGAAGAACTCGGCCGCACGCTGCCGATCGGCATCCGGCTGAACCTCGACGCCGGCATCTACCCGCAGTGGTCGCGGTTCGGGCTGAACGTCGAGTCGGGCGAGGCGCTAGACAAGGTTCGCCGTATGCACGAGCGAGGCCGGCTTCGCGTGGCCGGTTTGCACTGCCACATCGGCACCTACATCCTCGATCCGGCCGCCTACGCCCGAGGGGCCGAGAAGATGGTCGACTTTGCCTACAAGATCGAAGAGCGCTTCGGCTTCCGCGTCGAGTATCTCGACATCGGCGGCGGGCTGCCCTCGCGAAGCAAGCTCAAAGGCACCTACCTCGCGCCGGACGTCGGGCTGCCGTCGATCGACGAGTACGCCGAGACGGCTTGCGACGCCCTGCACGCGTCGCTGCGGCCGGGCGATTTCCCCACGCTGATCCTCGAGTCGGGCCGGGCGCTGGTCGACGAGGCCGGCTTCCTGATCACCAGCGTGGTGGCGTCGAAGTATCTGCCCGACGGCACCCGGGCCTACGTGGTCGACGCCGGCGTACACCAGTTGTTTACGGCGTTCTGGTACAAGTTCAACATCGAGACCGACCGCGAGATACCCGGCATGCGCGAGACGAGCGTGCTCTACGGATCGCTCTGCATGAACATCGACGTGGTCGACGAGGGCGTTTCCCTGCCGCCGCTGGAGCGTGGCCAGCGATTGGTCGTCTCGCCCGTCGGGGCCTACAACAACACGCAGTGGATGCAGTTTATCCACTACCGCCCCAACGTGGTGCTGGTCGGCGAGGACGGCCAGGTCGACGTGATCCGTCAGCGGGAGGATCTTAGCGATCTGGAACGCCGCGAACGGCTGCCGGAGCGGTTGGTGCAATGATGCATAGTGAAATGTGATTATGCACGTTGGGTGGCCGGGGCAAAGCGCAGCGGTGCCCCGGAAGTCCCCCGGGGACTGCGAGAGCGCCGGCATCCTGGGGCACCGCTGCGCTTTGCCCCAGCCACCCCTGTAATAACCCACTGGTTCCCAAACTCCAGTTTGGGAACCTCCTGAACGTTCCCGTGGGATGTTGAAGCGTCAGGTTCCCAAACTGGAGTTTGGGAACCAGTTGTAAGTACGAGACCACCGATGAAAGCGATCTCGACGGCAGTCATCCGCAGTTGCCCTGAGGTGCTGTTCTTGCCGCGCGGGGCATGCGGCGTGCTGGTGCTGGCCGTTACGTTACTGCGTCCGGGCGTGGCGGCGATGGGGCTGGTCGCCGTAACGGCCGCTTACGCCTTCGCCTGGCTGATACGGCTGGACGAGAGCTTTCGCGAGTACGGGTTCTACTTCTACAATCCGCTGCTGGTCGGGCTCTCGGTCGGCTACTGGTTCCAGTTCACGCCCGAAGTCGTGCTGCTGGCGGCGATTGCCGGGACGGTCACGTTGTCGGTGTGTGTTGTCGTCTCGTACGTGCTGCGAACGTATCTGAACCTGCCCGTGCTCAGCCTGCCGTTCGTGCTGACCAGCTCTCTGGTTTACGTTGCTTCATTGCGCTACGCCGGCTTGGCGGCACGGGCGGCCGCCGCGCCGTTGTGGCTCCCGGCGACGGGGCCGTGCCTTCCCGGCTGGGCCGAGGGCTTCTTCGTCGCCTTTGGGGCCGTCTTCTTCACGCCTGACGCGATCGCCGGAGCCGTACTGGCCGGGCTGGTGTTGTATTACTCGCGGATCTTGTTCCTGCTGGCCGTGTTGGGATACTCGGCAGGCGTGGGCGTCCGGGCCCTCTTGCTCAATTCGACCGCGGCCGCGTTTGCCGACCCGAGCAGTTTCAACTTCCTGCTGGTCGCCATGGCGCTGGGCGGCGTGTTCTTGGTGCCGTCGATCAGGAGCTATCTGGTGGCCGTCGTGGGTGCGGTGGCCGCGGCGTTGGTGCTCGACGCCGTGCTCGGCCTCGGCGAGCCTATCGGCCTGCCGCCGCTGGCTTTGCCGCTGAACGTAGTGATCCTGGGCACCGTCGGCGCGCTCGGCCTGGCCGGCTATCCCAAGATGGCCCTGCTGCCCGGCCGCACGCCCGAAGAGACGCTCGAAAACGACGTCGTTGCCCGCCTGCGCTACTCGAACTCGACGCGGATGATCTACCTGCCCTTCTCCGGCACGTGGACCGTATGGCAGGGATTCGACGGACGCTGGACCCATCGGGGGCCGTGGCGGTTTGCCTACGACTTCGTGATCACCGACGACGACGGCCACACCTACCAAGGCGACGGCACGCGGCCGGAAGACTACTATGGCTACGGCAAGCCCGTGCTCTCGCCGACCGAAGGCCGAATCGTCCGCGTGATCCGCCATCTTCCCGACGGCCCCATCGGCAGTCCGCCGCAGGGCAACAACTGGGGCAACCTGGTGGTGATCGAAGACCCGCGTGGATTCTTCGTCGAACTGAGCCACTTCGCCGCCGATTCGATCCGCGTGGCCGAGGGCGACGAGGTCCGCCGGGGCACGGTGCTCGGGCTGTGCGGCAATTCCGGCTACTCGCCGCAGCCGCATATCCACGTCCAGGTGCAGGCCGACGATCGAGTGGCGACGCCCACGCTGCCGTTCCGCTTCGCCGCATACGTCGTCGGCAAGCACTACCACTCCGACGGACTGCCGGCCGAGAACCGCCGCGTCGAGCCGGCCTGGCCCGACGGACGCTTGGACGCCGCGACCTCCTTTCACCTCGACCAGGTCGTCCGCTTCGACGTCAGCCGTGACGGGGAATCTGTAGAGCGGGCGGAATTGACCGTGAAGATGGCCCCCGACGGCACGTTCTACTTCGAGTCGAACCACGGCGGCAGGCTCTACTTCGGCAAGCACCTGGGCACGCTCACCCGCTACCGGCTCGAAGGCAACGACTCGGCACTGCGGTTGCTGATGCTCGCGTTGCCGCGATTGCCGCTGGCATGCCGCGAGGGACTTGCTTGGGAGGATTGGCTTCCGGCCGGGGTGGTGTGTACGGGCGTCAGACGTCTGGCGGCCCGGCTGGCGATCGCCTTCTGGCCCGAGTTGGCCGCGGTGCGCGTCGCCTCGCGGTTCCGGGGCCGTGGCATGATCGAGACGACACTGCGATCGCGCCCCTTGGGGATCGATCTGAGTGCGGGCGTGCAGTTCGACGCCCGGATGGAGTTGAGCAGCGTGTGCGTCGGCCGCTGGCGACTGGAGCGCGTCGCGGAAGACGACGACGGTCAACGGCGGGGAATTGCGGCTGTGGTGGAAGGTACCGATGGACCCGAAACGGCCGTTTCAAAGATGCCAGTTCAGCAGGATCTGCACGCCGTCCTCGAACTCGATTGACTCCGCCGCGGCGTGTCCCCGCACGTGCTGACGCACGTACTCCACGTGTAGGTCGAGGTTGCGGCTAACCGCCAGCGTGACGCCGGGAACGAACAGGTGGTTCGTAGCGGCCGGGTTGTCGTCGAAGCCGACCGAGTAACTGAACCGGACGGTCAAGGGACCGCAGCCTTGCTCGAAGCCGACCAGGGCTGCCGTCAACCGGTCGCTCGGCCCACCGGAGACGTAACGCACGGGGCTACGCACGCCGTACGACTGCATTACCTCGCCGAACGCTTTGAAATGGCCTCGCGTGTACGTCGCGTCGACGGCCCAAGCCATCTCGGCCTCGCCACCGGAGGTTGCGTAAACGCCCTGTTGACGGGCCAGGGAAACCAGCGGTTCGTTCTCGATTCGCCCCACCAAGGCCGAGGCCCCAATCGCCAACGTCTTGTCCTCGGCAAGCTGCCACGTGGGCACCATCCGCAGCACCAGGGTGTTTCGTTCGGAGGAGCCGTTCACGCCCTCCGGATCGGCTCCGGTCCACGCGCCGCTGACGGCGTTTTCGTGGAAGAAGAACTGCACGAACCGGTCGATCTTGAAGCCGTCCTGCATCGCGGGGATGTCTTCCCAGGCGATGCCCCAATCGGTATCGAGCTTGTAGCCATCGGCGTATTGGACCGGCCCCCACCAACTCCCGTCCCAGTCGAGCCCGAACCGCTTCCAGATCGCCCCGGCCTTCAGCAGGCCCCAGTCGGTCGAGGCCCAAACGAATGCCGTGTCGAACCAGGCGGCCGTGTGGGAGTAGAACGCCCGCAGCGGGTCGCCGCCGTCGCGGAACCGCAAATGGGCATAGGCCCCCACTTGCGACACGTCGCCCCACGACACGTCGCGCTCGAAATCGGCCGTCAGGTAGTAATAATACGTGTCGCCGAGCCGGGGAATCCCGTAGCCGTCGGGATACGGTCCGCCGTTGTTGACGTGCCACCAGTGCCACGCGCCCAGCGTGATCGGCAGACGGCGGTCTTCTTTCCACTTGGTCACCGCATCGCCAAGACGGTCCAGTTGGCCGTCCTCGAACAGGGCCTCGCGTTTCCACAGCGACGAGAAGGATTGCCCGCCGTTCCCACATCCGGCGGCAGCCGCCGTGTACGTCGCCAGCCCGGTCGACGTCGGAAAGCTCTCCGCAGCAGGAGCCTCTGCACGCAACCCACCGTCCGTCGACGAATCGAACGCCAGGGCAGTGCCGGACTCAGCCGCCAGGGCGTCGTCGGCCACCAGCCAGAACGCTGCGCAGACCCCAAGCGCAACCACCAACGGGCCGGGCCGCGCAACGCGGACTCGTTCGATCGCCAACGCCATTGCCGCTCACGGCTCGAAATGAGAGTAGCCGCGCCCTGAAGTAAACAGGTTGAGGAGTGCGAGCCCAAGAACCGCCCGAAGCGGGCGACGGGCGAACGCGCACCTCACTAAGGGTATCGTCCTCGATTGAGGGCCAGTGGCAGCAAAACTTGACGATTATGCGGGTTACGATTAGCCAAACGAACTAGAAGTCCCCACCCTTGGGGCCCGCCCCTTGGGTTCTACGCTTCGTCCACCGGGTCGAAGGCGTTGATCGTCAGCGCGGCGGCGTTCATCCACGTTGAGAACCCGCAGCGATACACGCGCCCCGTCGCCGCGCGTCTGCACAGCGGTGCGTCGCGACGCACCCTACGGTGCTACCACTGGTCCACTTCCGCCCGAAGGATCTCGCGTTTCCAGCCGTCTTCGTGTACCGGCCAGCCTTGAACCGTGCGGGGGCCGTCTTCGGTTTGGTGGGGACGGTTTCCGCCGTGTACCGTTTGCCAGCATGACATCTCGGCCGAAGTCGGCGGCGGGACGCGGCCGGGCAGATTGCTGCGGCGGAAGGTCTGGCTGCGGTGGTCGAAAATCGTGATGATCACCGGCGGACGGCACTCGAGCATCCGCCGGGCGATCAGTTCGTGACTGGCCGTGGCGTAGCGTCCTTTGAGTTCGAGCAGGTCCCAGTCGGAGTCGCGGGCGTCGGCAGCGAACCAGGCCGTGGGCAACAACAATCGGCCGGCCAGATGGTTGGCGACCGTCTCCCGGGCGCCCGGCGACGTTTCGCGCGGGTCGACGCCCAGCCCGGCGAAGACGCGGCAAGCGGCGTGTTCGCCCAACTCATGGGCAACCGCCCAGTGACGGCGTTCGCGGCGGGGGTCGGGCTGCAAGAGGATCGTCGGCCGGGGGTTTTCCGGACGGTGGCTGCAAAGCCGCACGTAGCGGGCACGGCCCGACTGGCGGTCGTCCATCGCCACGGTGATCCCCAACGCGCCGGCCACGGCCAATGCGTCGACCGGCGGATGCTCCACGCCGGCCTCGGTCAAGAGGTCCATCGCCACGTCGTCCAACGCGGCAGAGAGGTCTTCGTGGGTAAGTTCTGCAAGCATGGTCAGGGCTCGACAGGATAGGGTGTTTTTGATGCAGTGCTGGCGCGGTTCGCGTCGTTCGTTTAGCAGCCGCCGGCACGGCGGCTTGTGTAGCAACGGAGTGTGGTGATCCGTGGTCAAGCCGCCGTGCCGGCGGCTGCTAAACGGAAGTGGCTTGACGGCGACGGCTGAAGCTCCGGTATATCACGGCAACCCCAAAGAAGAATGTACATGTGTATAGTATACCACACCTCGCCGCGTTCGCAAGCCGGTGGATCGGGCCACTTACGATTTTGGCGAAAATCGAGTAGGATCTGGAGTCTGACGTGAGGGGCGTTGTGGTGCGTTGCACGCACCCTACCAGAACCCCGTGTGATCGCCTTGGCCTCAGAAACTCCCGACCTAGACCCGCCGACCTACGCACTGATCAGCCTCGGCTGTCCGAAAAACCTGGTCGATAGTGAGCGGATGGCCGGGCGGCTGCAATTGCGGGGGTATCGGATGGTGGGGGAGCCGGACGGGGCCGATTTCGCGGTCGTCAACACGTGCGGATTCATCGGCGACGCCCGCGACGAGTCGTACGGCGTGATCCGCGAGATGCTCGACCTGAAGCAGCAGGGCAAGCTCGGCGGGCTGATCGTGGCCGGATGCCTGGCCGAGCGGGATCGGGAGACGCTTCTGGAGGAGTATCCGGACATCGATCAGTTGGTCGGCGTCTTCGCCCGAGATGAGATCACCGCGGCGGCCGATCGATTGCTGAGTGGCCGTCGGGATAGTAGTCATCTCGCTGGGCGAGATGTCACTTCGTCTCGCGGAGCGAGACGACTACCATCTAGTTCGTCTCGCGGAGCGAGACGGCTACTATCCACGCGCAGCATCTTCCCTCCCGCCCCCGCCCGACCGCCGGAAGACACCGGCCGTTTGCGGGTTACGCCGCGGCATTTGGCGTTTTTGAAGATCGCCGAAGGCTGCAACCGGCAGTGCAGCTTCTGCACGATCCCTAGCCTGCGGGGGCCGTACGCCAGCAAGCCGATCGAGCAGATCGTGGCCGAGGCCGAGGAGTTGGCGGCCGACGGCGTACGGGAGTTGGTGTTGGTGGCCCAAGACACCAGCTACTACGGCCTGGATCTGGGCGGCGAGCCCCAACTGGCCGAGTTGCTCTGGCGGCTGAACGACATTGGCAGCCTGGCCTGGATCCGCCTGATGTACCTCTATCCGATGTACGTGACCGACGCGGTGATCGACGCGGTGGCGACGGCCGAGAAGGTACTGCCGTATCTCGACATGCCGCTGCAACACGCGGCCGACGACGTGCTCCGCCGGATGCGGCGGCAGGTCAACCGCCGACAGACCGAAGCGTTGCTCGGGCGCCTGCGCGATCGGATCCCCGGGCTGGTGCTGCGGACGACGTTGTTGACGGGCTTCCCGGGCGAAACGGAGGAACATTTCGAGGAATTGCTGGATTTCGTCCGAGAGCAGCGTTTCGAGCGGCTGGGCGCATTTTGCTACTCGGCCGAGTCCGGCACCCCCGCCGCAGAGCTTGAAGGACTGGTGCCGAAAGACGTAGGCTCCGCCCGACGCGACCGCCTATTGGCAGTGCAACAGCAGACGGCATTCGCCTACAATGCAGCTCAGATCGGTCGGACGGTCGACGTGATTCTCGACCGTGATATCCCGGACGCGCCCGACGCCTACGTAGGCAGGACCTACGCCGACGCCCCGGAGGTCGACGGCGTGGTTTACGTGACCGCCGGGGATATCGCGGGCCGCAACGTCGCCGTGGGCCAAATCGTGGCTTGTGAGATTGTCGACGCCCGCGATTATGATCTAATAGGGGTAGCCGTCGGATAGCCGCCACGCATCACCGGGAAGCGAGATGTCGACACCCTCGAAGACAGCCACCGCCGAAACTGCCCCCGCCGAGACCTCCAGCCGCGCCACCGCCGTCGTTTTCAATCTGCCCAACCAACTGACGATCGCCCGGCTGATTCTGTCGGTGATCTTGTTCTGCTTCATCGCCAACGAGTACTACCTGGTGGGGATGGTGTTGTTTATCATCGGCGCCGGGACCGACTGGCTCGACGGCTTCTACGCCCGAAGATACGGCCAGGTGACCAGGCTGGGGCGGATCCTCGATCCGTTTGCCGACAAGGTGATCATCTGCGGCACGTTCATCTATCTGGCTGCCGTGCCGGCGATGTACAACGAGCCGTACGGCGTGAAGGCCTGGATGGTGGTGGTGATCGTGGGCCGGGAGTTGCTGGTGACCGCCTTGCGGAGCTTGATCGAAGAGCGCGGTTCGGATTTCTCGGCCAAGATGGCCGGCAAGCTGAAGATGGTGCTGCAATGCGTCACGGCCGGCGTGGGGCTCTACTACTTGCACAGTCGCGCCGTTGTGGACGGCGCCGCCACGCAACCCTGTGCCGACTGGTGCCTCTGGCTGTTGGCCGTTTCGGTCTGGTCGGCCGTGGCGCTGACGGTCTACTCCGGCGTGGTCTACGTAATGGCCGCGGTGAAGCTCTTGCGGCGGTAGCCGGGCATGTGATCCGACCTCTCCTCCTCGCATTCCGCACGACTTGATGCCCCCAGAACAAGCGACGGTCGGCGCGGTCGAGTTCGCTCTACTGGCCCACGGCCCTCCCGAGCCGACGGTCGACACGGTGGTGGTCTGCGTCGTCGGATTCGCCTTGCTTGCGTGTCTCGCGGCCTGGACGTTCATACTGGACCGGCTGGCCAAGGGCCGGACGGTGTTGCCCCGCCAGCCACGGCGTCCGGTGCCGTGGACGCTGATCGACTTATTCTTGGTGTTGGCCGTCTTCGCGATGTTCTCGGCCGTGGCGGGCGGCGCGGCGATGCTGATGCTGGAGCCCGAGCAGATGCGGCCGCCGGTGAGGTACAACGTCGAAGAAGCCACCTCAGCCCATTTGATCCAGAAGCTGCTCGCCGAGGGCAGCCCGTGGGTGCTGTTGTTGTGTGCCTTTTCCGCCTGCGTGGTGGCCCCGATCGCCGAGGAGTTCTTCTTTCGCGTCTTGCTGCAAGGCTGGCTTCAGCGGGCACAACGGCGGGGGCGCCGGGCGATGCCCACGCTATCGCGGCTCGTGCCCGGGGCGATCGGACCGATCGTGCTCACCTCGTTCCTTTTCGGCCGGATGCACTTCCGCGTCGATGCACCGATGATGCCGGTCGACTTCGTGATCGCGATGCTGTTGGTCGACGGACTGGCCAAGCTGGCGACGGTGGCGGCCGCCGTCGTCATATTCCGTTTGCGCGTGGGGGCGACGGCCGAAGATCTCGGCTGGGTACCGCAGAAGTTCTTTGCCGACGTGCGGCTGGGGCTCTGCTCGTTTGCCGCGTTGGCTGCGCCGCTCTACGCGGGTATGGCGGCGTTGAGTTATTGGCTGCCGAAGTACGTGGCTCCGGATCCCTTCGTGTTGTTCTTCTTCTCCGTGGCGTTGGGCATCCTCTACTACCGCACCCATCGCCTGGTGCCGGCGGTGATGTTGCACATGGCGCTGAACGTGACCAGCCTGGCGTTGATGTGGCTGTTGATGCAGTGACGTGTTGCGCTGGGTGGCGTTGCGCTGGATGGCGTTGCGCTGGGTGGCTGGGGTCGAAGCACGAGGAACGAGTGCTGAGCCCCCAGGAGAGTCTTATCGCGAGAGAACCAGACCTGGGGGTTCGGTGCTCGTTCCTCACACCTCGACCCCAGCCACCCGTTGGGCTACTCTCGTGATTCGACGTCCAGCCGCACGAAACAGCAGCCGCAGCGGCAGCCCTGGTCGCGGCCGCAGGTGCCGGCCTTGTCGAGGTGCTCGCGGGGAGTGCTCGACGCGCGGACCAATTCGAGCATCTCCCGATAGGCCGGCTCGTCGGTCTTCGCCCAGCCGCCGTCGGCAACCTGGCCCCAACCGCCGGCCTTCTCGGACAGCGCGGCCTTGAGAATGCGGCTCTCGGCGGGCAGGGCCACGTTGACCAACGCGGAGTAGGGCTCCGCGGCCAACTCCGGACCGAAACGCTCGGCAATCGCTTTTCTCAGCGCCTCCTCGCCGGCCGGTAGCGGCCGCTGATCTTCGATACGGTTGAACGAATAGTCGCCGTAGAACTGCACGTTTAGATCGAGCCAATTGATGATCCGCTCGAAGCTGGCCGGGTCGAGTTGCACGCGCGGCTTGCCGTCTTTGCCCGGGTGGCCGTCCAACAGCATCCCGGCCAGCCGGCCCGCGTGGGCGAAGTAGTCCTTGGGTTGGCTGTAAGACGTCTCGCCGTTGCGATGGGCGATCCGCACCAGGTTGCCGGAGGTCAAGGCGTCGTACGACCTGGTGAAATTCCCGCTGCGCTCGCCCAAAAGGTTCACGTTGCGCTCGGTCTTCTCCAGCCCGTGGCAGTCGATGCAGTAGCGATCGAGCACCGGCTGCACAGAGCGCATGAAACTGAAGCCGCCTTCGTAGTCGGGCCCGGCCGGCGGCTCGATCTTGTGGAACCGCACCTGGCCGAGCGCCGCCGAGGCAAGCGGCGGTTGGTTGCGCGGCTCGTGACAGCCCACGCAGGTCGCCTGTTCGCCGGGCTGCAAGTAGACGAGGCTTCGCATGGTCATCACGGCCATGCCGTTTTCGTCGAGCAGTTGGAACTGCAGCGGCGTATCGGCCGGGGCCTCGAAGGCGGCCGACCCGTCGCCGGCGACCGGAACGGTGCCCAACACACGTTTGACGATCTCATTCGACGCCCGGCTGCGGACCGGGTGCGAACGGGTCGGTTGGCTGATGATCTCATTCACGCGCAGTCTGGCGATCGTACCGCGCTCGAGCGGTTCGCTGCTGCGATAGACGTCCTGCACGTAGAAGCGGCCGGTCGTCTCGTCCTCTTTGCCCGCCACTTGCGAAGACAACACCGGCGGCGTGGGCGTGGGGCGAAGCGGGATGGGGTTGAAGCACGACGTCGACGACTCGCCGTAGATCAACTCGCGGCCGCCGAGCGTGTCGATCAGGTAGATGGCAAACTGGTTTTCGTGGGAATACGCGACCAGGAAGAGGTCTTCGCAAAGCGGATACGGCGACGCAGCCCGCCGCCGGCCGCCGGGCGCATCGCCGGGC
This sequence comes from uncultured Planctomycetaceae bacterium, assembly GCA_964472545.1. Taxonomy (GTDB): domain Bacteria; phylum Planctomycetota; class Planctomycetia; order Pirellulales; family Thermoguttaceae; genus CAYYNP01. Next base: position 217 of record CAYYNP010000281.1, on the reverse strand, counting down.
AACGGCTGCGGCGCCATCGCCGTATTGCGCGGCAGCCCTCCCTCGGGCGAGGGCAACTCGGGCGTAACACACAACAGCGGCGCGGCGCCGTCTTCGCCCTTGCGGGGATCGACCACCAGGATCGAGCCGGCCGTGTAGCCGTGGTGATCGGTGCCGGTGGCCACGACCTTGTGCGAGTTCGGGATCGCCCGGGCTACGCAAATCATGCACGGGGCAC
>CAYYNP010000280.1:0-13287 GCA_964472545.1 uncultured Planctomycetaceae bacterium | reverse complement strand
CCGATCGATTTGGAGACGCTCACCGCTGCCGACGTTTCGATCACCGGTCCGCAAGCAGTCGTGATTTCGGAGATCACGCACCAAGGGGCGTCCGTCTATCGCCTGGCGTTTGAGACGCCACTGGGAGCGGAGGGCGAGTACCAGCTTGCCGTCGGCCCGAATGTGGCGTCGCCGCTGGGATACGCCATGGACCAGGACCGCAACGGCACCGGCGGCGAGGCGGCAGACGTCTATCAGGGGACGTTTGCGTTGGACACGTCCGGTCCGCAAATCACGACACACGCCCCGTCGGACACGCAAACGACGGCCGTCGGCCACGTCGATCTGACCTTCTCCGAACCGATCGAACCGGCCAGCCTCACCGTCGCCGACGTGACGATCACCGGGCCGGGCGGCGACGTGCCGCCGTTGTCGCTGACGCAGCTTGCCGATACGCAGGTTCGCGTCGGATTCGAGTTCCAGTCGGTCAACGGCATCTATACGCTTTCCGTTGCCCCAACCGTTACCGACTTGGCCGGCAACCCGTTGGATCAGAACGCCAGCGGCACCGGCGGCGAAGACCCCGACGATGCGTTCACCGGGCAGTTCGAGTTGGCGCTGGAATCGGTCCGTGTGGTCGACGCCTGGCCCGGGGAGACGATCGTCGTGCCGGTGGATCACGTCGACGTGACGTTTTCCGTGCCGATTCTTCCCGGCTCGTTCACGCCGGCCGACGTGAGCATCCTCGGGCCGCAGGGCTACCTGACGATCGACTCGGTCGCGCAGCTTTCCGATACGGCGTATAGGGCGGCGTTCGACACAATCTCTGCCGAAGGCGAGTATCGCGTGGTGGTCGGGCCGGACGTCACCGATCCCGGCGGCCTGTTGATGGACCAGGACGACGACCTGTTGCGCGGCGAGCCGGAAGACCGCTACGCCTTCTCGTTCACGCTCGACAGCGTGGGGCCGTACGTCTCCGGCCACGCCCCGCGAACGACGGTCGCCGCGCCGGTCGACTCCGTCGACGTGACCTTCAGTGAGACGATTTCGCTGAACACGTTCACGCCGGTCGACGTCGCCTTGCGAGGGCCTGACGGCGGCGTGATTGGGGCCACCGAGGTGACGCACGTCGAGGGCAACACCTATCGCGTGCGTTTCCAGCCACAGACGGCCAGCGGCACCTATCAGTTCACGCTCGGGCCACATATCGACGACTTGGCCGGCGTGCCGATGAACCAGGACGGCGACGGCGACGACGGCGAGCCGGGCGAGGACGCCTACTCGGGCAGCTTCCAGGTCGACGCCGAGGGGCCAGCGATTGTCGATCACCAACCGTCCGGGCGTCTGGTGGAGATCTTCTCTGAGGTGGTCGTCGAGTTCAGCGAACCGATCGCGGCTTTGTCGTTCGCCAAGTCGGACGTATCACTAACGGGGCCGGGCGGGCCAATCGCGATCAGTTCCGTGCAGCAGATCGACGAGACGCACTTCCGCATCCGTTTCGCCGCGCAAGACACGCCGGGCACCTACAGGCTAAACGTCGGTCCGCAGATCACCGACCTGGTCGGCAACCCGATGGATCAGGACGGCGACGGCGTACTGGGCCAGCCTGGCGACGTGGCGAGGTTCGAGTTGACCCTCGAGTTGGCCAATCTGTCGGTCGACGCGCTCGACGTGCCGCCGAACGTGTTTGCCGGCGACGAGCTTTCCGTCGGTTTTGCGGTGCTCAACGACGGCGGGGCGGATGCATTGCCGCCGTGGACCGCCCGGGTGGTGCTCTCGGCCGACCAGTACTACGGCAACTCGGACGATCTGCGGCTGGGCGACGTCGCGGTCGATGCTCCCATTGCCCCGGACAATACGTTGGAACTGACCGCGGCGGCCCAGGTCCCTTACGGCTATGAGGGCAGCTACCACGTCTTTGTGCAACTCGACCGCCGCGGGCAGGTGGAAGAGAGTGACGAGACCGACAACCTGGCAAGCACCACCGTGCAGGTCGACTTCGCCCGGCCGCCGGCCGATCTGATCGTCGACGCCGTGACCGTACCCGAGTCGGCTGCCACGGGCGAGGCGATTTCGGTCGCCTGGCGGGTGACCAACGACGGCACGGCCGCGACGGAAACGGGCACCTGGTCGGACCGGCTCTATCTCTCGGCCGACGAAACCTACGGCAGCGACACGCTGCTGGGTACCTTCGTTCATCAGGGCGTGTTGCAGTCCGACGACAGCTACGGCCAGGTGCAACAGGTGACGCTGCCGGAGACGCTTGTGACGGGTGAGTACTGGGTGTTCGTGCGGACCGACCTGCACAATCAGCTTATCGAGCCGGCCGGCGAAGACAACAATATCAGCATCAGTCTCGGCAGCGTCGACGTGACCTTGGCTCCCGTGGCCGATCTGCGGATCCAGGCAATGGCCGAGTTGCCCGAGGCCGCCGCCGGCTCGCAGGTGCAGCTTGATTGGACCGTGATCAACGACGGCGGCGCGGTGGCCGCCGGGCCGTGGAACGATCGGATCTATCTCACGCCGCACGCCGACGGCGACCTCAGCGGCGCCCAGTTGCTTTTCTCGGGCACCCGAACCGACGATCTGGCCTCCGGCGGCTTCTACCCGCGCAGCGAAACGGTCACGCTGCCGGTGTGGGACGACGGCGACTACTACCTGGTCGCCCGAACCGACACCTACGGCCAGGTATTCGAGCGCAACGCCGAACAGAACAACACCACGGCCGCAGCAACGCCGACGCGGCTGGTGCATCCGAATCTGGTGCCGCAGAACGTGGCCACCGAGACGGCCGCCGAGTCGGGTTCGCAGATTACGCTTGGGTGGCACGTGGAGAACCAGGGCAGCAGTGACGTGTTCGGTGGGTGGACCGACGCCATCTATCTGTCGGCCAACCCGACCTTCTCCGTCGATGACGTGCTGCTGGGCGAACTGGCGCACGACGGTCCGCTGGCGATCGACGCCGTTGCACCGGGCGAACTCGACGTCGTGCTGCCCGACGGGCTTAGCGGCACGTTCTACGTACTCATCAAGACCGATACGGCCGACGCGGTCGAGGAAGTCGGCGATGAAGACGACAACGTGGCCGCATCGCAGCCGCTGACCATCTCGCTGGCCCCGTACGCCGACCTGGTGGTGGACAACGTTACGGCGCAGGAGTTGCTGATCGGCGATCCGGTCGACCTGACCGTTTCCTGGCACGTAAGCAACCAGGGCACGGGCGCGGGCACGGTCGACACCTGGGTGGATCGCGTCGTGCTCTCGCGCGACGACGTGCTCGACCCGGGCGACACGGTGGTGGGAGAGTTCGGGCATGCCGGCCTGATGCCCGTGGGCACCGAATACACGCGTCAGGAGATCATCCCGCTGCCGCCGGCGTTTGAGGGCCGGTTCACGCTGTTCGTTCACACCGACGCCGCCGACGCCGTTTACGAACACAACGGCCCCGGGCCCAATGTGGCCTCACCGGACCACGTCGTCGATGTGACTCCCATCCCCTACGCCGACCTGCAGGTCGATACGGTTGTGCCCGATCCGACCGGGACCAGCGGGCAGCCGCTTTCGGTCACTTATTCGGTCTCCAACCGCGGCATCGGCATCACCGACCGGGTTCAGTGGGACGACGTCGTGTGGATCAGTCCCCAACCGACCGGTGCAACGGAAGCGACCGTTTTGGGCCGATTCAGCCACGTCGGCTCCCTGGGCACCGACGACGTCTACACCCGCAGCGTCGACGTCACGCTGCCGGAAGACGCCGACGGGACGTATTTCGTCTTCGTCACCACCAGCAATCGAGCGGTCTACGAGTTCATCTACGGCAGCGACGCCGACAATACGCTGCGGTCCGACGCGATCGAAGTGACCTACCTGCCTCCGCCGCCGGTCGACCTGGAGGTGATCGCCGTTTCCGGCCCCACCACCGCGGCCGACGGCGACGGGCTCGACGTAACGTGGGCCGTTCGCAACAACGGGCCGGAGGACATAACCGACCCTTGGACCGACGTGCTCTACCTGGCGCCCGGCGGGCAGATGGCAAGTGCGATCGAGTTGGGGCGGTTTGCCTACACCCAAGTGCTCGAAGCCGGCAAGAGCTACTCGCGGACCGAGCACTTCGGCATGCCGTTGCACGTCGACGATGTCTTCCGCTTTTACGCCGAGACGGACGTACACGACGCGATCGTCGAGACGTCGCAGTTCAACAACCTGCTCGGCGCCACCGAAGGGATCACGATCTCGGCCACGCCGCGGCCCGACTTGCAGGTCACGTCGCTGTTGATTCCGCCCACGGCCCTGCGCGGCGGCGTGATCGACGTGGAGTTCACGGTGACCAACTTCGGCGCCCCCACGCCCACCGGCGGCTCCCGCTGGAACGACGGCGTCTATCTGATGGTCGGCAACAGCGCCTACTCGCTAGGCCTGCTGGAGAACGGCAGCGCCTTGGCCACCGGCGAGTCGTACGTCACCACCGCCACGTTCCGCATCCCCGACGGCGCGGCCGGCAACTTTGCGATTATGGTCCGAGCGGACGCCCGAGGGCAAGTCGACGAGTATCCGTTCGAGAATGAACAGAACAACGAACTATCGCGGCCGATCGCCGTCGATGCGGTCACGGTGCCGCCGCCGGACCTGGTCGTCTCGGAGGTCAGCGGCCCGATCGACGCCTTCGACGACAGCAATATCGTGGTGCACTACAAGGTGAGCAACCTCGGCGCCGGCATCACCTACCCCGGCCACTGGTCGGATACCGTCTGGCTGACCCTCGGCAAAGACCGTCCGCAGCCGATGCGGGGTGACATTCGCTTGGGGACCTTCGGCCACAGCGGGCCGCTGGAAGTGGGCGAGTTCTACACCAACGACGTCACCGTGCACCTGCCGGCCCACATTTCCGGCGAGTACTACCTGACCGTATGGGCTGACGCCAACAACGGGGTCTTCGAGGAGTCGTTCGACGTGAACGTCAATCCCGACGCCCCGGACGACCTCGAAGGCAGCAACTTCAAGGCCACGCCGCTGTCGGTGCTCTACACGCCGCCGGCCGACTTGGAGGTGATGGACGTTGACGTCGTCGCGCCCGACGAAGGGCCGATCGCCGCCGGTGAGCAGGTGACCGTCTCCTGGACCGTGGCCAACAACGGCACCAACGTTACCGACCGCGATCAATGGGGCGACGCAATCTACGTCTCGACCGACCCGCTGCTGCACGACGGCGCCGGCCGGCAACAGTTGGTCTTCGGCGTACCCCACTACGGCACGCTCGAGCCGGGTTCCAGCTACACCGAAGAGTTTACCTTCACCATGCCGCCCACGGCCGAAGGCTCCTACATCATCGTCGAGACGAACGTCGATCCGAAGCTGCTGTTGACCGAAGAGGAGTTTCTGCTGGCCGAAGTCCAGGCGATCATCGATCGGGCGGAGGCGGCGCTCGGCGGGCCGTTGCTCTCGGTCTCGTACGGCGATCTGAAGAGCCTCTCGCGCCGCCAGATCACCGAAATCCTCGTCGGCCCCGATACGCAATCCGCCAAGGTCTTCGAGGGGCCGTTCGTGGAGAACAACCAGGCGGCCGAAGCCGCAGCGGTGATTCCGGCTCCGCCGGACCTGATGGTCAGCAATATCGAACTGCCGGCCGAGGCCTTTTCCGGTGAACCGACCGAGATCACCTGGACCGTGACCAACACCGGCGGCACCACGTGGGAAGGCACCGAGCGTTGGCGCGACCATATCTATGTCTCGCCCGACCCGGAGTTCATCTACCTCCGATCCGCCCGCCTGGGCATCGTGGTCCACGACAACCAACAGCCGCTGGGGCCCGGCGAGAGCTACCAGGCCACGGCCACGCTGAACTTGCCGGCCGGCTACGAGGGCCGCAAGTACGTCCACGTCTTCACCGACCGCGATCCGGAGATCGAATTCCGTTGGGCCACGATCGACACCGTCGGCCGGGGCGAGTTCCCCGATTGGCCCAAGCGGCTGCGCGAGCGGGTCTGGGAAGACGGCGAGAAACTCAACAACCATCGAAGCGAAATGTTCGAGGTCACCTATCGCGAGCCGGACCTGGCCGTCACCGAGTTGCAGATCGCCGACGCGGCCTTCTCCGGGGCGGTGTTGCCGATCCAATGGACGGTGACCAACCAAGGCACACGCGAGACGCGCGTCGATACCTGGTACGACCGAGTGTTCATCTCGCAAGACGCTTCGTTGGACGTGCACGACAAACTGCTGGGCGTCTACCGCCACGACGGCGCCGTGGCCCCCGACGGGCAGTATTCGATCGACACGGAGGTCCGCCTGCCGGACGATATCCAGGGCGACTTCTACATCCTGATCTACGTCGATTCACCTTACGACGTCACGCCCGCCGGACGGTACGACTCGCCTCCGTATCCCCGCACCGACGGCGGCCCGCGGATTCGCCTGGCCGGGAACCTGATGGGCTACGTACACGAATTCCGCGACGAGAATAACGACATCACGGCCTCGCCGCTGGACGTGACGCTGGTCGAGTCGCCCGACCTGCAGGTGACCGACGTGACGGCCGATACGCACGCGGTCGTCGGCCGCGGGTTCTCCTTCTCGTACGAAGTCACCAACGGCGGTGCCGGCGACGTACCCGACCGGCAGAACCGTTGGACCGACTACGTCTATCTCTCGCGCGACCAGTACCTCGACGTCCGCAGCGATCACTACGTGGGCGGCGTGGGGCACATCGGGGCGCTGGCCGTCGGCGAGAGTTACAGCGAAACCCGCTCCTGGAGCCTGCCGCGAGGGCTGACCGGGGCGTATTACGTCTTCGTGCTCACCGACGCTTCCAGCCGCAGCCGGCCGCGGGGCGCGGTCTTCGAGGGCGGGGCCGAGGCCAACAACGCCACCGCCAGCCCGGTGCAAATGCTGATCGAACTGCCGCCGCCGGCCGACTTGCAGGTCACCACGATCGACGTGCCGGAGGACGCCTACTCCGGCGATACGGCCACCGTCGGCTTCACCGTGGCCAACACCAGCACCGAGACGATCACCGGGCTGTGGGACGACGCGGTCTACCTCTCGGCCGACGCCGTCTGGGACCTCGGCGACCGGTTGATCGGCCGCGTGCAACAGGGCGACTTGAAGCTAGGTTTGAAGACGGTACGGCCCGGCGAGGACTATGAGGCGGAACTGATCGCCGCGCTGCCCACGTCGCTGCCGGACAGCTACCGAATCATCGTGCGGACGGACATCTTCGACGACGTCTACGAAGGCCCGGAGAACCTCAACAACGCGGCCACGTCGGCAGAGTCGATGGAGGTCAGCGTCAAGACGCTCGAATTCGAGATCCCGGCCGACGACAACCTCTCGACCGACGAAGAATTGCTCTATCGCATTTGGGCCCCCGCCCATGAAACGCTCGAAATCAGCCTTACCAGCCAATCGCAGGCGGCGGCCAACGAACTGTATGTTCGCTACGAAGATCTGCCCGGCTCGATCCATTACGACGCCGCCTACGAGGGCCACCTGTTCGCCGACCAGACGGCGATCGTGCCGGAGACTTCCGAGGGCTACTATTACATCCTACTGCGCGGCACCTCCAGCCCGTCCGACAACCCGATCCAACTTTCCGCCCGGCTGCTGCCGTTTGCGGTGACGGGCCTCAGCCGCGAGTCGGGCGGCGACGGGCGCTACGTGACGCTCGACGTCCGCGGCGCGCGGTTCGACCCGGCGGCCATCCTCAAGCTCGTACGGCCGGAGATCGGCGAATTCGCGCCGGTCAACTACGAGATCATCGACGCCACGCGAATTCGGGCCGTGTTCGACCTGCGCGGCGCGCCGCTGGGGCTCTACGACCTAAAGCTGATCAACCCCGACGGTGAAACGGCCATCGTGCCCTATCGCTATCAGATCGAAGAGGCCCAGCCGTACGACGTCACGGTGGGGCTCGGCGGGCCGTCGCAGTTGGCGCTCGGCGAGGTCGGCTTCTACGGCTTCGGGCTGCACAGCCTGACCAACGTCGATATGCCGTACGTCCACTTCGAGTTCGGCCTGCCCAATCTGCCGAACCCGCACGAGGAAATCATCCCCGGCCCGCTGCTGACCTTCCGCACCAATCTGCGCGGCGAGCCGGAGATCGACGACGTGCCCTGGGCCGGGCTCGATTCGATCGTCAACATCGACGGCGAGTTGATGGCCCCCGGCTTCACCTACGACCTGATCAACGGAGGTTTTGCGGGCCTTTCGTTCACGATCGACGTCTACGCCGAGTTGCGTCGGTTGTTGGAGGAGAACCCGGAATATCTCGAAGATTTCGATGAATTCGAGATCGGCAATCTGGCCTTCGATTTCCACATCCAGGCTTCCGCCACGCCGATGACGGCCGAGGAGTACGTCGACTACCAGCGTGCGCAGGCCGAAGACATGCGTCAGCGGATCATCGCCGACGACGAGGCCCCGGCGGCGCTGGTCGTGGCGGCGGCCGACGAAACCACCTGGGCCGATCTCTACCTTGCCTCGCTGACCGACGCCGGGTTGTTGCGGCCCGAAGACGAGCCTCCGACAATCCGCCGGCTGCCGGTGTTTGCCGGCCTGATGTCGGTGATCACCGCCGGGCTGTTGATCGACGGCGGGCAGAACGGCACGACGGCCGCCAATCCCCGCGAGGAGATCATCGGCGGGGGCGACCTGGCAGCATTCTTCGAACAGGTCCGCTCGTGGTACGGCCACGATCCGGACGAGTACGGCGCCCACGCGGCTCCCGATCCCGAGCAGTTCGATCTGGGGCTCACGCATCCGACGCACTACGCCGCTTACACGATTCACGTGGGTGAAGAGGAATGGATCCCCAAGCAGACGGCCGCCGCGGTCGACCTGGACGACTTCTTCGGGCTGGCCGGCAACCGCAGCGAGGCGGTCGAGATGATCGGCCCGAACGGATTCGACACGGCCGGTTTTGTGCCGGTCGATACGCCGTTGCCTTACACGATCCGCTTCGAGAATCCGGCCGACGCCGAAGGGCCCATCTCGCAGATCCGCATCCTCCAGCAACTCGACGAGGACCTCGACGTCCGCTCGTTCCGCCTCGGCGACGTCCGCCTCGGCGACGTGCTGGTCCATATTCCCGAGGAGCGAGGCGCGTTCGTCGGCGACTTTGATCTGATCGAAGAGCGGGGGATCGTCCTGCGAGTAGTGGCCGGTGTCGACGTACTCACCGAAACGGCCACCTGGCGGCTGACGGCCATCGATCCGTTGACCGGGCTGGAAATGGCCGACGCCGATTTCGGGCTGCTCTTCCCGAACGTCGACCTGACCGAACACGGCACGGTCAGCTACACCATCGAAGCCAAGCCCGGCACCGAGACCGGCACCGAACTCGAAGCCTCCGCCCGGGCGTTCTACGGCTCCGACGCCCCGCTGGACACCAACGCCGTGCTGAACACGGTCGACGGCACGCCGCCGACAACGACGTTCACGGTGCAGTCGCTCGGCAACGACGCATACAGCATCGAGTGGAGCGCAGAAGACGACGCGGTCGGTTCCGGCGTAATGGACTACACGGTCTATGCCGCAATCGACGGCGGGGCCTTTTCGGTGATCGAGCCGCACACGACCGACACGGCCCTGGTCCATCAGGCCGCGCCGGGCAGCAGCCTCGAGTTCGTCGTCCGCGCCGCCGACAACGCCGGCAACGTCGAACCCGCACCCGATGGCGTGCTCTTGCCGACGTACGGCCCGGCGATCAATCTGGGCACGCTGCCGTCGGAGACGCAAACGGTCGCGGCCGAACTGACGATCGTCGAATTGCCCGACGAGCCGACGACCAATCCGCTGTTCCTCCAGGCGCTGCTGCAAGTGCCGGTCGATCAGTCGGCGACGTATCCGTCGAGCTACGCGACGGTCTACGAACCGTTTGCCGCCACGTCGTTCGCTCGCAACGTGCCGACTTCCGGGGCCGGTATCGGAGCGATCGGCATGGCCTTCTCGCCCGACGGGCAATCGGTGCTGCTCAGCGGCGGGACGGGCCGCAACAGCCTCTGGCGATTTGGCCCCGCCGGCGGCGAGGCGGGCGTGACGATCACGGACGGACCGTTGGCCAAGCTCGACGAGCCGATCTACGACATGGCCTTCGACTCCGCCGGACTGCTCTGGGCCACCACCGGCGGCGGGCCGCTGGTGCAACTCGATCCGCAGAGCGGCCAGATCGTCGAACGATACGGCGAGAGCGTGGCGCTGGGCCTGGCCGTCGTACCCGATTCGGCCGACGTCTACGTCTCCACGGCGTCCGGCGTGCAGATCTTCAATACCCAGAGCCGCCGGTTCCGCAGCTTCAGCGCCACCCGGGTCCACGGCCTGGCCGTTGCTCCCGACGGCACCCTCTGGGGCACGACCTGGCCGGAAGACGGCCGCGTGGTGCGGTTCAATCGGGTAGGCGGGGCGGAGGTCGTCTTCGCGTTGGAAGGACCGGCCACGGCGATCGCCTTCGGGCGGCCCGACACGCTGCTGGAAAACCTGATGTTCATCAGCCACGCCGGCGGGGCTTCGTTGACGTTGGTCGATACGGTCTCAATGAAGACCGCCGAGTTGGCCATCGGCGGCGGACGCGTCGAGTTCATGCACGTGGGGCCCGACGGCCGGCTCTACGTGGCCGCGGCCGATCAGGTCGACGTACTCCAGCCGATCATGCCGCCGAACGTGCTGGCGGTGTCGCCGGCTGCCGACGGCGGTCTGGCGGCGGCGGTGGCCTCGGCCCAGATTACCTTCGACGCAGCCATGCGCCACGACGGTTCTGAGACGGCCGGTTCGGCGATCAATCCCCAGAACTACACGTTAACTCACGTCGCTTCTAACCGGCAGATCGACATTGCGGCGGCCACCTACAATCCGACGAGCCGCAGCGTGACGCTCTCCTTCGAGCCGTTGTTGCCGGACGACTATCGGCTGAGCGTCCTGGCGCAGGTCGAAAGTGAGACGGGCGCCGGCATGGAAGCGGCCTTCACCACGGAGTTCTCCGTGGCGGCCGATCTGACCGACCGGATTCCGCCGCAGTTTACGAACACCCGCTTCGACCGCAGCAGCGGCGAACTGTCGTTCGACGTGACGGTCACGAATTCCGCCACGTATCGCGTGCTGGCGCCGCTGCACCTGATCTTCGAGGGGCTCGGCGAAGGCATCACGTTCAGTGGCGGCGACGGCGTTACGGACTCCGGCCACGAGATGCTCGACCTGCTGACGGACGGCCAGGACGAGTTGGCCCCCGGCGCGTCGACGCTAACGCGTACCGTGACCGTGTTGACACCGGGCAGAACCACGTTCGACTTGGGTGTCCGGCTAATCGGCGGCGTCGAGCCGAACGTGCTGCCGACGATCGCTTCGGCGCCGGCGGACGCGGCGGAAGTTGGCCAGGCGTACGCGTATCAGGTGGCGGCCGACGATCCCGACGGTACGGGCCTTTCCTATGTGCTAATCGACGGTCCGGCCGATGCTCTGCTCAACGGCGATACCGGTCTGCTCGATTGGACGCCCACGGCCGACGCTGCGGCCACGACCGAGTTCACCGTGCGGGCGTACGACGAACGGGGCGGATACGACGGCCAGTCGTGGACGGTCAGCGTCATCGGGGCAAACACGCCGCCCGTGCTGCCGCCAATCGCGAACGTCGACGTGGCCGAAGGCCAGTGGGTCGAGATTCCCGTTTCGGCCACCGACGCCGACGGCGACCCGTTGATCTATTGGGCCGACAATCTACCGCCGGGGGCCACGTTCGACGTGCCGGGGCGAACGCTTCGTTGGGCGACCGACGGGCTTTCGGCCGGGCGCTACCCGAACGTGACGGTCTTCGTCGGCGACGGGGTGGCCCGCGTATCGCAGTCGTTCGAGATCGTCGTCGGCAACGTCAACCAGCCGCCGCAGTTGGACCGGCCGGTCGATCGCACGATCGGCGAGAACGACACGCTGGAATTCTCATTGGTGGCGTCCGACGTCGACGGCGATCCGATCACATTCTCCACCGAAGGGTTGCCGCCGGGCGCCGTGTTGCGGCCCGAAAGCGGGCTGTTCCGTTGGACGCCCGAATACGACCAGCACGGCACGCACGAGATCCGCTTTATCGCCGATGACGGCCAGGACGAAACCGCTCGCTCGATGACCGTCGAAGTGCTCAACGTCAACGGGCCGGTCGAGTTCGAGAAGGTCGATTACCGCTCGGTCTACGAGGGCCAATCGCTGGCGGCCACGATCACGGCCGTCGATTTGGACAACCCCGGCGGCGTGGGGGTGATGCTGCCCGACGGCAGCATGGATGCCTCGCTGTTGCTGCCGATGCTGACCTGGGAGCACTCCGAGTTGCCCGCAGGAGCCCGCTTCAGTCCCGAGGCCCAAACGCTCCGCTGGACGCCCGGCTACGATCAGGCAGGCATCTACGACGTCGACTTCACCGTGACCGACGACGGCGACGGCACGGGTACGGCGACCAGCGATTCGATCACCGTGCGGATCGAGGTCCGCGACGCCAACGCCGAGCCGGTCGTCGAGGCGATCGAGAACCAAGTGGTCGACGTCGGCGATTCGATCAACGTGATCGTTACGGCCGGCGATCCCGACGGCAGCGTGCCGGTGCTGAGTGCGGTCGGGCTGCCGCCGTTCGCCACGCTGACCGACCACGGCGACGGCCGGGCCACGATCCACGCCGCGCCAGGCCTCGCACAACGCGGCAACTACCCGATCACCGTGGTGGCCACCGACGACGGCGGCGGCGACCCCACGGCCGTGCTCACCGGCGAGGCGAGCTTCATCCTCACGTCCCTGGCCGACAATGCCCCGCCCGTACTGCGTCCGGTGGGCAACAAGGTGGCCGTGTTCGACGAGCCGCTGGTGTTCAACGTCCGTGTGGCCGATGCGGACGAGGACCCGCTGGTATTCGAGGCGGCCGGAGTGCCTGTTGGAGCGACGTTCGAGCCGACGGGCATCTACGGCGTGGCCGAATTCCGCTGGACCCCTACCGCGGCCGATGCCGGCGAGCACGCCGTGACGCTGCAAGTTCGCGACAGCGGAAACGGCGTCGAGGCCGACGTACTGGCCGACTCCGAACAGATCACGATCGCCGTCCGCGCCGTCAACGAAGCCCCGCTGCTGCTGCCGGTCGGCGCGCTGGCGGTCGACGAGTTGGAGACGCTCAGCGCGTCGCTCTCGGCCGTAGATCCCGAGGACGACCCACTGACCTACTCCGCGGCCAATCTGCCCTTTGGTGCCCGGTTGGATCGCCCATCGGGCACGCTCACCTGGACACCGCACAGCTTCCAAGCCGGTTCGTATCTGGTCCGGCTGGCGGTTTCCGACGGCCACTCGATC
>CAYYNP010000279.1:0-13322 GCA_964472545.1 uncultured Planctomycetaceae bacterium | reverse complement strand
CGTCGGCGCCCACCCCCCTTTTCCGGTATTTCGGGGTGCTGGCCGGCGTCGACCCCAGCCACCCCTTCAATTCATACCGAATGGAAGAACATCATGGCCAACGTGGCAATCCTCTACTGCAAGAAGATCAAGGACCATTCGTGCATCGCGTGCATGAAGTGTTTCAAGGGCATCAAGGAGAAGCACGGCGAGTTTGGCCGGCACGAAGAGGTCGATCTGGTGGCGATGACCGACTGTGGCGATTGCCCGGGATTGGTGGTCCCCAAGGCGAAGTTACTTGCCGATACGGCCAAAGGCATGGGCCGCCCGATCGACGCGATCCACTTGGGCACGTGTGTCAAGTTGGCCATGAAGACGGCCCAATGTCCGATCCGGATCGACGAGGTGAAGGAGACCGTCGAGTCGAAGTTCGGATGTGAGGTCGTGCTGGGGACGCACGCGTATTAGGCTGCGTCGCGGAATGTGGTCTTCTCGAGAGGGTGGCTGGGGCAGAGCGCAGCGGTGCGCCAGGGGAGTTCGAGCGTCAGAGTCTGGGGCACCGCTGCGCTCTGCCCCAGCCACCCATTCGCTGCGTCGTATTGCGGTGGCTACTACTGCCGCAAGTACGGGTCGGCCAGCGCTCGCTGGGCGACTTGCTCGGCTGCCGTGTGCTGCCCGGCGACGCGGAGCGAGGCGATCCACTTCTGATAGCCCCAGCGGACGTTGTGGGCCAGCGAGGCGTGCAGTTGGTTGGGCCGGGCTCCGTGCGTGGTGCGGCGGATCGCCTCGGCGTAGTCGCCCTGGCGGAAGGCGATTTCGGCCCAACGCATTACGGCCACGCGGCGATTCTCGCGTAATAGGGCCGCCTCGGGGACTTCAGTCAGACCGCGATCCAGCAGCACCAACGTCTCCGGATAGCGTTGCTGCTGTAGGAGTTCCAAGGCATGGTCGTTGACCGCCGCCACCAGACTCTCCAGGGCCGCGTCGCCGTATCGATCCCTTGCCCGATTCAACGCCAAGAACGCCGCATCCGTTTCGCCGGCCGTCAGCAGCGATCCGGCCCAACGCCGATAGACCTCCACCACGGCGCGGCCAAAGTAGGCCTGGTGGGGCAGCTTCGCACGGGCCGCGTCGAGCACGTCGAGCGCCGACGGATAGTCCTCGGCGTCGCAGTAGTGCTCGACCCATTGGTGTTGTACGTGGACGTAGTTCGGCTCGAATGTGGCGTACGAGGGTTCGAACGCCAGCCCGGCAAGCAGCAGATCGGCCGCCTGGGAGAACTGCTGCCGGTTGCCCAGGTCGATGGACCAGTTGTTGATCGTGGCCAGCAGGTTGCCCCGGGCGGAGGCACTGGCCGGATCGAGCCGCAGGGCCTTGGCGTTGGCCACGGCGGCCTGCTCAAAGTGTTTTTCGGCCAGCAAGGCGACGCCCCGGTTGTAGTAGATCATGGCGGCCATTTGGACCGGCGAGACTTCCCGGGCCTGCGAACGGTCGCCGCGAACTTCGCGGCCGGCTGCCCGGCTGACCATCTGTGCCTGGCGTTTCGGGTCGTCGAGCAACTCGAACCACTTCACACACGTGGTCTCCACGTCGAGGTGGCCTTGCGGCAGGATCACGCGGGACATCGCATGACCGGGCAATTCGAGCCCTCGCACGGCCAGGCCGAACTCGCGGGCCAGGCAGTTGAAGATGACCGAGCCGCTGACGCAGTTGTAGCGGCCGCTTTGCAGGACCGCGGCCGGATTGGTGGCGTCGTGGGCGTAGCCGCCATGCAGGAGGCGGCGGTGCATGAACTCGAAGATCGCCCGGGCCTTCTGCTGCGGCGTGCCGTCGACTTTGCCCGAGCGGCGGAGTTCGGCGGCCAGTGAGGCCAGTAGCTTCTCGTACTTAGGCAGTGCCTTGGGTTGATCCACACCGCCGGCGACCAGAGCGGCCGCAAACGGCGAGAAGTCGTCGAGGCGGCCGTCGGCGGCGTCGTCAAACAGCCGCGTCTCCAGTGGGCTCGAGCGGCCGTGGAAGAACGGGACGCGTGATTGGCCGGTGGAATCCGGGTTGGATGCGGTGGGGGCTTGCTGTGCGAAGCGCGGCGCCATGAGCCTGGGGCCGACCGGTGGCTCTGCGCTTCGATCCGATGTGGCGTGCGACGCTGGTGTGGCGGCCAGCACGAATCCGATCAGCAGCACGCAGGCGAGTATTCCGCCAATCCGGGATTCTTGGTTGCCATGCTCTTGGGTACCATGCTCTTGGGTGCCATGCCCACGCTTGCGTGGGCATGTGGATCGGGTCTTCGGCATGCCCACGCAAGCGTGGGCATGGCACCCAGCTACGCCCAATGTCTCGCGCGGTTTCAGTGCGCGGCGACCGCCGAGCGTCGGAGTGCGTTTGGGGAGTCGAGCGAGCGGCATGGCATCCGGGTGTTGCGATGGTAACGATTGTGCCGACTGCGGTCGGGTTGGCAGTGGCGGAATGACGGACAATCGCAACAACTATAGGGTGCAAAAAGGCAACGTGCCGGCGGAAATCGGCAGAAGCGCGTCGGGGGAGAGTGCGCTCCGCCGGTTGGGGTGGCTGGGGCAAAGCGCAGCGGTGCCCCAGTGACTCACGCGTATGGGAGGGCCGGCAACCTGGGGCACCGCTGCGCTTTGTCCCAGCCACCCATGAGTCGCGGCCGCTACGGCAGCTTATGCCCCATCTTATCCCGCTTGACCGCCAAATAGCGCTCGTTGTGCTCGGTGATCGGGCCGATGATCGGCACCTGATCGACGACCTCGAGGTCGTAGCCGCCGTAGATGAAGGCGTCGGTCTTCTTCGAGTTGTTGGTCAGCAGGCGGACCTTCGAGAGGCCGAGGTCTTTGAGCACCTGGATGCCGACGCCGTAGTCGCGGCTGTCGGCGTGGTGGCCCAACGCCAGATTGGCCTCGACGGTGTCCATGCCGTGGTCCTGGAGATTGTAGGCCTTGATCTTCTCGACCAGCCCGATGCCGCGGCCTTCCTGGGGCAGATAGACCAGCACTCCGGCCCCCTCGCGGCCGATCATCTCCAGGGCCAACTGGAGTTGGTCGCCGCAATCGCAACGCAACGAGGCCAGCAGGTCGCCGGTGAAGCAAGACGAATGGAGCCGGACCAGCGGCTGCGTGGCCTCGTCGGGCTTGCCGACCACGATCGCCACCGGCTGTTGCTCCTCGTGCTTGACCCCGTACGCGATGATCCGCCCCATGCCGGTGCTCATCGGCAGTTCCGCCTCGGTGATGCGATACACCAGCTTCTCACTCCGCCGGCGGTAGCGGATCAACTGCTCGATGGTGATGATTTCAAGGTGATGCTTCTCGGCCAGATCGTAGAGTTCGTCGCGCGTGGCCCGATCGCCGTCTTCGCCGAGGATCTCGATCAGCGCCCCGGCCGGCTGCAAGCCCGCCATGCGGGCCAAATCGACCGCACATTCGGTATGCCCGGCGCGCCGCAGCACGCCACCCTCCTTGGCGATCAGCGGGAAGAGATGCCCCGGGCGGACGAAGTCCTCCGGCGTGCTCTCCGGGTTGACGATCTCGGCGATTGTGGTGGCCCGCTCCTGGGCGGTGATGCCCGTGAGGTTTGTGCCGTGATCGACCGGGACCGTAAACGCGGTGGACAAGGGGGCCGTGTTGTCGTCGACCATTGGGGGCAAGTTGAGCCGTCGGCATACGTCGGGCAGGACCGGCATGCAGAGCAGGCCGCGGCCGTGGGTGATCATGAAGTTGACCGTTTCCGCTGTGATCTTCTCGGCCGAGCAGACGAAATCGCCCTCGTTTTCTCGGTCCTCGGCGTCCATCACGATCACGATCTGCCCGGCGGCGATCGCATCGACGGCGGCTTCAACGGTCGAGAGTCTGTCCGGCATGGCTCTTCTCCAAGGCACGTAAGACGGCAGTTCCGCACGGAAACGCACGGGGTCCGCTGCCTGCGGTGGGGGCGGTTTACCTGCTGGGGAGCGGTTTGCGGCGTGAACTCCCCCCAATGTCCCCTTGAAGACCATTATAGACACTCCTCGAAGCGTTACCAGGAGGTCGCTTCTCACGCCGTGGTGGTTAGGGTACGATGAATTAGTAAAAAAGGGTGGAAGCGTCCCCGTCCCGTGCGAGTGCCAGCCGTGGAGCATCGATCGATTCGACCGCCGGCGGTCAATCCGACCCCGCCGTTGGTGTTGATCCTGGGGTTCTGGGTGTGCGATCTATTCTTCAGGGCGATTGCGGGATCCCACGACACGCCTTATTGGATCGGCCTCCCGTGCATCGGTGCGGTGATCGCCCAGCTTGGTCTGGTGGCGGCGTGGGGCGTTTTCGCTCCGCAACGATTGCCGCTGCGGCTGATGATCTCCGTGCTGCTGGCGTTGTCGCTTGCGTTGGCGTTGGTGGCCGGCATGTGGGCCTCGACGGACCTCTCCTCCAGCTTCGATTCGGAGGCCTTCTTCATGCTGCTGGCCTTGCCGTTGTGGCTGCTGGCGGTGCAGGCTCCGTTGTGGGTGCTGAAGTTCGCCCGTGGTGCCCGGATTTCGTCCGGCGATACTTCGTCGTCCGGCGCGCGGCAATTCGGGTTGCAGGAATTGCTGACGCTCACGGCCTTGGTGGCCGTGGCGTTGGGCTTGGCGCAGGTGGTGGTGCAGTCCGACTCCTATGGCGGCCGCGGCCCGGCCGACTGGTCCCCGATCGTGTGGGCCTGCGGCTACTTGGCCCTCTGGAGCGGTCTGGTGGTCTTGCCGTGCATCTGGGGCGTCTTGCTTACACGGAATCCGCTTACGGGCACGGCGATTGTGGGCGGCTATCAGATCGTCCTGGTACTGGTCGCGGCAACGGTGGTCATCGCAACGTCGCGGATGGCATCGATCGTCGGCTTTTGGGAAATCTCTTGGGGGCTGTTCCTCTTCCAGATTGGATCGGTGGGCACGATCCTGGTAAGCCTCGGCATCGTTCGCGGCTCCGGCTACCGATGGCACCGCGACGGCGACCCACCCGTGGCGGCGCCTCCGGTGGTCTTTCCGTCGCAACAATGGACGGCGTTGAACGATGTGGCGAAGCCGGCCGGCGAGATCGATGACAAACCGGCGGAGAACGAGGCCGGCCCATTCGATCAGGAATGATACGATCCGATGACCAATGTACGCGGCACAACATCGACCGCCAACCCGGCCCCGGTGGTATTGCTGGTTCTGGGGTTCGCCATGTTCAACCTGCTGATGCCGATCATCGGGCAGTCGTTCGGCGGCGTCGGTGCCTTGCTGCTATTGCCGGCCGCCGGCGCGATCTGTGCCCAGTTCGGTCTGGTGGCCGCGTGGGGCGTCTTCGCTCCGCAGCACCTGTTCGTGCGGCTGACGGTCTCGCTGCTGGTGTGCTTCGGATTGACCGTAGCGTTACAGGCAGGCATTTCCTCGTGGGCGATCCGCGTCGGGGGCGACGCCCTAAGTGTGCTGGCGATGCTGCCGCTGATGCTCTTGTCGCTGCAAACGCCGTTGTGGGTGTTGAAGTTCGCCCGCGGTGCCCGCATCTCGGCCGGCGGCCGATCGAGCCACGACGGCACGACCGACGAAGCGTCGGCCTTCGGGTTGCGGCAGTTCGGCCTGCAGGAGATTCTCACGGCGACCGCGTGGGTCGCCGTGGCGTTAGGGTGCGCCCAGATGGCCATCCGGCCCTATAGCGACATGCCGTTCGGCACCGACGACTGGTGGTCGCTGGCAAGGGCTTGCGGTGTGCTGGCCCTCTGGAGCACGCTGGTCGTGCTGCCGTGTACTTGGGCCATGTTGATCGCTCGAGACCCCTGGGCCGGCACCGGTATCGTGCTGGTGTATCAGTTTCTGCTCACGTTGATCGTGGTGCCCGTCGTGTCGGTCTTGGCAGGCGGGGGCATCAATGCGGACTACATCGGCATGGGCATGTTTCTTCTGCTTCTGCTGCAAGCCGGCTGCGTCGGCGCGCTGTTGGGCAGCCTCGCCGTGGTCCGCCGCGCGGGCTATTACTGGCACCGGCCTGGGACGTTGCCGGCGTCTGCGCCGCTAGCGCGGCGTTTGCTGTCCGGGGAGGCGAGGCGAGATCCGCAAACGGATGACGACGAACCGAAAGACGCCGACGACGCCGACGACGCTGCCGACGAAGAAGCGTTCGATGCAGATCCTCCCGCGTAAGGGTACCCGATGGACGACCGCGCGACTCGAGAATCGACCGCCGACCCGGCTTCGCTCGGTCTGCTCGTAATGGGATTCTGTGTTTTCAACCTGCTCATTCCCAGGTGGGCGCTGCACAGCAACGCTATCGCATGGCTGACGATTCCGTTTATCGGGGTGACCCTTGCTCAGTTCGGCCTGGCTGCTGCGTGGGGGGTGTTCGCCCCCCGCTGCTTGCTTCTCCGGCTGACGAGTTCGCTTGCGCTTGGCGCCGGATTGAGCGTGCAGTTCTTAGTCGGCCTTCCTTCCGCCCGATCTCCCAACGGCGAGGACGCCCTGCGCGTGCTGATGCTGCTGCCGCTGTTGTTGCTGGCGGTGCAGACGCCGTTGTGGATCCTGAAGTTCGTTTCCGGTGCGCGAATCTCCCCCGGCAAAGAAACGGCAGGCAAAGAAGAAGAAACGGCCCGGCAGATGCGGCAATTCAGCCTGCAGGAGATCCTCACCGCAACGGCTTGGGTCGCCGTGGCGTTGGGGAGCGCCCAGATGGCGTTGCGGTGGGGTGGCAACATGCCCTTTGCGCTGGATGGAGGGTGGTCCTCGTTGGCCGTGACTTGCGGCGTGTTGGCCCTCTGGAGCACGCTGGTCTTGCTGCCGTGCATCTGGGGCCTGCTGATCGCCCGAGATCCCTGGGCCGGCACCGGTGCCATGCTGGCGTATCAGCTTGTGCTGACGTTGATGGTGGCGCCCGTCCTGCTGGCGTTGGTAAGTTATTCTGAGCCGGTGGGGCTGATGTTCCTTGCCATGTTCGTGTTGCCCCTGTTCCAACTCGGCTGCGTCGGAACGCTGCTGGGCTGCCTCGTCGTCGTCCGCCGCGGGGGCTATTCCTGGCACCGGCCGAGTGACGCGACACGAGACGAGCATACGGTCGATTCCGCCCCACTCGACCCCCTCTCGAAAGATGACGCCACGCCGTGAGCGACAGCCCCAGCCCAACGCCGCAAACCGACCTCACACCGCTGATCGGCGTGTTTCTGGCCCTGGCGATCGCCAACATGATCGGTGTGCCGTTGGCTGTGGGGCTGGCCGCAACGGGGCTCGACGCGGTGTTTGCCGGCGTGGTGGGCGCCGAATTCGCGCTGGCGGCTGCCTGGGGTGTGTTTGCTCCGCAACCGCTGCCGAACCGCTTGCTGAGTACGATGCTGCTGGCGATCGGGTTTGGCGTGACACTGTTGATGGGGATCCTGTTGGCTAGTTGGCCGTCGATGACCAGCGTTGACGGCGACGTGTTCGCCGCGGCGTTGATGCTGCCGCTGTGCCTGCTGGCCGTGCAATGCCCATTATGCGCGTTGAAGCTGCTTCGCGGCGTGGCGATCTCGGCCGGCGATGTCGAGCCGGAGACGTCGCCGCACGGCTCGCGGCAGTTTGGCCTCAGCGAGATGCTGACGGTGACCGCCTGGGTCGCGTTGGCGTTTGGCTTGGCGCAGTTGGCGGTGCAGTTGGCCTCCCCATTTGCCCCTTCCTTTGGCTGGCCGCAGATCGGCCTAGCCTGCGGCGTATCCGGCCTCTGGGGCCTGTTGGTGTTTGGAGTGTCTTGATCGCTCGGGATCCCGCGTCGGGCGTGGTCGTCCTCTTGTGCATCATGGTACCGCTTACGATCCTGGTAACGCTTACGTTGTTCGACTACCTCTACCTCTATCTTGTCCCGTTCCAATTGGGAGCCGTGGGCGTGATCCTGAGCGTGCTGGGCGTGGTTCGCAAATGCGGCTGCTATGGGCGAGTGCCGGTCGATCCAAATCCGGAGCCGGCCGCTTCTGAGGTTTCCGCAGAAGATGACGATTGTCCCGCCGTTTCCGAATGAACCGGCACACGCAAGGAGGTTGCCCGCTCGCTTGCGAACCGATCCGCACGCCGGACCCTCTATTGCTGTAGCGGATCGCTACAACCTATACTTCAGACACAAGAGACCCCGACGGGAGTCTTGCGGCGTCCTTTGTATCGACGCCCGGCCGCTCGGGAGAATTGAAAACAGGCAAGTTGGAGAAAATGCTCAAAGTCAAACTGCCCGACGGGAACGTCTTGGAATACTCCCGTCGCGTTCGCCCTCACGATGTTGCCGCCGAAATCGGGCCCGGTTTGGCCAAGGCGGTGGTGGCGGCCGAGGTCGACGGGGAACTGGCCGGGGCCGATTGGCTGCTGCCCGAGGAGGGCCAGGTCGAACTGCGGCTGCTGACCAAAAAGGACCCCGAGTCGCTGGGTGTGATGCGTCATTCGGCGGCCCACGTGATGGCCCGGGCGGTGATGCGGCTGTTTGAGGGCGTCGAGTTGGCCTTCGGCCCCACGGTCGACAACGGCTTCTACTACGACTTCAGCCTCGAACACCCCATCTGCGAGGACGACTTCCCAAAGATCGAGGCCGAGATGGCCAAGATCATCAAAGAGGACGAGCCGTTCGAGCAGGTGATGATGGATCACCCCGAGGCGGTCGGGCTGTGTGAAGAGTTGGGCCAGAAGCTCAAGGTCGAGCATCTCAAAGACGGGCTGGCCGAAGAAGCGCAGGTCGGTCTCTACCGCCAGGGTGAGTTTGTCGATCTCTGCCGCGGCCCGCACGTACCCAGCCCCAAGGCGATCGGGGCGGTCAAGCTCCTCTCGGTGGCCGGGGCCTACTGGAAGGGCGACGCCTCGAAGCAACAGTTGCAGCGGCTCTACGGCACGGCCTGGTTCAACAAGAAGGATCTGAAGGCCTACTTGCAGCAGGTTGAGGAGGCTAAGAAGCGCGATCATCGCGTGTTGGGCAAACGGTTGGAGCTGTTCACGATCGACTCGACGGTCGGCTCCGGGCTGGTCCTCTGGCTGCCCAAGGGGGCCATCGTCCGCCGCGAGTTGGAGGCCTTTTTGTATGGCGAACTGGTCCGCCGCGGCTACGACCTGGTCTACACCCCGGTGATCGGCAACGTCAAGCTCTACGAGACCTCCGGCCACTATCCGTACTTCGCCGACAGCCAGTTCCCGCCGATCGAGATGGAGGACGGCGACCGCTACCTGCTGCGGCCGATGAACTGCCCGCACCATATCCGCGTGTATCAGTCGAAGCCGCGCAGCTACCGGGATCTGCCGCTGAGACTTGCGGAGTTTGGCACGGTCCACCGTTTCGAGAAGTCGGGTGAACTCAGCGGGATGACGCGTGTTCGCGGCTTCACGCAGGACGACGCCCACATCTTCTGCACCGAAGAGCAGGTGGCCGACGAATTTCGTGGCTGCATTGAGGTGACGCAGTTGGTGCTAGGCACGCTGGGGATGAACGACTATCGCGTCCGCCTGGGGTTCCGAGATCGTACTGGCCGGGTAACGAAGTACGTCGGCTCCGAAGAGACCTGGGATCGGGCCGAAGCCGCCTTGGAATCGGTCTGCCGGGAGATGGACCTGCCAAATCTGGAGATCGAGACCGGCGAGGCGGCGTTTTACGGCCCCAAGGCCGACTTCGTGGTCAATGACTGCATCGGCCGCGACTGGCAACTTGGCACCGTGCAGTTGGACTACAACCTGCCCAGTGCCGAGCGGTTCGACCTGGAGTACATCGGCGCCGACAACGCCCCGCACCGGCCGGTGATGGTCCATCGGGCCCCGTTCGGCTCGATGGAACGGTTTGTGGGCATGCTGATCGAGCACTTTGCCGGGGCTTTTCCGCTCTGGCTGGCCCCGCAACAGGCCCGGGTGCTGGTGGTGAGCCAGAAATTCGAGCAGTACGCCCGCCAGGTCGAGCGGCAGTTGGCCGCCGCGGGACTGCGGGTGGCCGGCGATTATCGGGCCGAGAAGATCGGGGCCAAGATCCGCGACGCCCAGTTGGAGCTGATCCCCTACATGTTTGTCATCGGCGGCCGCGAGATGGAGCAATCGACCGTGGCCTTGCGCGATCGCCGCGAGGGCGACCTCGGGGCGATGCCGATCGAGGAGGCCATCGCGAAGCTCAAAGCGGAGGTTGAAGCCAAGACGGTTCGCTAGCGAAATAGCGGCGGGTGGCTGGGGCAAAGCGCAGCGGTGCGTGAGCATTCGCCCAACCCGTTCGTAGTGCTCCGATTCATCGGGGCCTTGCAGCGGAATGCCGCGAAAGACCGCATGAATGCGGTCACTACAAACGGCTCTTGACGGGTTCGGCGAATGCTAACAGCGGTGCCACCACCCACCTCCAGCCGCGACCGCGACGCCAGATATCGGCCGATTTGCCGGGATTTCCGGCCGATCGTGGTTGACTCGCCGATGCGGGTCTTGCATACTTCACACAGCGTGTCGCTCAGCAAGCCGCGGCCCTGGCGCCCCAGCGGCGGCCCGCTGTAGACCAAACCTACCCCAGTCACCAATTCTCAGGGAGTTGAATGCGGAAAACGGCGCAACCGGAACCGAAAAGACAGCGGATCAACGAAGAGATCCGCATCACCCCAATCCGGGTTATCTCCGATAACGGGGATCAGTTGGGAATCATCTCGACTGAGGATGCACTCAAGGAAGCCCGCCGGACCGGGCTCGATCTGGTCGAAGTGGCGCCGAACGAGCGCCCGCCGGTCTGCCGAATCATGGACTTTGGCAAGTTCAAGTATCAGCAGAAGAAGCGGCAGCATCGCACCCACACGCACCAAACCAAGATCAAGGAAATCCGTTTCCGCCCCAAGACCGGGGCCCACGATATCCAGGTGAAGGTGAATCGGGCCCGCGACTTCATCGCGCATAACGACAAGGTCATCATCAGCGTGATCTTTCGGGGGCGGGAGATGGCCCATGTGGAGGAGGGCCGCCGCGTACTCGGGGAGGTGCTCGAGCAGCTTGAGGACGTCGCCAAGGTCGAGTCGTCCCCCAGCCAGCACGGGCGACGCCTGGTCTGCACGGTGGCACCCAAATAGCTGCCTTTCTTTCGGCCACCTTAACCAGTTGGGTGTAGGTCGCTCGTCGGCCGTTTGGCTTGCACGAAGCCCTTGGCGAGCAGGACGAGTTGCCAATGGCCTCAGCATCCGAGGCGAAGATCCGGCTTTCTCTGCGGTCGCTGGCCCTTTTTCGCCGATCCCCCTTCACCAGGACGGATTGCCGTTCTATAATGAAGGGTTTCGACAGTCGATCAGATGTCAGTAGAAGGTGGCCAGCAAATCATGCCCAAGCAGAAGACCCACAAAGGAACGAAGAAACGGTTCCGACTAACCGGTACGGGGAAGGCCAAGCACCGCCAAAGTGGCACCAGCCATCTGGCTGCTCGTATGAGTCATAAGCGCAAGCGAGATCTCCGCGGCACGGCCGCCGTCAGCGAGGGGGAAGCCAAGCGGATTCGCAAGGCACTCTGCGGAAACAGCTACTAGCGGGCAGCACGGCAGCGGGCGGTCTTGGGGTAGGGCAATTGCGGGACGGGCAATTGCGGGACGGGCAATTGCGGGACGGGCAGGACAACGCTTCTCCAATTGAGAGAAGGGCCTTGATCCCGCTGGACATGAAGGACTTACGATGAGAACGATCAAGGGATCGGCCCGAACTCGGGCCAAGCGGCGCCTGTTTCGCAAGGCGAAGGGATATCGTGGCGGCCGGGGGAACCTGCTGCGGACGGTCAAAGAGACCCTCGTACGGGCGGAGGCCTACGCCTTCCGCGATCGCCGTCGGCGTAAACGGGATTTCCGCCGGCTGTGGATCATCCGCATCAACGCCGCCGCCCGACAGCGGGGGTTGCGCTACGGCGAATTCGTCTTCGGATTGAAACTAGCCAAGATCGGCTTGGATCGCAAGATGCTGGCCGAAATGGCCGTCAGCGATCCGGAGGCCTTCGACAAGATCGTCGAGATCGTCAAAGAGGCGTTGCCTGCCTCGGCGGCCTAGCCCGGACGATCTCCGCAGCCGCTCGGGGTTGCCGATCCGTCGACGCAGCGGGGGCGCGAATCGCGATCGGCCTCTCCGCCCGATCTTTATGCACGACATTCGTCCATGATGTTCATCCACCAGGGCCCACCATACGGCATCCCTCATGGCACTGGCTGATTTCCTTACCGAATTGGACGCATTGGCCCAAGAGGCCACCACCGCTCTGGAAGCGGCCGACGACGCCGAGGCCCTGGAGGCGGCGAGGATCAAGTTTCTCGGCGCCAAGAGCGGGCTGTTGCGGCAGGCGCAGAAGGGGCTGGGCCGGGTCGACAAGCCCGACAAGCCGGCCGCTGGAAAGCGATTCAATCAGGTCAAGCAACAGATCGAGGCCGCCCAAGAGGCCGCGGCCGACCGCCTCCGCGACGGCGCGGGTCCCAAGCAGGGAGCCCGGCAGTTCGACCCCAGCGTGCCCGGTGTGCGGCCACAACTTGGCCACCTCCACCCGCTCACCCAGACGATCGAAGAACTCAAAGACATCATGGGCCGTCTGGGATTCTCGGTGGCCGAGGGCCCCGAGGTCGAAGACCAGTGGCACAATTTCGAGGCGTTGAACATATCCCAGGCACACCCCGCCCGGGATCCGCTGGACAATTTTTATCTGGCGGCGGCTGAAGTTTCGACGGGCAAGAGGGGTTCGGCTGCGGCGGAGAGTGAGCGGGGGTGGTTGCTGCGGAGCCAGACCTCGACGGTCCAGATCCGCGTGATGGAGAAGACGCCGCCGCCGGTGCGGATCATCTCGCTGGGCCGGGTGTATCGCCCCGACACGCCCGACGCCACCCATTACCCGATGTTCCACCAGATCGAGGGCCTGTTGGTCGACCGCCACGTGACCATGGCCGACCTGAAGAGCGTCCTGCGGCTATTCGCCCAGAGCTTCTTCCAAGACGACGTACACATCCGCTTCCGCCCCTCGTTCTTCCCCTTCACCGAGCCGAGCGTCGAAGTCGACATGAGCTGGAAGGGCGGCTGGATGGAAATCGCCGGGGCGGGCATGGTCGACCCGAACGTATTGCGGTCGGTCGGCTACGATCCGGAAGAGGTCACCGGTTTCGCCTTCGGCGTCGGCATTGAACGGATCTGCATGGGCCGCCACCGGATCGACGATATTCGCGAGTTCTTCAAGAACGACGTACGGTTCTTGCAGCAGTTTTGAAGTAGTAGGCGGTAGGCGGTACGCAGTAGGCGGTACGCAGTAGGCAGTACGCAGTAGGCAGTACGCAGTAGGCAGTTGACGGCAAGTGCCTCTTGTTCCCAAACTGGAGTTTGGGAACCAGGTGGCCTTCCGCTCACCCCGTCACCCCGTCACCCCCTCACCCCCTCACCC
>CAYYNP010000278.1:0-13356 GCA_964472545.1 uncultured Planctomycetaceae bacterium | reverse complement strand
GAGGAGATCGTCACCTACCCTCCACTTTGTGCCATTTGAGTTGAAACACTACAGCGTAACGTACCCCTTATCCACAGCGAGCGCAACCGGTTTGCCGTTGAGTTTCAGCGCCGCCTTCTCACCGCTTTTGTTCATGTATCGATAGAGGTCCGAAGGCACGGGCGTATTCTGCGCCCAGCCGGGAATGCGGACCTTCAGCGCAAAACGACACTCGCTGCTCGGCTCAACGGTCAATTCCACGGAGCCGTCCCAAGGATAACGCGTCGCTTGAGTTATCGAGATGGCATTGTCGGCCACCTTCAGGTCGCCCTTGCCGGCGGCGTAGAGGTTGACGTATACGTCACGGCCCTTGGTGGCGTAGACATAGCCGGGAACCGATGCGATGAATCGGGAGATATTACCCGGACAGCAGGCGCACCCAAACCACTCCGACCTTTCCGGCCTGCGGCCCGTGCCGCTCGATGAAAGCGTGTTGGGATAGAAGAACTTCGTGCCGTCGAGCGACACCCCGTCGATCACGTTGTTGTAGAGTGCGCGCTCGAGCACATCGATGTACTTCGCATCGGCATGGAGCATAAACAGCCGGTGGTTCCAATAGACGTTTCCGATCCCCGCACACGTCTCGCAATAGCAATCGTTGCCCAGTGCATAGTCCTCGGTGAAGCCTTCGGGACCGCCGGGCTGGCCCAGACCGCCGGTGAGATACATCTTTGTGCCGACGATGTTCTCCCAGATTCTGTCGATGGCCGTGATGTATCGCGTGTCGCCGGTCAACGTGGCGACGTCTGCCATGCCCGAGTACATATAAGTCGCCCGCACGGCGTGGCCGACGCCCTTTTCCTGGTCGACGACTCGCTTATGCGACTGGTCGTACGTGCGTCCGTCGGGGCCACGCGTGTCGAGCAAGAACTTTGCCAGGTCGAGATACCTCTTCTCTCCCGTTGTGCGATACAGTTTACAGAGCCCCATTTCGATGATCTGGTGGCCTGCCCAACTCTCGTTCTTGCCGGGGCCAAAAACCTCGCAGAGCAGATCGGCGTTCTTGGTGGCAATGTCGAGCATTGTTCTCTTGCCCGTCGCCAGATAGTGAGCCACGGCCGCCTCGTAGAAATGCCCCATGTTGTAGAGTTCGTGACTTAAGATACTGACCTTCTCCCAGCGCTCGGCTCCTGCCCATCCGTGCGGTTTTTCGGGGTTGATGGTCCGCGCGGTAAACAGATAGCCGTCGGGCTCTTGGGCGGCGGCGACCTTCGCGATCAGTTCATCGAGATAGGCTTCCATCTTGGGGTCGGCCTTGACCGAGAGGCCGAACGCGGCGCCTTCGAGGATCTTGTAGATGTCGGTGTCGTCGAAGCTGTAACCGCGGACCTCGTTGTCTTCGAGCGTCTCGCCGCGGAGTCTCTTGGCCGCGCGGACGAAGTTCTCCACCCGGCCGGTCTCTTCGCACTTGCCGAACGCATAGGGAATGGTCGCCGAACGATTCGTCTCGATCCGCGGGGCCCAGAACTCGTCGTCCAGATGGACCGCCGTGAAGGGCACCGGCTTGATGATCTGGAGCTTGTCCTCGGGTTCTTCCGCCGCGGTTGCAGCAGAACACGTCAACAGCGCCGTCGTCGCCAACGTCAACAGTACGGTCGTTCCCGTGAGTCTTGTCTTCATCTTGTCGTCCTGGTCTGAGTTACGGTTTAAGGACCTTCTCCCATAGGGCGAAGCGTGCCGGCGAAAGTTGCTTCAGCTTGGCAAGATGCTCGGGGCCGGCTCCCAAACATACCGCGTAGACTTGGGCAAACTCGCAAATATCCTCCGTGTGGGCGTGGTCGCCGTAGTCGGAGATCGAGATCTTATCGGCCATGATCACCTCTTGCCACTTGTCGAGGATCGCCGGATCGGACTCTCGGGCAACCTGCTCCAGCGTGTGGCCGACCTCGTGGGCGATTACCAACGCACCGGCACTGGGAATCAGGTTGATGTAGCCCTTGCCGCCGTGCGCCCTGGCCCCGCCCAGGCTGGCGTAGATCGCCACGCCGTCTTCCCCCTTGTCGGACACTTCCACGCAGGCCCGCATGTAGGCGGCGGGCAACTTCTCGACCCGCCCGACCAGTTCGTCGAGAGAAACGCCCGTGGCGTCTTCAATGGTCAACTTGAACCGAAACTCCCCGCACGTCGCGATCCAGCGCTTGCCGGCGACGCGGCCGTTTCGCATCTCGACGTTTTCCGGGCCGGAGACGATATCGAGTTTCGTCGTGCTGTGCTGTCCGAACGTTTCGTAGAGCGGCCTGAAGTGTGCCGTCACCTTGTCTTTCGCAATCGCCTCGGCAGCGACAGCGAGCGTGAGCATCGCAGCGGCAATGACCTTCATCCGCATGGGGTCGATCTCCTGAGAGGGCACGCGGTGGCGTCGGCCGACGCGCAACCTGCGCGTGCGGCGAGCCACGTCGCCAACAATCATACACCGTCCCGCGTCACAATTCCACTCGGGCGTTGCACGGGCGACCGACAGAGCGTATTCTTGGTGGCGTAAGCTTCCAGCTTGCGCTTGTGGCAAAGCACCGATGGCAAGCAGGTTGCTTGCCCCACTTTCTGATGCTGACAAACAACCGGGTTGGCCACCCAGCCCCCTAGCGAGAGGAAGGCCCATAATGCGAAACCACCATCCCCTGGCAGGCGTTGTCGTCCGTGTGACCGTTGTCTTCTGCCTTGGCGCCGTGTGTTGCACAGCGAAACCTGCATCGCCGCCGGATAAGGAGATTTCGCCGGGCCTCGGCGGTGGCGTGACGATGCAGTTCGTACTGATCCCGGCCGGGGAGTTCATGATGGGCAGCCACGACTCGCCGCAGGAAGTCATGCAGGAGTTCGGCTTGCCGGAGCCATTCGTCGAGTACCTCAAGAACGAACACCCACAGCATCGCGTGCGGATCACCAAGCCGTTCTACCTGGGCAAGTTCGAGGTCACCCAGGAACAATGGCAGGCGATCATGGGCACAAACCCAAGCTTCCGCAAAGGGGCAAAGCACCCGGTGGAATCTGTAAGCTGGAACGATTGTCAAGCATTCCTCCGCAAGCTCAACGAGAAACTTGGCAAGTCCGGCGTCACGTTTGGCCTGCCCACCGAGGCCCGGTGGGAATATGCCTGTCGGGCGGGCACTTCGACTCGATTCAGTTTCGGCAGCGACAGGAAAGACCTGGGAGAATACGCCTGGTACGCCCGTACGTCCGGCATGAAGTCGCATCCGGTGGGCGAGAAGAAGCCGAACGCGTGGGGCCTCTACGACATGCACGGCAACGTCGAGGAATGGTGTGCCGATTGGTACGACACCGACTACTACGGGCGCTCGCCGGAAAGCGACCCGGGCGGGCCGGCCGACGGCATCTCGCGCGTGTTGCGCGGCGGGTCGTTCTACGGCGGCACGCCGGATTATTTCCGCTGCGCCGACCGCTACCACGACCATCCGGGCTTCCACTACTATCGCTACGGCTTTCGCGTGGCCGGAAATCTCTCCCCGTAAACGCGGGGGCGATCACGGGCGGAACGGCCATTCCGCTACGATCACTTCGCAGCCGGCCGGGCGACGACGCCCAAGGTCACGTCGTCGATCGAAAGTTCGCCGGTCCCGCCCCATAGCCCCACCTCCACGCTGGCAAAACGGGCCGTTCTGGGCACGTCGACTCGCCGGCGCGTCTCGGTCCAGTCGAAGGTGCCGGTCCACGGGCCGAGCGATTGCTTGTGGACCGGATGTCGCTCGGCGTTGAAGAAGACGATCGCCAGATCGGGCGCCTGCCCGGGCCACGGGCCGCGTTGGACCCGACTCCCGCGCACCCAGGCCGAGAGATCGACCGCGCGCGTCTTGCGGCCGTCGATGCCCACGGGCTGCATGGCCTGCGCCGACCGGCCGGGCGTGTCGTTTCGGAAGGTGAGGCACGCGTTTCCCGGTGTGCGGCCGTTGGGGTCGAGCGTTGCTTGGCGCGCGTAGTACCAACCGGCCGGCTTGTCGCGGAGAGTGGCTTCAAAGTCCCCGTTGATAAGCGCCGGCTCGAGCAGATCGGGATCTTCGGCCCGTTCCTCATCGGCCCGGCCCACCATCGGCACGAAGAAGGTCGGCCGCAACGGATCGGGCTGCAGGACGCCGTCGACCTTGCGGAACAGGTACAACGTCTGTTGATAACGCTGGCCGAGGGGCACCACGAGCAGGCCACCCTCCTCGAGCTGTTCGACGAGCGGTTTGGGGACTTTTTCCGGCGAGCAGGTGACGATGATCTTGTCGAACGGCGCGTGCTCGGTCCACCCTTGGTAGCCGTCGCCGATCTTGGTCTTGACGTTGTCGTAGCCCAGCCGTTGCAGGGTCCTTGCCGCCCGGCGGCCGAGCGATTCGACGATTTCGATCGAATAGACCTCCGACACGAGTCCGCTGAGCACGGCCGCCTGATACCCGCTGCCGGTGCCGATCTCCAGGATCTTGTCCGTCGTCTGCGGCTGCAGACGCTCGGTCATGTAGGCCACGATGAACGGCGACGAAATGGTCTGTGCCGCACCGATGGGCACCGCCATGTCGAGGTTGGCATATCGCCGCATCGAGGTGGGTATGAACTCGTGGCGGGGCGTCGCCCGGATCGCTTCCAAAACGCGCGGGTCTTCGACGCCGGCGCCGGCCACCTCGTACTCGACCATCTGTGCGCGGGCCTGAGCCCAAGGATCGCGCCGCTGTGGACGCGGGTCCACGCCCGGCGTTTCTGCGGCGGAAAGCACGGCACCGCGCACGCCTGCGATGAGAAACAGGATGCTCAGCAGCGTGACCGTGCCGAAGCGGGGCGGGAATAAGTGCATGTCGACGTCCTCATTCGCGATCCGTACGGTTTGTGTTGCGCTCGTAGCCTGCGAGCGCCGAAGTCCAATCCGGCAGCAGCCGTCCATCGATCATTCCACGGGCGGTGATTCTCCAATCCGGAAGAGCGCCTCGGTCGTGCGGATAATCAAGGCACCCGGTACGATCGCAGGGCTCGCCAGGCACATCTCGCCCAAGCTGTTCTTGGCGAGCACTTGCATTTTGGGGCCGGCCGCAATAACGAACGTGTCGCCGTCCTCGCTCAGGCAGAAGATCTTGCCGTCGTACGCCCACGGTGAGGTCGTGAACGCGCGGGCGTCCTCGTCGACCCGCTCGAAGGGATAGACCTCCGCACCGGTCCGGGCGTCCCAACTGGCCAGCGTGCCGCGGTCGAGCAGGACGTAGATCTGGTCATCCCACAGAACGGGCGAAGGATTGTAGGCCGCCGCCCTGGGCCGGCTCCAGGCGATGAAGCGGTTGGAGGTCTCGCCCGCCTGCAGGCTGATGTCGCCGGACGCCCCGCTGCGGATGGCGTACAACGGCCGCAGCCGGCTGCCGTTGAAGCCCGAGCTGACGTAGACCATCCCGTGCCCGGAAAACGGCGTGGGAACGGTGATCGAACTCATCCCGGCAAGCTCCCAGAGCAGGTTGCCCGACAGGTCGTACGACCGGACCTTGCCGGTGCCCGGGGTGACGATCTCCGCGCGTTGTTCGTTCTCCCAGATCAACGGCGTAGACCAGTTGCTGCGCTCGGGGCGATCCGTCTTCCAGACGGTTTCACCGGTCGCGCTATCCAAGGCCTCGATGAAGGAGTGCTGCTCGTTGTCGTTGACGACGTAGACCCGGCCCCCGTGGACGATCGGCGACGCGGCGCTACCCCAGTCGGCGCGGGTCTTGGCGCGTGGCCAGCGGCGCTGCCAGACGGGCTTGCCGTCGAGCGTAAAGGCGAACATCCCCACGTTGCCGAAGTAGGCATAGACCCGCCGCCCGTCCGTACACGGAGTTTCCGAAGCGTAGCTGTTCTTGATGTGCCGTGCCCAGTCGGGAAATCCGCTGTGGACCTCGCGCTGCCAGATCAGGTTCCCCTTTGCCAGCCCGAAACAGAGCACCAGCCAATGCCGCCGGTTTTTCGTCGGTTCGTTACGGTCGCCGATCACGGGGTAGATGCCCTTTTTCGCCTCCTCTTCCTGCCCCTCGCTGACGGCCGTGGTGATGAAGATCCGGTCGCCCCAGACGATAGGGCAAGACCAGCCGCGTCCGGGGACGGCGGTTCGCCAGACGACGTTTTCGGTCGCGCTCCAGCGATTGGGGAGTCCGGCCGCTTCCGATACGCCGGACGATCCCGGACCGCGAAACTGGGGCCAGCTCTGCTGGGCACTCGCTTGCCGGCCGCCGGCGAGCATTAGGCCAAGGACAGAGATCAGGCAAACTGCTCCGCGCGCGTGTCGCATGGTGATGGCTCTTTGTCGATGCGTTGTTGCCCGCTTCTGCCTGCCGCTTCCCGTTGATCTCCATCCTACCGATCGTGGATGCCCCGGTAAACCGTGGCGCGACGGTCTTCAGACGATCTTCGCCGTCACGCTGCCAAACGGCGGGGCGTCGACCCTGATCGTGCAACTCTCGCCGACGGGAATCAAGCTCGGGATCGACCCGGTCAGGATGATCTGGCCGGCACGGAGCACGTCGCCGCGCTCCCGCTCGATTTCCGTCAGCCATTGCAGCGAAGAACGAATCGTCTCGATCAACGCGGGGCCCTCGCACGCATCGAGCAATCGATCGTCGGCGAAGATCTCCAGCGACGGGTCGCCCCGGGCGTCACCCGGTGCAACGCCCTGTCCGGCGACAAAACCGGCGTGGATCGCATTATGGGCAATCAACTCCCCCGCCGACGGCCGCTCACCGCGCAGCACGTGATGGTGCAACTCGATCACGGGAATCACCAGCGACACACACGGGGGGATTCCCGTCGCAGTGAAGTCCCCTTGGCCCGGCTCGCGCGACAACTCCACCGCCAACTCGCCCTCGATCGCGAGGTTCGCATATTCCGCGCGCGATAACACCGCCCCTGAAGCGTGGTGTTCCGAGTCGTAGAGTCTTCCGGTGATGCAATGATCGATGCCGAGTTGAGCTCGGATCTTCGGTGAAGTGCATCCGACCTTGTACCCGATCACCCGCTCTCCCCGTCGGCGGCGCAACCGGGCCACGGCCGCTTGCAGCGCGTATCCCTGGGCGACGCTCAACACGACCCCCTCGGCAAAGATCGAACCCGAGACGTGCGCGTCGTAATCGGCAAGCTGGCGCGCCGCCCATTGTTCGATCTGAGATGCGATGGGAGTTTCAGCTTCGGTCATCTGCGTCGCAGGTGCCATGCCCACGCTGGCGTGGGCATGCCGATCCGACTCCTTGCATGCCCACGCAAGCGTGGGCATGGCACCCGGTTATCTAGGGTAACATGCGTGCCGGCTCGCTCGTCTACACGTCGCAGATCTCGATCGCCTGGGCGAGCGATTCGAGCGGATCGCGCGTGGGCACGAACTCGTGGGCGACGTAGCCGTCGAAACCGGTTTCCACGATGGCACGCATGATCGCCGGGTAATACAATTCTTGCGTCTCGTCGATCTCGTTCCGCCCGGGGTTCCCGCCGGTGTGGTAATGGCCGATCAGGTCCTTGTGGGTCTTGATCGTGCGGATCACGTCGCCTTCCATGATCTGGGCGTGATAGATGTCGTAGAGGATCTTCACGTTGGGCGAGCCGACCTGCGTGCAGACCTCGACGCCCCAGGCCATGTTGTCGAACATGTAGCCCGGGTGGTTGACCTTGCTGTTGAGGTATTCGATGCAGACGGTGACCTTCTTCTTCTCGGCCAACCCGGCCACCTGCTTCAGGGCCGCCACGGCGTTTTCGATACCCACGTCGTCGGGGATGCCGTTGCGGTTGCCCGACATCGCGATCACGTTGCGATAACCATATTCGGCGTTGGCCTCGATCGCCGCTCGCATGCTGGCAACGGCCTGCTCGTGCTTCGCCTTGTCGTTTACGGAGCCTCCACCGGAGGTCATCGTGCAGACCAGGCCGTGTTTCTTGAGCGTGGGAAAGTCGTTCGGCCGCAGCAGGTCGATGCCCACCAGGCCCATCCTCGCGCCGGCGGCGCAAAGCACGTCGAGCGAGAGCTTACGATAGCACCAACGGCTGGCCGACTGGTTGATCCGCCCCTTCTTGACGATCCGCCTAATCTCGGGCCGGCTAGCCTCGGGAGCCGCGTCCTGGGCCAACATCGGGGCCGTCGCGGCTCCGGCGGCGGCCATCGCGGCGCCTTGCATGAGGGTCCGGCGTGTGAGTCTGCCTGAGTTCATCGAAGTTCTCCTGTTCAGCGCGGGTGGGAATTGCCTGGCCGCTTGGGGCCCTACTGTTGTTACCACATTCGAGGCGACTTCTCAAGCGTCGGCAGAAATGGCGTGACAGGCCGGCCGGCTTCTGCGATACTCGGGGTTTCACCGTATCAAATCCCAGCAAACACCGCAGGAGCGTGTTCCGTGAGACGTACCCCGATTACCGTATGCATTATCCTATTGCTCTCAGCTCGCGTTCTCGCCACCGAGTTCAATTCGTCGCGTCCCTACCCGGCGTTTCAAATCGGCGTAACGGGGATTGTCGCCACCTTCGAGCCCGAGGCCGTGCTCACCGTACAAGGGACGATGGCCGACTCGCCGGCCGAAGGGACGGTGGAAGAAGGGGACGTGATCGTCGGCGTCAACGGCAAACTGGTCGCCGGCAACGATCCGCGGCGGCCGCTGGGCGAGGCGCTGCTAGAAGCCGACGCCACCGACGGTAAGATGACGTTTCAGATCAAGCGGGCCGGCCAACTGAAAGAGGTAACCATCAAGATCCCCACACTCGGCGGCTACGGGAAAACCTGGCCCGTCGACTGCCGGAAATCGGCGACGCTCGTCAAAGAGCTCGCCGACAAGCTGGTCGCCGCACAGCAGGACGACGGCTGGTATTATCTCGACCGCGGCGGCCGAGCACAGCGGGTGGGGGCCGATCTCAACGGCTGCATGGCCACGCTGTTTCTGCTCTCCACCGGCGACGACGCCTACCTGCCGACGGTCAAGCGGTACACCGCCGCACTGGCCGCCGAGGCCGAGGCCCGGCCCACCCGCAGCAGTTGGCACCTGGGATACCAGTTGACCGTGCTGGGAGAATACTACCTCAGAACCGGCGACCGCAGTGTGTTGCCGGCGATGACGAAGCTGGCGGCGCTGACGCCCGAAGGCCAAATCGCCGGCAGTTGGGGCCACTACATGAACGACGTCGCCTGTGGTTACGTGCAAAGCGGGCAGATGAACTCGGCGGGCGTGACGGTCTTCCTGGGGCTGGCCGTCGCGCGGGAGTGCGGCGTTGTTGCCCCGGACGAGACGTTCGAGAAGGCCCTGCACTTCTTCTACCGCATGCCCGGCCACGGCAGCATCTGCTACGGCGACCATCGCTCCGAAATCTACATCGACACCAACGGCCGCAACGCCGCGATCGGCTGTGCGATGTCGCTCTTGCCGGAGGATTGCTACCGGCAGAGCGCCGAACACATCGCCATGCTGATCGCCGATTCCTATTGTGCCCCGGAAGCCGGCCACACCGGCGGCGGCTTCAACGTCATCTGGCGCGGCATCGGCAGCATGTTCTTGCCCGACGAGCACCGGCATCGCTATCGCCGCCATATGGACGAGTTGGCCTGGTTCTACGAACTCTGCTGCTTGCCGGGCGGAGGGTTCAAGATGTTGCCGTCGTCGCCCTCCGGGGCCACGCGCTACACGGGCGAGAACTGGGGCGTGAGCTTGGGGTTGACCTATACGGCCCCGCGCAAACGCCTCCGCATCTTGGGCGCGCCGCCCACGAAGTTCAGCATCCGCAAGCCGCTGCCGAAATTGCCCTGGGGGACCGCACGCGACCTGGAGTTTTTCGGCTGCGGCTACGCCGACGGCTACGGCCCGGAAGACGACCCGCCGCACGTGATCTACCGGATGGTACATCGCGACGGCGAGCCGAGCGTCGACTACTGTGCGAAACAGATGCGGCATCACAATCCGATGTTCCGCACCTGGGCCGCCCAGCGGCTGGCCAAGTTCAACAACGACGCCGCCTACGACGCCGTCGAAGCGGCGCTTGAGCACCCCGACGTCCGCGTACGCCGGGCCGGATGCGACGCGATTTCCAGCTACACCAACTGGGGCCGGCGCCACAGCACGGTCATCCCGCGGGAGGTCGTCTCCGAGCGATTCGTGCCCCGGTTGGAGAAGATGCTGGGGGATCCGAAGGCGGCCTGGTGGGAGATCGACGGCGCGCTCTGGGCCCTGGCCCACGCCCAGCCGGAGGACATCCGCCGCAACATGCCGACCATCCGCAAGTTTGCCGCGCACGACGAGTGGTACCTGCGCGAGTCGGCCTATTGGGCGATCGTCGGCCTGCAGGAAGAGATCCGCGGCGAGGAATTCCTCTTCCTGGCCGACATGTTCGTCAAGTCGCGTGCCGTCTTCGAGCGCAGTTCCTACGACGGCGGGGTCAGCTCGCTGTTGCGATGCGGCGCTAAGCTCGGCGACCAGACGATCGCGGCTTACGTCCGCAAGATCGGCCACAACGTGCACAGTTCCCTGATCGAAGCCGGCTACGACGAACAGGCCGCCGCCCACGAAGCCACCCACCGCGCGATGATGGTGCTGAAGCGCTTCGAGAATGCGCCGTATGAGTTGATCCTGCCCGACTTCATTACGTACCTCGAAACCTGGCAGCCCGGCTTCCAGCACAGCAACTGGCTGATCACGGGCAGCGGTTGGCAGCACGGCCTGATCAAGGTCGCCGAGATGCTCGGCCAGGACGCCGGCCCGCTGGTCGCCGCCTTCGGCAAATGCCTCGCGCGCGTGCAGTGGGACGAGAGCAACAAAGACCACGCGGCCTGCCGCGAGGCAATGCAAAAGGCCGTGGCGGACTATCGGGGAAAGTACGGCGAGTGAAACGAAGGAGCCGGCCGCATTGGCAACATCTCCACATCCGGTAGAATAGAGGTTCGATAGTCCGCGAGTCTCGGCTTGTTATCTTGGTCACTTCCATCGGCCAACAAAGGGGAGCACACGCATGCCCGACCCGGTCACCGTCACCGCTGCCGTGTTTTTGGGAACCAAGTCGCTGGAGATCATCGGCGGCGCCGTCAAGGACCACGTCAAGGGATTCGTCAAGCGGCTGCTGGCCACCGGCGAAGCCAAGCTGCTCGGCAAGCAAGAGCGCGACGCGCTGGCCGACGCCTACCAAAACGCGCTCACCCACGCCTACGATCGGACGCTGTCCGCGCTGGGCAACGTGCTGAACCTGACGGTCAGTTCCGGCGCGGAGTTCCTCGAATACCGTGGTCCGATCGAGAGCTTCCTGAAAAACGGCACCGTCGCCGAGCACCTGCTGGAGACCGTCCGCGATCTGTCCGACGAACGCCTGCCCAACCCCGATCTGCTCGCGCGCGAGTGGATCGAGTCCGGCGGCAAACCACTCCCATTCCCCGGCGCGTGGCACGCGGTGGCCGGCAACTTCCGCAAGGCGGCGCAGGAGAAGGCGTTCGTCACGCCGCCACTCCGCGAGGTGCTCAACGCCCGCACGCTCGCCCATATCCTCGAGCGCGTGTCGTTGTTGCGCGGCGTGCAGATTACCGTGAAACACGAGCAGTACGTCGCCGTGATGCAGAAGACGTTCGCCCGGGTCGACCTGGCGCGGATCGCCCCGCCGACGGCCGACGACCCGGGCACGCTGATCGTCACCGACATCTTCGAGCCGCAACACGTCCGCGAGAACCCCCCGCCGGTCGAAATCCCCCGCGACGAACTCGAAAAGCTCGCCCGCGAAGGCAAACTCGAGGGTGGCGACGACCAGGACGTCGTGGCCCTGCTCGAGGAGGACGGCGGCGGGGAATCGGCCAAGCGGTTGAAGTTCCAACGGGCCTCCTACGCCGAACAGCCGCTGCGGCCCGTGCTCGACGTGATCGCCCCGGGCCGCGGCCCGGCCGACAAGCGCCTGATGGTAATCACCGGCGAGCCCGGCTCGGGCAAGTCGACGCTGCTGCGCTATCTGCTGCTGGGCATCCTCGACCCGCCGCCGGAGCCCGACGATCCGGCCCGGCCGCTGCCCTGGACCGAAGGCTTCACCGCCGCCGGGCAAGACCATTTCCCGCTCTTGATCGAGCTGCGCGACTACCACTTCACCTGCGAGCGCGAGCCGGAAGTCAACTCGCTGATGGACTACGCCCGCTACCTGGGCGAGGCGATGAACTACGGCATCGACGACGCCTGGCTCCACCGCCGGCTTCAGTCCGGCCCGTCGCTGGTGATGTTCGACGGGCTCGACGAGATCTTCGACCCGAAGCGTCGCGACCACGTGATGCGGCAGATCGTCGGCTTCGCCGAGCAGTACAAGCTGGCCCGCGTGATCGTCACCTCCCGCCCCCACGGCTACCACGAAGGCATCCTCCGCCCGGCCGGCTTCGCCCATTTCCGGCTGCAAGACCTCGACCGCGATCAGAAGGAAAACTTCACCCGCGCCTGGTTCGGCCGCGTCTTCCCCGCCTCGCCCAAGGACGCGAACATGCGGATCGAGCGGGTGCTCGGCAGCGTCGACCGTTCGCCGTCGGTCCGCTTGCTGGCGGGCAACCCGCTGCTGCTGACGATCATGTGCCTGATCGCCCGCGAACGCGAGCTGCCCGAAGAACGGGCCGAGTTCTACGAGCAGTGCCTCGACGTCCTGGTCCACCAGTGGGAGGTCAACAACCACTTGCAGCAGCAGGAGTTAGCCTTCCTGACCGTCTACCGCAAGAAGGAGTTGCTGCGGCGGATCGCCTTCGAGATGCAGGCCAGCCGGGCCGGACTGCGGGGCAACTTCATCGCCGAAGAGCAACTGCTCAAGATCACCCGCGAGTGGTTCGAGGAGACCTACGCCGACCTGAAAGGCGCGGCGGCCGAACGGGCGGCCCAGCAGATGGTCAAAGGCCTCTGGCAGCGCAACTACGTCCTCTGCCCCCGCGGCCCGAGACTCTACGGCTTCCTCCACCGCACGTTCATGGAGTTCCTCACGGCCAAGGAATTCGTGCATCGGTTCGAGAAGACCGACGACTTCACGCTAGATGACCTGAACGAGGTCTTCCGCGAACACGGCAACGACCCCCAGTGGAGCGAAGTCTTGCGGCTGATCTGTGGCGAGATCGGCAATGAGTTCGCCGACCGCCTGATCCGCACGCTGCTGACGCTGAAGGAGTTTCCGACCGAGACTCTCAACGAGGAGAATCAGCCTAACCACCTCATGCTCGCGATCCGCTGCATGGGTGAGTTGCGCGGATCGTCCAAGATGGAATGGCTGGGGCAGACCGTCCTGGAAGAATGCGTTGCGTTTCTCACCACAGACTACTTCTCATTGGAGCACTCCGTTGCAGACAATTTCATCGAATGTGTCTTAGCTCGACTTTTGCCGATACTTCGGCCGGTTTTCGACCGGAATTGACCTGGACTG
>CAYYNP010000277.1:0-13445 GCA_964472545.1 uncultured Planctomycetaceae bacterium | reverse complement strand
GGGTGCGGGTGCTCTTTTTTGTGTTTGTGGGGTGGGGGGGGGGCCCCCCCCCCCCCCCCCCCCCCCCCACCCCCGCTTATCAACGGGAGACTACGATGAGAAGCTGCCGTAGAATCGCGGGCGTTGTCGCCCTGTTGGTTGTTGTCTTGTGTTTCGGGGGCGGCGTTTGCGCGACGAAGGCTGAGCCCCCGCCGCCGAAAGAGATCACCCTCGATCTGGGCGGCGGCGTGACGATGGACCTGATCCGGATTCCCGCCGGGGAGTTTATGATGGGCGACGCCGCCGGCGATTTCGACGAGGTTCCGGTCCACAAAGTCACCATCACCCGGCCGTTCTACCTGGGAAAACACGAGGTTACCCAGGAGCAATGGAAGGCGATCATGGGCACCGATGCGGGCCGTCACAAGGGGCCGAAGAACCCGGTCGAGCGAGTCAGTTGGCACGATTGTCAAGCGCTGATCAACAAGCTCAACCAGGAGTTTGGCAAGCCCGGGGTGAAGTTCGGCCTGCCCACCGAGGCCCAATGGGAGTATGCCTGTCGAGCCGGGACGACGACCCGGTGGAGTTTCGGCGACGACAAGGCGGTTGCGGGAGAGTATGCGTGGTGGGACCACAACGCCGGATACAGGACGAAGCCGGTGGGTCAGAAGAAACCCAACGCCTGGGGTCTTTACGACATGCACGGGAACGTTTGGGAGTGGTGTGCCGATCGGTACGGCGAGGATTACTACAAGCGATCGCCGCGCAACGACCCGACCGGACCGACCGAGGGCGCTTCGCGCGTGTTGCGTGGCGGGTCGTACAGCTACGACAACCCAAAGAACTTCCGCTGCGCGTTCCGCTTCATGGACCGCCCCGGTCGCCCCAACGACCATCATGGGTTTCGGGTGGCGGGGACGGTGGGGCCGTGAACGTTAGGCGCCTTCATCTCTTCTATCTTCTTCCTGAATTCTACGGCCACTGAGAAATCCCCGATGCCCGGCAAGCCACCGAACGAACTGGTTGCCCCTGAGGAATCCGTCCCGGACGGCACGGTCATTTGGCGGTATTTCAACTTTGAGCGATTCGTGGACATCCTGAAGACTAACAGTCTCTGGTTCTCCCGGCCGTTTTGCTTTGAGGACCAGTGGGAGGGACTCTTCCCGCCGTCCTACGTGCGACGGACCCGGCAGTACGCCGACGCCAACGGCATTCCGTTCGAGGAGTTTGACTTGGAATTCCGCAGGCGGCGTCTACGGCACCGGTACGCGCACTTCGTGAATTGCTGGCACATGAGCGACCACGAGTCGGACGCCATGTGGAAGCTCTATACCCTGCCAAGGGAGGGAATCGAGGGAATCGCGATTCAATCCACCGTTGGCGATGTCAACGAGTGCTTGCGGCCGCACAATTCCGGGCGGATGGAGTACTACGACCCGTCCGACGATGTGCTCAGCCGGTCGATCTTCGGGCCCCCCGACATCCTCTTCAAGCGAAGCCCCTTTTCCTGGGAGCAGGAATACCGCTTCTGGTTCGACGACGATGAACTCCTCCACAGGATCGAGGCTGGAAAGGAGTTCCGGGAAGAGGACCTGTCCTCCGGGCAGGCGTTCCCCATCGGCCCGGCGCAGCGGCTCATTAAGAAGATCGTGGTCGCACCGGGTGCGCCCGACGAGTTCATAGAGAATGTGCGGGACGCT
Organism: uncultured Planctomycetaceae bacterium; assembly: GCA_964472545.1. Classification (GTDB taxonomy): domain Bacteria; phylum Planctomycetota; class Planctomycetia; order Pirellulales; family Thermoguttaceae; genus CAYYNP01. The sequence goes on along the minus strand of CAYYNP010000277.1, from coordinate 11,766 downwards.
TGCGCCAAGCACCAGAAGTGCTGGCTCTGGGATCTTATCGAGCGGTCGTACTCGGATCGAATGTGGGACTCGTTCCAGAGGTAGTACGCCACATGTCCGAGCTAGAAGCATTGCGCGCATCGGTTACGTCGACAGAGGAGTGCCGGATACGCCAGGAGAATAAGAGGAGAGTAAGGAATAAGGGGTCGAGGGAAGGAATAGGCGGTCGGGCGTGTCATGGCGGCGATTTCGCAGTCTGCGGTCCATTTTCCTTTCTTGGGAGGTTCTGACTATGTCCCGACTGACTCTTGCCGCTATGCAATTAGCCGCTCTGTTACTTCTGTCAGGCTGCGACGTGCCGAAGAAAGAAAAAGAGGAGGAGCGTAGCGTAGATGTTGGCGATACCACTACCGTCAGAGACCAGCCAATACGGCGTACCGATGGTACGGTGTGGAATTTCCATTGGCTGTTTACCGACCGCGACAGAATGGACAACTGCGTCAAGACTGAGGAGTATCTTCAAGCCGAAGAAGACAGCGTTGCCTATAGACTCCAATTTGGGACGAGAATGATAATAACGAAGGTGGAGCCAGGATTCAAGTGGTGGGCGACAGACTTTAAGGTTGAAGTGCTGGACGGTCAGCATGCCGGAAAGATCGGCTGGATAGATTTCAATGCTCTGGGCGATTATTACCGGGGGCAAAGGCCCTGACGAATCTCTACGGCCCTTCGCGGGCGGCCGCCGCTTCATTCGGATCTTCCATAATCCAAACCTGCGACCAGCCGCCGCGGTTTAGGCGGACGTGGTTTGGCACGGCGATTAGCTTTGTCGGTTGGGGGCCGCTGTCGGTCTGAACCATGGCCCGGCCTTCGATCGCCATCACGCCGCCGAGCAAGTCCGGCTTCCAGACGGCCTTTAGCGGCGCGTCGGGCGGGAGGATCAACTTGCGTACGTCGAAATCGTGATCGACGTTCTCGACGTTGTACGTGATCGGGCCGCGGATCAGAGCCACGCGGCCGCGATTGGCCGCTACGCGATCGTCGCAGTAGACGCGCTGGACGTCCATCGGCAGGCGCAACTCGACGACGTCGCCGAGGCGCCACGTGCGTTTGAGACTCACGTAACCGTGCCTCAGTGGCGGCGATTCGGCGCGGCCGTTGACGCGGATCGTGAATGCCCCGTCGAGATCGGGCTCGGCGCGGTAGAGGTGGCTTTCGGTGCGGTCGGGGATGCGGATCTTCAGCGTGAACTGGGCCTCTTTCTTCGGGCTGAGGCTAATCTTGACGCCGCCCGACCACGGGTAGCCGGTCTGTTGACGGATCCCCAGCGACGTGCCGCCGATACCGGCGATCGTCCCTTCACTGGCGACGAAGTGGCTGACGTAAAGCGTCTCCTTCTCGCCGCCGGTCGCATACATTACGTCCTTCAGCGCCAGCAGGGCGCGGGGGATGTTGCCCACACAGCAAGGGCAACCGTGCCAGGGCAAGCGGGCCTTCTCGGAGCCGAGCGGATTCTGATAAAAGAAGTTCTCGCCGGAGAGTTCGATCGACCCGAGGACGTTGTTGTAGAGTGTGCGCTCCTGTACGTCGACGTGCCGGGCGTGGCGGTGGATTTGGTGCATGCGGTCGGCCCAGAAGGTCATGCCGCAGCCGGCACACGACTCGCAGTAGCCGTCGTTGTGCAGGTTGAAGTCTTCGGCGAACGCCTCGCCTACATGCGAGGCCCCCACGCCGCCGGTAATATAGTGTTTGCGATGGACGGCGTTGGCCCAGATTCTATCGACGGCCGCGAGATAATCGTCGGCCCGGGCCAACATCGCCAGGTCGGCCATGGCCGTGTAGAAGTAGGTGGCCCGCACGGCGTGGCCCACCGCGTCGGTCATCTCGACGACCGGGCGGTGCGACTGGCCGTAAGGCGTGCGGTATTCTTCCACGGTGTGGCGGGTGTCGAGCAGGAACTTCGCCAACTCGAAATACTTGTCGCCTTTGCCGGGCCCCTCGACTTCGTCGACCAGCCGGGCCAGGCGGCACAGCGCGCAACCCATTCCCGCGTGACCGTGAATCCACACTCGCCTCGGCGGCGGGCCGAATCTCGCGCAGAGTTGATCGGCGCAGCGAACGGCTGCGTCGTAGAGGCGACGGTCGCGGCCACCGGTGATCCGGTAGTGTGCCACGCCCATCTCGAGGAAATATCCCTGCACGTAGAACTCGTGCCAGGCGACGTTGCGGTAGCGAGGGTACTGGTTGACGACGTGGAAGGAGTGGATATAGCCGTCGTCGCATTGTGCGGCGAGGATGATCGGGATCCACTCGTTCATCTTTGCGCGGAGTGCCGTCTGTGCCTTTGCCAGTTGCTCGTCGCCCGCGGCGTCGACGGCCAGCGCCAGACAGATCGCCTCGACCGTGTTGTAGATGTAGGCGTCGCTCCATGGTCGCCCGGTGAACTTGCCATGTCCCCCCTTGAGCTTGTTCGCCGCATGAAAGAAATTCAGCAGTTCCCGGCCCTCGCCGTCGGGCTCCATCTGCTTGACGCAATGGGGGATCCACTTTTCAGTCAGGCGTTTGAAATGCACGCGCCAGAAGCCGTCGATCTTGATCTTCTGGAAGTAAACCGGCTCGAGCGGCTCGGCCCGCGAGGGTTCTCCGCCCATCGCCGGCAGCAAGGGCAACGATGCTACGACCAGCCCGACAAGGATGCGCTTCATGTCGTGTTCTCCTGTGCGTGTGCCACTTGGGGCTCTACGGGGCATTTCGCGGCCGCCGATCAGATCACCGTCTCCACGTCGGTATAGATGAACGTCACGCCGCCGCTGGCGAATTTCGGCACGTCTTTGACCGCCGCCTTGCCCTCGGGCGTTTCAAAGATCGCCTCCAACTCCGCCCGGGTGTCGGCGTACAGATCGGCCACGTAGTAGTAGTCGGGCGGTTCACTGTCGGGCGTCCCCTGCACCTTGCCGATGGTCCATCTCTTCAGCCCCTGCATCCGCTTGGCCAGCGGCACGTGGATCTCATGATAATACCGGTCGAAGGCCTCGGGGTCTTCAGGATGTCCGTAGAGGACGAGTAATCGGGTCATGGTCGTTTCCTCTTGCCAATAAACGGGTCAGGAGTCGTTTCTCGTGCCCCCCAACAAAGAGTCCTGACCCCTTTTGTGGTCTGACCCCTTTTGTGGTCCGGGAGGGATACACGCATTCAGGGCTATCGGGGCACTCAAGACGATAGAAAGAAAGCCGTGCTTCATCGTTTTCGTTCCATGGTTTGCTGAAGGTTGGGTGGCATGCCCACGCTTGCGTGGGCATGAGATTCCTCCGTTGTACATGCCCCGCATGCCAACGCGAGCGTGGGCATGCCACCCGATTACGGTGCCCTGTGGCTGTCTCGCGGAGCGAGACGCCTACTATGAGCTTGCGCCTCGATATACTCCCGGATATTCTCTTCTTCCTGCTGCTGCCACTTCAGCCGCTTCTGGTAAACCCTCATGTAACTCGCCTTGTCTTCTTCGTTCATGCCTTCGGTCCAGTCGCCGGAGTGGGGCAATGCCAAGTCGATCCAGCAGCAGATCTTGTCCAGCTCTTCGCGGGTGAGCTGCACGTCTTCGTGGCCCTTCTCCAACAGGTCGACCAGCGGGCTGCGCGAGGAGCCGTGCGAATAGGGCGGGATCATCTCCGGTATCGACCAACGGCCGATCCAGTTTAAGTAACGCGAACTCTCGGCGATCACGCCCAGCCGCTGGCTGGTGTCGTTGGCCGGGCCGCCGGGCCGATCGGTGGAGATCAACACGTGGTAGGCCTGGTTCCAAAACTTCCGCGCCGCGCCGTCCCAAACCGGCGTCGATCGCAAGTCCGGCGGTTCGGAGCCGTCGTGACACTCGATGCACTTGGCGTCGAAGATCGGCTGGACCATCTTCGGAAAACTGAATCCCTGGCCGGATATGTCGTAGAAGGGCTCCAGCGGTTTGACGCCGCCGCGCAGGGCCATCGTGGTCGACGCATAGGGGGCCGTCTCATTCTTGCGCTCGTGACAGCCGATGCACCCGAACGTCTCGCCGGGCATCAGCGTCGACCAGGAACGCATCGTCTGCACCACGTGCCCGTCGCCGTCGATCGCCTGGAAGTAAATCGGCGTGCGTGCAGGCACCTCGAACGCGGCCGAGCCGTCTTCGTGCACGGGCGCTTCTCCCAGCACGATCTTCACGTCCCATGCAGCGAGATCGCTGATCGTCGACGGCCCGTGCTTGCGGCCGATGTCGGTGGCCATGAAATCGAGCGCGACCACGCGGACCTTCTTCACCGTGCCTCGCGCAATTCCTTCGAGCCCCTGGCCGTGGTAGATGTCTTGGATCGTGAAACGCCCGGTCGTCTTGCGCCAGTCGGTCGGATAGCGCGGCTGTGGCGGAAGCGGACGCGGTGCCAACGGAATCGGTTGGTTGCAGGAGACGGTCGGATCGGCGGCCAGCAACGCCCGGTCGCCCCGTTGGTTCATGAAGTAGATCCCGAACCGCTTCGCCCCGGCCGGCCGGAACGTGACCAGGTAGTTTTCTTCGTCCAATGGATACGGATACTGCCATTGGTCTCCACCTTGCCCGTACGCATCGATCTTGATGATCCCCTCGAGCTGCTCAACCGGCGCCACCAGCGTCACGCCGGCGGTTTCCTGGCGTCCCTTCGAGGGGTCGATGATCGCCAGTTTGCCGCGTTGATGGGTGTGGTGGCCGGAAAGCACGGCCAGGACCTTGCCCGTACCGGGGATGCCGCGGGCGTGGAGAATGGTGGTGGGAAAGTACGAACTGTTGCCGTAGAACTCGGTCTGCTGCGCGCCGTTGGGATACATCCGAAACAACGGCTGCGGATAGATCTGGCCGCGGTCGTTGTATTCCCAGCGCGTGTAGGTCACCAGCCCGCTCTCGGGATGCACCTGTGGGTAGTTGCTGTGTACCTGGTCGTAGCCGATCCGCCGCATGTGCTTTCCGTCGCCGTTCATCAGATACATGTTGCAGACGCTCACGTGCCAGCAATCGACGTTCTGGATACAGCGGGTGGAACTGAACATGATGTTGCCGTCGGGCAGATAGATGCCTTCGTAGTCGGCAAAGCCCAGGCCGAAGGTGAGCTGGCGGACCTTGCGCGTCGCGGCGTCCATCTCGTAAAGGTGATAGTCGTCTTCGGCGGCCGACTTCTTCCAGGAGAAGAGAATCCGCCGGCCGTCGTACGAGACGTCCGGGTCGCGGAACACGCCGTCGACGTCGCTCAGCAGCGTGGTCACGTTGACGGCGTAGTCGTCATCGATCTCCAGCAAGCACAAGCTCGATCCGCCCTGAAAGTTGAACTCCTTGACCGTGCCGCCGGGGTTGAGCGTGTCTTCGTCGCTCACGGCATCGGTATAGGCGTAGTGCGAGCCGCCCATGTCGAAGTGTTTGGTGAAGACGATCCGCCGCAGCCGGTCGCGAAACGGCGCCATCAGCTTGCGACGTTGGGCCGGGTCCGATTCGGCGGCGATTCGCGCAGCCCGGGCGCTGGCGAAGGCGGCTTGCACGTCGACGGTGCGGTCGCTGAGATAGAAGCCGTCGGTATTCAGATTGGAGCCGGCCGCGGTGGACGTAAGCTGCACCACGTGCTTGCCCGCCGGCACGCCCTGGAATCGGACTTCCTGATATCGCCACTGGGCATCCCGGAATCCCCAGCCGCCGGTGTGCGGAAACTCGATGTCCTTGGTCTGATCGTCTACACCAACGCGAATCGACGCCGGTGAGTTCATCGCCCGGGCGAAGCGGAGCGTGAGCGCGAGCGTTTCGCACGGCTGGGGTGTTTCCACCTCATAGCGCAGATAATCGCCGACGTCGGCCCCCCAGTCGGCGTTGACGATCCGGCCGCCGGACGCCGTCTCGCCCATCTCGTAGAACTTGGTCTGCGAACCCTCTTGGGCGGCGTACGCCTCGGACTCGGTCCAAGTCTTCCACTCGGCGCTGGCGACCCGGCCGAGTGAGCCGCACATGAGCACCAACAGCACGGCAAGGTACACGAGCCGATTTGACCGCCGGGTGGCTGGGGCAAAGCGCAGCGGTGCCCCAGAAGACTCCGCGATCCGGGGCTTCGCTGCGCTCAGCCACCGGCCACCCGGAAGCCACATTGATGGCGAGCGTAGCACGGTGATTCGGTCTTTGGTCATCCGATATCTCCTATTCGGATTCGGTCTCAATTTGCAGCACGGTAATCGAATGGGCCGGTAAGATGACCGGCCGCGTAAGCGACGGAGGATCGGGCAATTGGGTCGTGGTCACCGCCTCCGGTTGGCCCGGCAGATTGATCGCGTCTAGGCTGGGACCGTTGATTCTCCAAGCCGTTGCTCGCCCGGTGGACGTTGCCCCGGTTAGCGTCAATCGTACGGAGGCGTCGTCCTTCGGCGAATAGTTGATCAGGCCAATCGAGAGCGTCTTGCCCTCTTGCCGCCAGGCGGCCACGGCGTCGATCGGGGCATCGCCCTTGGCTTCCACCGGCAGCAACTTCCCGCCGACCACAGCCCGATACAACGTCAGCAGATGTCCGACGGACCCCATCGAGGCGTGTGTGCGGCTGGTCTTGATCGCCCCGACGATGTTGACCGTCTGCGACCAATGGGCCATCTGCACCACGTCGGCCGAGCGGAGCAATTCGTGCAATGCCCGGCCGATGGTGATTGCGTCGCCCATCGGATAATAGACCTCGTAGATTCCGATGCCGGGGCCGTCGGGCTCGGGCTTCCACTCGCGGACGATACCCCACTCGTCGATCGAGAGCCGCAAGCGGTCGATCGACGGATCGCCTTGGTTTTGGCGTTTCCTGAAATCGTCGATCAACCCTCGCACGCCGTTGGCTACGTGCTGCGAGTACGTCGGGAAGTTCTCCTCGTACCGCTTCGCATCGTCGGGCGAAAGCGGCACGCGGAAGTTACGCTGTGTGTAATGGTGTCCGCTCAAGAGGTCCATCTGCGCGGCACACTTGGGCACCACGGCGTCGTTCCAGCCGCCGGGGTTTCCCACGGCGACGATCTTCACCGCCGGATCGACGGCCTTCATAGCACGGACGAAGGCGTTGTGACGCAGGGCGTAGCGATGCACCGGCACGTTGCCCAATTGCCAGCCGCCGTACATCTCGTTGCCGGCGCCCCACCATTCGACGCCGTACGGCTCGGTGTGGCCGCCGCGAGCGCGGCGTCGGCCCCACGGCGTGCCTGCCCCGCTGTTGCAGTATTCGACCAACTTGGCGGCGTCTTCGACGGAGCCCAAGCCGGTGTTGACCACCACCAGCGGCTCGGTCTCGATGTGTCGACAGAACCTGATGAACTCGTCGATGCCGAAGTCGTTGTCCTCGACGCGTCCCCATGCCCGCTCCCAACGCGGCGGGCGGCGGTCGTGCGGGCCGATACCGTCCTTCCAGCGATATCCGGAGACGAAGTTCCCGCCGGGCCAACGGTAGATCGGCGCGTTGAGCTGCTTGAGCAACTCGAGCGTATCGGCCCGCATGCCGTGGACGTTATCGGCCGGCATCAGCGAAAGGCACGCCACCCAGAGGTAGCCCGGCTCGGAGAGGGTCAGCGAGAGTTCCGCCTTATCGGTCGATGCGCCGGCGCGGAAGCGGAAATCGAACGTCTTGTATTCGGTACCGATGTCGCCCAGCACGAAGCTTCGCCCAGACGATTCCTCTTCACCCCACGCCAGCCGGATCGTCACCGGCACCGGTTTCTCGACGTGGCAGAGCACGGCCCGGCCGATGTACTCCTTCCCCTCGATCAGCCCCAGGTCGCCCTGTCGGATGCCGCACGCGCCGTTGTTCGCGTCGCGAACCCAAACGGCCAGACAATGATCGCCGCAAAATGCGCCGGCCGTATCGTGGGCCACCTCGAAATCGGCGTCCTTCGGGCCGACGGCCTGCCACGATTTGCCGGTCTCCTGCAGGAACTTGCGATCCTGGAGCATCTCGGCCCAGATGCCGCCGTGGATGCAGCGGCCCATGTGTTCGATGAACTGGCCGTAGATGTACGGATTGACGGCGGCGCCCGGTTTGGCGACGTCGACGGCGATCTCCACCTCGGCGGCGGGGCTCTCGTCCACCGAAACCCCCATGGCCGCCAACACCACCGCCGACACCAGCCACGCCCAACAGCGTCTCGGCGTTCTCACGACGTATCCTCCCTTTACGAAGGCGCCCCACCTACGGGCAAGCGTATCCCCAAGCGTGCGGTCCTGCAAGCTGCCCCAACTCCCAACTCCCAACTCCACCCTCCCCAACCCCAACGTCACGCACACCACGGTCGCTCCCGGTCCTGCAACCGGCCCACGTATCGCCGCACCATTTCGGCGTTCTCGCGGACCTGGAAGTCGAGCATGCCCACGGCCACGAAATCGGCCCCACCGCGGAAGGCGAAGTCGAAACCTCGCTTGGGGTGAATCGCCCCGGCCGCCAGTACCTTGAACGCGATCCAGGGCACCTCGATGCGGCGCATCACTTCGATCGTCTTCTGCGGGTCAAGGCACCAGATGTTGTCGTGAAAGCGGCTGTGGTCGCCGGTCTGGCCGCTGTACGAATTGCCGCCGGCGGCGTCGTACCAGCAGAACGGCTCGCGATTTGCCTTCGGCGTGGCCGACCAGTAGTCGTCGTGGTGGAAGGTCTTGACGTAGAAGTCCGGCTTGATACCCAACGCATCGCACTGGATCGGCACTTCGAGCGAATGGCCGCCCAGCCCCAGCACCATGCCCAACTCCCGGGCGATGTCCATCGCCACGCCGACCTGATCCATCCGCCGGGCCATCGCCAGGTAGTCACCCCGATCGCCCCAGATGTAGAACGCCGCGGCCACGTCGTTCTGCATAGCGCCGGCGAGCGTCTGCTTGATTTGCTCACGATCATCGTCTTTGTACACGCTCACCGGCCGGATGATCCGCAGGTTGCCGCCGCGGGTTTTGTTGTACTGGCGGATCCGATCGGAGTTGCCCTGCAGCAGCGTGTTGATGCCCTGCGACTCGGCCAGTTCGTAGGTGGCGAACATCCGCTCGGGCGTGTTGTAGGCATGCCCCAGTGCCCGCACGTAGGCCAAGTCCCTCGAATGCGACCCCGGGGTGTTCGAGCCGAAGATCAAACGGCCGATCTTCAGCGGGCCGATCCGGCCGTACGGCATGCCGCCGGCCAGCGTTTGATCATCTTTCGGTTCGGGCGTCTCTTCCGCCGCGGAACTGGCGCTCACGGAATTGGCGGCCGCTGCGCCGACGGCGGCCGTCAATCCGCCGGCCGCGCCCGTGCGGACGAAATCGCGCCGCGATAGCTTGTCGTCCGGCAAAGTCCTCTCCTTGTCTGACTGCTATGGTCTCCGCTTCAACTCCAGATACCGCAGCGCGAGCCCACGTTGCGAAGCCGGGCGGGTCAACGTCAACGTCTGCGATCCGGCCGCCAATCGCAGCTCCACTTCGGGCGTCGTTGCCCAGAGGCCGCGCGAGTTGGGTATCTTCACGGACACGGGCTGCTCCGTACCGACGGCGACGTCGACCGACTGCTCGAAGTTGACCACGGCCGCGCGCAATGTCAGCCCGTAAACGCCGGCCTTGGGGACTTCGATCGTGTATTCGATCCTCGGCGGAGTGCCCCAGCCCTCGCCGTACTTCGGCGAATAGGCTTGCTTCCCGCCCGTGTAACAGTCGTGGACCTCGACGCCGGCCGACGCGGCGAACGACTCGGCCTCGACGTGGATCACGCCGGGCACCGGTCTGAAGGGCGCCTCCGGCTTTGTCTCGCGCGGCGCATCGTTAGCGTCGGGCGTTTCCTGCGCGGTCGTATCGGCCGTCGGCGCCGCGTCGGCGATTTTGGCAGCCACATTCATCACCGCGGCCGCTCGCTGCTCGGACTCGAGCGCCGACGCCAGCCGGCGGAGCCGTTCGACCTGCGAGAACGTTGCCACATTGGCCCGCGCCGCCATCCCGGCCATGAAATCCGGCCCCGCCAACCCGCACGACTTCGAGAATTGCCATGCCCGGCCGTAGACCACCTTCCATGCGAAACCGGGCTGCGGCTCGACCTGCGGGTAAGCGGCCTTGTACGCGGCACAAGCGTGGCCGGGCTGCCGCACGCCGACCGCCGGGATTCCAAACGCCTGGCAGATAAACACCGACCACGACGACCGCGGCCCACACTTCCCGCCGCCGGCCAGCACGTTCTTGAACGTGTCTTCAAACGGAAACGGCGAGAATCGCCGCCACACCTCGCTGGTCGAATTGACCACCTGCTCGTTGACCCGCAAGTCGGGCCGCCAGGTGTTGATCATCTCGCGGGCCCAGGCCAAATCGGCGTTCGAGGCGTTGGACGAGACGATCCGCCGGTATTCCCAAACGGAGAGCGTGTCGAAACTGGCAAACAGCTCACCGTTCTGATGGGCCGACTTGTAGTGGCGGTAGCGATCGACCGGGTCGGCCGGCTGCTTCGCCTGGCCGGCGCCTTGGTTGCCGGTTCCCGGCGGGCTCAGGCCGGTGGCGATGGCGAGTCTCAAGTAGATGCCTTCCTTCGACTCCGCGTCGGCGTGGAAGATCCTGCTCCAGATGCCCAACGACGATGCGCCGATTCGCCAATCGTTCGCTTCTCTTTGCCCGATGCCGACGGGTGTGGCTCCCAGGATGTAGAGTTCCATGGCTTCGGTGTTACGCAGCAGCCAGGCCAGGAAGTCCCGGTGCTTGCGATCGGCTTGAGCGAAGGCTCCCACCTCCTGCACGCCGACCTTTGAAAGCAGTTGTCGCTGGGCCAGCGTGTTGGCGAAGACGGGCTCTGCGAGCTGGGTCCTCAGCCGTGCCTCGGAGCCCCCACTGGGATCGGCGGGCACGGCCGCGTTCAACCACGCGGCCGCCCTCCCCGCATACTCAGCGAAGTCGCCGCGGCCGATCGCCGCATCCAGGTCGGACGGATTCGGTTCCCAAGCACCGATGCTCCGCGGCAACAGCAACAGCAGGATGCAAACTGCCGGCAAGCGCAGCGTTCGGATTCTCGAGAGTTTCAAAATGGTTCTCGCGTTTCATGGCTCACCGGCCGCAGCGTCATGCCGAAGTCGACACCCGCCAGACGGCCTGATTGCCATTCTCGTGGCCCCCACCCGGCCCGTCAAGTTCTCGGCCAACCGGGATCGAATCGTCGCCTCGCCACGAGCATCAGCTTGCCTACGGCAAGCAGGTCCTCAGTCCTCGAACGCGATCACGGATTGTAGTAGACACGTTCCATTTCCGCCCAGCTCTCATTGTCCGGCAGGGGAACCTGCATCGGATCGCACTGCTTGAGCCACTCGACGACCCGCGGCTCGGCGTTCATCTTGGCCACGTCGGCGTCGAAGTCGTCGCCGGTGTATTCGTAGTAGCCGAACTCGTACCATTTGCCGTCGGGCATTTGCTTGAGAAAGATGCTGAAGTTGTGCATGTGGTATTTGGCGAGCAGGTCGCGCACGCCGGGATGTTCGTCGGCGTGCAGCCGTTTGTACTCGTCGATCATCTCGGCCTTCAGCCCGATCACCATCCCCACGCGTTTGATCTCTGTGGGCTTCGGTTGCTTCGCGGCAAACCCTGCGGCAAACGCGACGACGCCGATCAGCAGCGCCGCCGTACAGAATCTCGAAGTACGCATGATGAGTCGCTCCATGTTGGGGTACGGAAGTAGGCTTTCCGGGCACGCACTGTCAGTCTACACACCCGACGAGCCCGGGTACAGTCTGCCGGCGTTAGTTGCAGGAAATCTGCAAAGTGTGCGGGAGCCCGAAAAAGGGGACTGGCTCCGTCGACGATCGATG
>CAYYNP010000276.1:0-13499 GCA_964472545.1 uncultured Planctomycetaceae bacterium | reverse complement strand
GCCCCCACCCCCTCTCGCCAACATCCAAGACGCAACAACGCAACCGGCTCGTCGTAGGGTGGGCGGAGCAAGTTGCTGTTCCTTGCTGCATTACGCACGGTAGCCGCCCGGACGCGGACGACGCTGCCCACATTCCAGGGGATCGGTTCGCACAACGCAGCGGCGAGCGTCGCCGTAATTCACGCAACGTACGATGAGCGTGCAGGCTGCGCCCCCGGTGGCTACGTTGCCGGCCAAGATTCGCCGCGGCGGGGCGAATAGCGAAGGAAGCCGCCGGGCCCATTGTATTCGGCCGCCGGACGGGCTAAGCTGCGCAACGACAACCCCTTACGCACCGACATCGGACCGCGCGGATGGATACGCTGATTCGGCTCAGCCAGATCACCAAAGACTACGGGCGGTTGCGTGCGCTGAGCGACGTCTCGATCGAGATCGGCCCCGGTGTGACGGGGTTGCTGGGCCCCAACGGGGCAGGAAAGACGACGCTCATCAAGGTGCTTCTCGGGCTCGTCAAGACGACCGCCGGCGACGGCGAGGTCCTGGGATACAAGCTCGGCCAGCAGGCCCGGGCCATCCGCGGGGCCGTGGGATACATGCCCGAGGACGACTGCTACGTGGCCGGGCTGATCGGTGTGGAGATGGTCCGGTTTGCCGCCCGGCTGTCGGGCTTGCCGTCGATCGAGGCCCTGCGCCGAGCCCACGAGATCCTCGATTTCTGCGGCATCGAGCAGGAGCGTTATCGCGAGGTCGACACCTATTCGACCGGCATGCGGCAGAAGCTGAAGTTTGCCCAGGCGATCGTCCACGACCCGCCGCTGCTGATCCTCGACGAGCCGACCTCGGGTCTCGATCCGGAAGAACGCGTGGCCATGTTGGGGCGGATTCGCGTGCTGGTCGAAAAGGCCGGCAAGAGCGTGTTGATCTCGACGCACATCCTGCCCGACGTGCAGGCGATTTGCGACAAAGTCGTGATTCTCGCCCGAGGCCAAGTCCAGGTGGCCGACCGGCTGGAGGAACTCAGCCGGCCCGCCGCGCCGCAATTCCATCTGCGCGTCCTGGGGCCGGTCGACCAACTCGTCGAGCGGATCCGCCAAGAAGGCCTGGCGGTCGAGCAGGCCGAAGGCGGAAGGCTCACGCTGACCGAAGCCGACACCGAGCGAGCCGCGAACGTCTGGGACTGGGCTCGCGAGGCCGGCGTTGGCGTGCGGCAGTTCACGCCGGCGCGAAACTCGCTCGAACAGATCTTTCTCGAGGCGGTCCGCGAGGGAAGCGGGGAGGTGGCCAATGCCGATTCATGACCTCGGCTATCAAACCTGGCACGGACGAGTGCTCGGCCAGGCGTCGCGATGGTGGGTGATCACGCGCACCGGCTGGCGGCTGGCCTGGGCAAACCGTTGGGTACGGCGATGGGTGCTGCTGGCGTGGCTGCCGGCCTTCTACCTCGGAGCGGGTTTCTTCCTCTACGAGACGTACGTCACGCAGATGAACGAGACGCTACCGATCACCGCCGGCGACAGGGCCCAGGCCGAGCACTGGTTGCGGTGGGAGGCGGAACACGGCCCGTCGCGTCACGGCCCGCGCCATCGAAGGCCGGAACGACCGCAAGCGATCGTCGGCGATCCATCTCAGCCGCAGCGGGAGTTCACCCAGGAAGAGATCGATGCCAAAGCTCGTGAACTCGTTCGCCGGCGGGCCGAGCGCCCGATCAGGGCCATGTTCCCGTGGATTCCGGAAATCGAAGGCCGCCACGACGTCTGGGCCTACCTGCTGTTCGTCTTCTTCCGCTATCCCCAGGGCGTGCTGATGGTGTTGGTGGTGGGGCTGATCGCGCCGCCGCTGATCGCGCAAGACGTCCGCACCAGGGCGTTCTTGCTCTATTTCTCCCGGCCGCTTTCGCGCATGGAATACATCGTGGGCAAGTTGGCCGTGGTTTCCGGCTATTTGGTGTTGATCACCACCATCCCTGCACTGGTGTTGTACTTTGTCGGCGTGTTGCTCTCGCCGGAAATCTCGGTCGTGGCCGAAACGTGGGACTTGCCGCTGAGAATCGTGGCGGCGTCGATCGTGCTGATCGTGCCCACCACGGCGATGGCGCTGGCCTTTTCGTCGCTGACGTCCGAGACACGCTACGCGGCCTTCTCGTGGTTCGCGGCCTGGGCCGTCGGCTGGGTGACCTATACCGTGGTCTTCAGGAGTGTCGGCACCGAACCGCACCGGCGATGGACGCTGGTCTCCTTGTACCACACCTTGGGCGAAGTGCAGAGTTGTATCTTCGGCATCGGGCCGAGCCTGAGCGACGTCTGGGCCTGGATCGTGTTGTTGGCAGGCGTTACCGGCATTTCGTTGGTGGTGTTGTTTCATCGGGTCTCCTCGCCCATGAGGGCGTAGCACGTTCACAAGGATTGGATTTCGCAGAGATGATTCGGCTCGAAGGCGTCACGAAGCTCTACGGCTCGGTGATCGGCGTGAACGACGTCACGCTCTCGCTCGAGTCGCGGGCCTACGGCCTGATCGGCCCGAACGGCTCGGGCAAAAGCACGCTGCTGAATCTGATCACCGGCCAACTCCGCCCCACGCTAGGTCGGCTGCGCGTCTTCGATTGCGATCCCTGGAACAATCGCGAGCTGTTTCGCCGGCTGGGCGTGTGCCCGGAACGCGACCTGCTCTACGACAACGTCAGCGGTTTCCGCTGGGTCCGCTATCTGATGGAACTGGCCGGCTACTCTCGTCACGAAGCGGCCGAGCGGGCCGAATCGGGGCTTGCCCAGGTGGGCATGACACACGCCATGCATCGAGCGATGGGCGGCTACTCGCGCGGCATGCGCCAGCGGACCAAGCTGGCCCAGGCCTTCGCCCACGAGCCGGAGGTGCTGATCCTCGACGAGCCGTTCAGCGGGCTCGATCCGGTCGGACGCCATCAGATGAGCGAGCTGTTTCGTCGCTGGATTGGCGACGGCAAATGCCTGCTGTTGGCCAGCCATATCTTGCACGAGGTCGAGGCGATCACCGACTCGTTCCTGCTGATCTGCAACGGCCGGCTGCTGGCCTCGAGTTCCTCGGAAGAGGTCCACCAACTGCTGGCCGACGTGCCCAACGAGATCACGATCCGCTGCCGCGGCGGCAACGAACTGGCCCGCCGGGCGCTCGAGGAAGAGTCGGTCGAATCGGTCCGCTTCGACGACGAAGGCCGCACGTTGGTGCTCTCGACGCGTACCCCCGCCACGCTCTATGCACGGCTGCCGCATTGGGTCGACGGCGATCGCGTACAGATCGACGAGCTTCGCTGCAGCGACGACTCGTTGCAGACCCTGTTCGCCTCGCTGATGCGGATCCACCGGGGAGGAAGCTGATGGACGCGAAGGCAACCTGGGCCGTGTTTCGCTTCGAACTCAGCCGGGCGCTGACCACCGTCCGCATGCTCTTCTGGGTGGCGATGGTCTGCTTTCCGCCGTTGCTGGTCACGCTGACGCAGTTGCAGACCGACAACCAGCCGGACTTGCCGGACACGGTCGTCACGATCTTCCTGCTCGTGCCCGAGGTCGTCTGCCTGATGGGCCTCTTGCTCTGGGCCACGCCGGCGATCCACGCCGAACTCGAAGGCAAGACCTGGAGCTACCTGGCCGTGCGTCCCGGCGGCAAGGGCTCCGTGCTCTTGGGCAAGTACCTGGCGGCCGTCGCCTGGACTATGCCGGCGGCCCTGCTGAGCCTGGTGATTTGCCTCGGTCTGGCCCCGGCTATCGAAAACAAACTCAACGTGGGCTCCGTGATGACCGCCTTGGTCTTGCTCTCCTGCTTCACCTACGGCGCCCTGTATACGCTCTTCAGCACGCTCTTTCTCCGCCGCGCGATGATGGTTGCCGTGGGCTATACGTTCATTTCGGAGGTGCTCGTCGGCATGGTCCCGGCGATCGTCAACCAGTTCACCGTCCAATACCACCTTCGCTGCCTGATGGGCCTCTGGATCCGCTTCGACCGCTTGCCCATCTCCTTCCGCCCCGTCTTCGGCCTCACCCGCAGCGGCACCCCCGAATCCGGCCCCTGGTGGCAACACGTGTTGTTGTTGCTCGGAGCCACCGCCGTCTTGCTGACGCTGGCAGTGACGGTGCTTAGGCGGCGGGAGTTGGTGACGGCGGATGATACGTAGGGGTGGGCGGCCGTGATACCCTAAGGCCACGACACAACGACCGCCGATCGAGAGTGAGCGCTGCTACTTCTTGAATGGCGGGATGTTCACGGGCAGCCCCACCCGCATAAACAGGCGTGCGAAGGCCTGAGACATGTGCTCCAGGTCGGGCGATTGGAGCCGACGATGGCACGCCGCGTCCTTGATGAAGTCGATCACGTGTTCGATGGTCAGGCTGTGGATGACGCGAAAGTCGACGACCAAGCACGTACGGTTGTCTTGCAGGTCGTCGCCCGGCAGCAGATGCAGGCCGGCGATCTTCCCGCGACGAACGTCTTCCCACGCGCCCGTGCGCTTGAAGTGGTCGTTGATCGCCTCGAATTCGTCGAGGCTGTGGACCGGGCAACAGGCGACCATCGGCGCTTTGCGATGGATCAGATCGCAGGTCTGACTCATCACAATCAGCGTGCCCACGTCCACGGGAATCTGCGGGGCAGGGTCGTCCTGCTGATCGAGAAGGGCCTTGAAGACGGGCATCCGAATGTCTTCGAGTACGTCTCCTTGGTGCAGCCACTGCCGTGGATCGAGATCGTCCAGCCGCACCTCAAGCCACGGACTCGTCGAGCGGCGAGAATTGGGCGTGTCCACGATCTACTCTTCCGGATCGTACTTCATCGGCTGCAATCGGCGTACCTCTCCCAGGCGAACCTTCAGCATGGGCCGGCTGGCGACCGGTTTCGATCGGTAGTCGACGTCCACATAGTCGTTCTCAAACTCCTCGACCCGCGTCAGAGGCCTGCTCAGATCGGCCAGACACGCGTCTTTCAGTTGAACGGCAAACACGGTGGCAGATTCGCTGTCAATCGTCGCCACCCCGATATCCACACGGACCGGGGAGCCATCGCTGCCGAGAAAGAGACACCTCTGCCGCTGGTCGACTGGTCTCCACGCCTCGGGATGATTGAGGAAATCGAGAGCCAGGTCGCGCAGAACCGTGCGATCGGCGTCCGGTATAGTCGCCCGAAGCTGGTCGCTGAGGCGAACGTCAGTCTCCGCCCATGTCTTGGGCATTGCGCATACCCTTGTTTCGGGAACGCCCCCAACAGACGAACTCTAGCAGAGACTCCGGTGCCGAAGGAAGGGCAGTTTGCCCCCTGCCTTCTCGGCCAACGCCACTGGCGATGGGGCGAGCCAATCAGTGGCGCCCCCTCCTACCCCTTCGGAGGTATTTTCACGGAAAACGGCCCCCGAGACTGTTGACATTTGCGGGGGGGGGTAAACTAGGTGGTGGATATGAGATTCGCGTTGCCCCATTGAGGCACTTGCCCGCGTAACACACAACGAGGCAGCGGCTGCGGCACCCTATCTGGCGTAGTGGTTCGATCCATTGCGATCGTCTGTGGGTGTAGGTCAACGTGTGGTTGACGACGGACTCTGAGTTCAAAGGCGGAGATGATTCGTCTGTACATAGCGTGGGGCAAGCGGTTGGCGACGAAGTAAGAAGGCATAGACACTTTCCTCCCAGGCGATAAGCCAGAGGCAGCTTTCCCGGCACGCATCTCTGACGTTGCGGTTTTGTCCGTGATGATCGTCTGGCGTGTCTGCGTGGTCCGCGTTTTTGCGGGTCAAGTTCCCTGTTGGTCTTGAAGACGGAGAGACTCCGTCTGTAGATATGTCATGTGACTTGAGGTGTTAGCACTAAGGAGGCACTACGATGTTTCGCTACATGAGTCTGGCTGTTGCGATAGTTCTTTCGCTTCGTGCCTGCAATGTGTGGGCAGGGCCCATTTCACCGGAATTCACGCCACCGATCAATCTCGGATCGGGTGTCAACACGGCACACCTGGAGGGGTTTCCGGGTATTTCAAGTGATGGTCTTACTCTGTTCTTCCCGTCCGACCGACCTGGCGGTGAAGGCAGCCGTTCGATCTGGCAGGCAACGCGAGAATCGCTTGCAGACCCCTTTGGCACACCGACAAATGTGGTTGCCGCCAATAGTCCGTACAGAGAGTTCTCGCCGAAGCTCTCAGCCGACGGCCTTGCGTTGTTCTTCGGCTCAACACGTCCTGGCGCTGGTGGGTCAGACATCTGGCAAACGACTCGCTCGTCTACGAATGATCCGTTCGGCGTGGCGACCATTGTAGAGAGCGTCAACACGACCAACAACGAAGACAGTCCCTGCCTGTCTGCCGATGGGCTGACGCTATTCTTCAAGTCGAACCGGTCGGGCGGCGTGGGAGGTTACGATATCTGGTACGCGACTCGTTCTGCCGTCACTGAGGCATTTGACGTCCCGGCCAATCTCGGATCGGCTGTAAACAGTCCGTTCGAGGATGGCGGGCCGTCAATCTCCGCAGACGGTCTCACGCTCTATTTCGATTCAGCTCGCCCTGGAGGAGTCGGCAGCTACTCACTATGGATGACGACTAGGGATTCAGTGGGAGAGCCGTTCGGAGAGCCAGTCTCCCTTGGCTCGATTGTGAATACTAGGCTCTGTCTTAAAACCGGCCTTCCACGGCGAGTGAGATTATGCGACCCTACGGTCGGGGCTTCCACACGCCATGGAGGGCGAGAAAATGATGCGTTTGTTGCTGACGGATGATGAATGGGACCTAATCAAGGATGTCTTTCCGAAACCGGCCGCCACGGGGAGGCCGCCGCGGGATCCGCGAACGATCGTCGACGGGATCCTTTGGATCCTGAGAGCCGGTTCGCCTTGGCGCGACCTGCCGGAAGAGTTCGGGCCGTGGCAAACCGTGTGGGGACTGTTCGACAAATGGAATTCCAACGGAACGCTCGATACGATCCTGCGGAGACTTCAGGCGGCCTTCGTCGACATCGGCGAGATCGACGAGGAGCTATGGTGTGTCGACGGCACGATCGTTCGGGCCGCCCGCTGTGCCGCAGGGGGCGGAAAAAAGGGGACCCCGAGGAACCTGCAGACCACGCATTAGGCCGCTCTCGCGGGGGTTTTTCGACAAAGATCCATGTCCTCTGCGACGGCCAGGGGTATCCGCTGCACTTCCATTTGACGCCGGGGCAAACACACGAGTCGGCTGTATTCGATACGCTCTTGGAAAGTGCCGACGCCAACTTGTGCGATGGGAACGGGCAACCGGTTGCCTGGCCTGTCGCCTTGGGGGGCGACAAAGGATACCGTGCTGATTGGATTGACCAATACGTTCTTGAGTTGGGTATCACGCCCGTGATTCCCTCGAAGGAAAATGAGGATCGTGATGCGCGCCCGGTGAGCTTTGACAAAGAAGCGTATCGACGCCGAAACATCGTGGAACGACTCATCGGCTGGGTAAAGGAAAACCGCCGGATCTTCTCGCGATTCGAGAAGACCGCCAAGAACTTCGGTGGCATGATCAAGATGGCGTTCATCCAGCAGTACCTGCGATACGACGTCCAATTGGAGTTCTAAGACAGAGCCTAATGCTAGTGACGTGGGTCCGTCCATTTCGGGCGATGGACGCACACTCTACTTCACATCGAATCGGCCAAGTGGGTACGGTGGCCATGACGTTTGGGCAACGACCATCGTCCCCGAACCCTCCACCCACATCCTCCTAATCTCCGGCCTCGGTGCCCTCGGGCTGATCGTCTACGGCAGGCGGAGAAGCGTTCGTAGTTGAGATGACGCGTTTGGGCGTATTTCGCGGGTGGCACCGGCTCAAGAACCGGTGGGACGAAGTCCCGGGAGGTTGTGTTACACGTGGGGAGTCTTCACAATAATCGCATCTCAACGCGTGGGCAGATCGTCGATTGGCACAAGGGCCCACGGAACGGAAGTGGCGTTCCGCTCGATGCTATGCGTGGCGGCGAACCGTGGGAGTGCCGATCCACTAGACAGGATCACCGTCCACAACCTCCCGTGGCTGCCGCCACACCGGTTCAAGAACCGGTGCCACCCGCCGACGGCCACCTCGAAGCCCGACGCAACTCACTTCCAAAACGGCCACCACCGATTCAAAATCAGAAACGCCAAACCCAGCAACAGCGCCCCGTCGAGCACGAAGCCGAGTTGGGCGACGCGTTGGAAACGGCCGTCTTCGCGGTAGGCGGCGTCGGTCCATTCGAGCTCTTCTTGTTGCTCGGGGAGCTTGTCGAAGACGCCTTTGACGAAGGCCTGGCGGTCTTCGGTCGTGCCGGTGGCGGCGAAGTAGCAGCCGCCGAAGAGCAGCGTTTCGGTGCGGCCGTCGGCGGCCGGCTCGGCGGCGTAGGCCGAGGCCAACACGTTGGCCAGCCGGGTTTGGACGTTGCGGCGGATCTTGCAGAGCAACTCGTAGAGGGCCGTGTTGCCGGGCTTGCTCAAGGAGTCCTTTTCGCGGAAGAGCGTGTAGACCCAATCCTCGAACGACCCGCAGGCATGCGACGAGAGGGCCTCGAGCCGCTCGGGAATCGGCGGATTCGAGACCGAAAAGCCGCGGCCGAAACGCTGCCCCAAGGCCCGATCGCGCCCCACGCGGCGGACCAGCTCGCGGAAGCCCGGCTCGCTCTCCAGCCCCACGACCATCGCCGTCACCGGACAGCGGATCTTCAGCGTCCGCAGCAACACCTCGATATCGCGATGCACGGCCCGTTGCACCTCGATCGCCTCCGGGGCGCTGCGTTGGATCAGTCCGAACGGCAGTAGCGTCAACACGCCGTTGATCGGCGCCAGCGGCACCCGGGCGCGGCGGATCAGACGGCAGACGTGCTGCAGCCGCCGCTGTTGTTCGCTGATGTCGTCGGACGGTTGGCGAACGACGCGGCGCTGCGCAGCGGCGTCGGCCGCCGGCGAATGGGCGCCGGCGATCATCGTGCCGCGGACGTCGGAGGCCGGTTCGTAGTCGTCCGGATCTCCGCCGGCCGGAAACGGCCCCGATCCGGTCGGCGACTCGCCCGGCTGTGGGCCGCCGGCCACGATCGTTCCGCGTGCCGCGCCTCCCGCCGGCGCCACGGGCATCGCCGCCTGGCGCGAGCGTCCGTCGCCCTCTTCGCCGGCCAACTGCGCCAGCCCGCTCGACACACTGGTATCGCTACAAACGACGTAGATCCCGTCGGGATTGGCGTACCAGTGCAGCGCCGCCGGGCCTTGCGGCGTGTCCTGCACGTTAAGATTCAGACGCGCGGCTTCGAACAGCGCCTTTTCCTGCTGATCGCTGGCGGTGCCCAGCACCAGAAACAGCGGCGTCTGCGACAGATCGAGCCCCTGGCGCTCCAACTCGGCCAGCCCGGCCTTCCAAGCGTGGTCGATGTCGGGAAACGGCGAAACGTTGCCTTCCAGCCAGAGTTTCAGCGCCTTGTAGAGCACGATCGGGATCACGATCACCAGCAGCCCGACGACCAGATAGAACTCCCAGTTGAGCTTCGCCCGCAGATACGACCGCTCGGGCATCCAATGGTACGCCACCACCACGAAGATCACGCAGACGACCAGAAAGATCGCCGTAAGGATCGCCACCCGCGCCGGCAGCGAAAGGCTCAGCAGCCGCTGCGAGCCGAGCAACAGCCTACCCGGCGCCTGCACCAGCGCCCGCAACGGGTAGGTTAATCTCTCCAGCAGCCGGCGAAGAAACGACATCGGCAACTCAAAGCGTTACGGGAAACAGCCAAACGAAGATCACGATAAACACAATCAGCACGAGCCCCAGAAAAACCGACCAGATCAACGAGAACGGCCCCTCCAACGGCGGCGCCCCTTCGGCCGGCCGGCTCACCTCGGAGACCGGCGGACGCCCCTGACCCAGGCGGATCGCCATTGAGGTATGCTTCGCCCAAGTCTGCAGATTCGGCGGCAGCCCACGCGGTTCGGCCAACCCCGCCGCGGTCGCCGGGTCGCGATAGAGCCCACGAAACCCCAACACCACACAAACGTAAAACACCTCCAACGCGTCCTTGCCCGAAAGCAACGCGGCCTCTTTGGCCTTCAGATAAAACTGTTCGTATCGCGAGCGGGTGTTGAAGATCTCGACCTCCAGGGCGTTTTCCTTCCACCACTCGCGGCCGTCCCAAGGGGCGTCGATCAGCATGTCGTCGATCCAGGCAACCATGGCGTACTTGGCCAGCATCCAATCGTCGCCTTGGCCGAGGGTCTGTTCGGCCTGCGAAAACCAGCCGCGGATCCTCGCCCGCTCCTCTTCGGCCGAGGGGTCTTCGTCTCGGGCGATCCGATCGAGCAGCCCCAGCACGTGCAGGAAGATGGGGTCGACCGCTTTGCTGAACTTGGGAGTCATGGGCGATTGGGTACCGCAAACAGGGCGAATTGCAGGGCGTGCTGTTTCTCGGCCACCGAAACGCCCAGCTTCCGCTTGCCCGGCAACTCGGCCCGATTGACGATCAGGCTGTCCTTCAACCGCATGGCCAGGGTTTGCGTTTCCAGCACGTCGTTCCAGGCGGCGTTGTCGCGGCTGACCTCAAAGTAAAGCCAGTCGCGGCCCGGCGGAAGCTCCCGCGGCGCCTGCGCCAGCGGCGTCAGGTGCAGCCCTTCAGCCCCGTACTCGAACAGCGAATCGACCTGCTGCGAACTGCCCAGTTTCCAGTCGAGTGCGCCGGGCGAGAGCAGCTTGAGGCATTCCTTCTCCGAAAGCGTCCCCCGCATCACGCCCACGAACCACTGCCAGTCGGCCCCCAGCCATTTCGACTCGATGCTCACGGCCATGCCCTTGCCTTCGCCGACGAAGAACCGCTGCTCGTATTGATAGTCGCGGATCTGTTCCAAGAGCATCTCGATCTGCCGGCGGACCCAGAAGAAGATCGTCGCCAGGTCGTCGTGGTCGTAGAGCGGGATCTCCGGCACCCGCCGCTCGGGCCCGAAGATCGAAAGCTGCCCCACGATCCGGCAGAGTTCCGTGTAGGCCAAGAACGGATGCACGCCGGCGGTAAACGCCAACACCCGCAACGTCGCCTGGGCCTGGTTCAACTGCGTGAGCATCAGCAGCCGTTCCAGGTCGCCGGGCTCGCCGCTGGCCAGCGTGATGCCGCGATTGATCACCTGTTGGGCCAGCACGTCGATCTTCTTGCCGATCACGTCGTAGATCGCCCGCACCACGCCGCGGCCCAAGGAGGGCCAAGCCTCGACGTCGAGCATCGGCGGAAAGTAATTCCCGTCGATCTGCGGCGTGGCTTCCTTTTCGCCGGCCCGTTCGAGCTGGGCGATCGGCAGCAGTTCGTAGCCGGCCGTCTCGTCGGTTGAGAGCAGCAGCTTGGCGTTGAGCTGCCGGAATTGGAGTTCTTGATCGTTCCCGCCGGCGCTCTCGTCCTGAACCGCGTGGGTCACCTCGACGTACCGCCGCCGCCCGGGCTGGCCCTCGGGATCGACGTTGGCGTTGCCCAATTGCAGCTTCGGCACCGCCAGAAACACGCGCACGGTCGACTCGGCCTCAAAGGCCTCCTTCAAATCGACCCGATCCGGCCCCTGCCCGGCGTCGAGCACCACCAGCGTCCCGTCGGGCATCCGCGCGTGGCAGACGTCGACTTGAAGCTGATAATTGGCGATCGCCTCGTCGCTAATCTCGATCCGCTGCACCCCATAATGCCACGGTTGGTCCCACTCCCGGGCGGTCGAGACCATCTCCGCCCAAAACCGATCGGCCGCCTGAAAATGCTGCGGCCGCAAGAAAAGCCCCTCAGACCAATGTACCGGCAGATTCCGCATCCGGGTGGTTCCCTCCGGCGGTGGGGTGTCGAAAGACGATCACGAGCGGTGGGGCAAGTGTATACGAAGGGGGGGGAGGGGGTCAAGGTGGTGTGCGGCGCCGATACTGTCCGCCTGCCAGACATCGCACGTGCCCGATGCAAGCTGCCTTGCCCAGACCGCCAGCCTTGATGGCGATGGTCGCATTGACCTCGACCTCGAATTGGGAGTCCGGGAACTCCCGTTGGGCCTCTCCGTCGCGCCGACATTCGACAGACGGGAAGAAACGCAGACAGGATCACAGGATGAACAGGCAGGATAGCCTAGTCGGATTACCGGATGGGCAAAACGAGAGACGGAGTTCCGACGTATCCTGTCGATCCTGTTATCCTGTCCAAGGACCTCTCGTCCCGCCGCCGGTCTCGTCCGACCACGATCGGTCTGCATTCCGGCCAAGTGCGCGGTAAGTTGCTGTGATATGTCAACCTGCGATGATCGAGGCAATTGCACAACTTTGCCCCCGCACGTAGCGGTGGCCAACAGTCCGTCGCGTCGAGCACAACCGCAAAGACCAGCCCGAATCGGCTGCGACGAAGACTTGTCAACCAGTGCTTGCGGAACTACGATTTCGACTATGTATACGAGTTCGCGCGCCCGGCGACTGTCGGCATCCTCCCGCTGAATTCGGGTGGATCAGTGATAGACTACCCCGTTCGCCCCATGCCAACGAGACGACATGACTATGGACACGCCCTACACGCCACCAACGTACGATGCCACGGCCTTCAATTGTGTGTTCTGTCATGCGTACGCTGACCAAGGCTGGGGCCAACCGCAACGTATCATCGCAAGCACGAATTACGGCTCGAGCGAGCGTTTCCGGATTTGTCGTTGTGCTCGCTGCACGGAGTTCTCGTACTGGATCGACGGGAGAATGGTTTTCCCGCCAGAGACCACGGCCCCACCACCGAATCCGGACGTGCCGGATGAGATCAAGATTGACTACGAAGAGGCTCGCTCCATAGTCTCCGCGTCCCCGCGGGGGGCCGCGGCGCTATTGCGTCTCGCGATCCAGAAGCTTTGCAAGACGCTTGGAGAACCCGGCAAGAACATCAACGCCGATATAGGTGCGCTTGTACAAAAGGGCTTACCTTCACAGGTCCAACAGGCCCTTGACATTGTCCGAGTGGTCGGCAACAACGCCGTTCATCCGGGCCAACTGGATCTGAATGACGACTCTGACATCGCCCATCAATTGTTCGGCCTCGTCAATATCATCACGGAGATTATGATCAGCCAGCCGAAGCATGTGCACGACTTATTTGAGACCGTTGTGCCGGCACCTCAAAGGAACGCAATCAAGAAACGGGACAGCGGCTAGCAGAGGCGGCGCAACTGGCCAGCTTTGAATTCTTGTACCAGGATCGTGACGGAAACGTCGGGAAAGCCTGCTGCGCCGACGGGGCGTAGTGACTCTCCCTGGGACGACGCCCAGTGTCCGCCACGCGTAGGGCATTTCATAGTTGTTCTAGGCACGGTTTCTCACTGCAGAATCCACCCATCCATCAACGCTGACACCCTTCTCCTTACACCGCTGAACGAGATCCGTGTGACTGGACGTAAACGACCCAATCAGTCCACCGTGCTGGTTGTGAACCAGATTGTACCAGAGGCAGGCCGCCAGCCACTGTTTGACGGCTGTTACCTCTTCACCCAGACAAGCGTAAACCCGAAGGATATTGTTTCTTGTATCAA
>CAYYNP010000275.1:1313-13517 GCA_964472545.1 uncultured Planctomycetaceae bacterium | reverse complement strand
CATCGGACAGGGCACGTACGGCGTCCCGCGACCGAGCGACCAGGCCACGTGTTCGCTGTCGGTCAAGTCGCCCTGCTGTCCGAGCTTGATCGCATGGAACGTGTCTTTGGCGTAACCGCTGGTGGCGAAGACCAGTCCATGTCCCACCGCTGGCATCGGAATCGCGCCCTCGCTCTGGTGGCCGCACTGCCAGAGCAACTTGCCGCTGTTCAGATCATAGATGCGCACCATCTCGCCGTTGACCACCACCTGCTCGCGCCCGTTGTGCTCGAAGATCCGCGGAGTACTCCAGTTTGAAACCTCGTCGCGGTTCTGCCGCCAGATCTCTTCGCCGGTCCGCCTGTCGATCGCCACCACGAACGACTGCAATTCGTGATCGACAACCACAACCAACGTGTTGCCCCACAGCGCGGGCGAACTCCCTTCGCCCAGCGACTCCTCCATGGCCTGCATCCCAAGGTCCGTCTTCCAAGTGAGGCGACCGTCCATGTCGAAGCAGAACAGTCCAAAGGAACCGAAGTACGCGTAAACGTGCTTGCCGTCGGTGATCGGCGACGCCGCGGCAAAGCTGCCCTTGCGGTGATGCCCCTGATGCGGCATCACCTCGCGCACCGTTTGCTGCCACAACTTCCGGCCGCCGGTGCGATCGAGGCACACGACGGCCAGCGCTTGAGCCTTCCACGTCTTGATCGTTGCGTCGTGTACACCCTGTCTCGGCGTGCCGGCCGGAATCACATACGGCGGTGGTACGTCCTTGTCGATCGGGATCGCGGTCACCAGGAAGACCCGCTCGCCCCAGACAATCGGCGTCGACTGCCCTCGACCCTCGATCGGTGTCTTCCACCGCAGGTTCTCTGTTGCGCTCCACCGCACTGGCGGATCTCCTAACGGCGCCACGCCGTTGAACGTCGGCCCCCGCCATTGCGGCCAATTCGCCAGCGATTTGTCCGCGACCTCCTCGGCCGGCAGTGTCGCTGAAGCCCACAACACTACAAGCATCCCCGCGCCAATCAATCGCATCGCGTCCTCTCTTGTCTGCGAGTGTCGCCAACGTCAACCAAACACCCCTCGTCGTACGTTCGCCACCAAGAGCCTACCATCCCGCAACGCCGGCAATCAAGTTCGGTCTGCGTCGTCGTCCGGATTTCGGGAGGGCTTTCTGGTAAACGGAGTTCGACGTGATATAATCAGAAGGTCCTACAACCACACGGTTTGCGTTCGAGATTCTAGCAGGCCCGCCGCCAAGCTGAATTACAAACTTCTCTGCACTGAAAAGGAACCGCCGAACATGAAAAGAAACACTTCCATCATCACAGCCACGATGCTTCTGATCGTACTGGCCAACATCACGTTCGCCGAACCACCGAAAACTTGCCCGGCCAACGGCAAGCTGAAGATCTTCATCCTCTCGGGCCAGTCGAACATGGTCGGCTTCGGCCAACTGGAAGGCGACGGCCCGGGGACGATGGAGACGCTTGTGAAGAGCAACCCCAAAGCCTACGGGCACTTGGTGGACAAAGACGGCAAACCGGTCGTTCGCGACGACGTCTGGATTGTGAACTTGTCCTACGAGGAGAAGAAAGGCTGGCTGACGACGGGCTACGGAGCGAGTGAGGGGCACATCGGCCCCGAATATGCTTTCGGCTTCGTCGTTGGCGACTACTACGAAGATCCCGTGCTGATCATCAAATCGGCATGGGGCGGGCGGTCGCTCTACACGAACTTCCTCTCTCCGAGTTCGAAGGACTATCCACCCCCAAAGGCCGACGGCGACGCCGGGTTTCAATATGCGGAAATCCTCCGACACGTCAAAGAGATCACCGGCGATTTGAAGAAATACTATCCCGAGTACACGGGCCGAGGTTATGAAGTCGTCGGCTGCGGATGGCATCAAGGCTGGAACGACCGCATCAATCAGGCTGCGGTGGACGTGTACGAATCGAACATGAAGAACTTCATCGAAGACATACGAAAAGACCTCGCGATTGAAAGACTGCCGCTGGTCATTGCCAATACCGGCATGGAAGGATGGGGTATCCCCGAGACGGCCCGATACAAGAAGAAGGTCGAGAAGCTGATGGAAGTCCAGCTCGCCCTTGCCGACGGCCAAAAGTATCCCGAATTCAAAGGCAACGTGGCCGGCGTCGAGACGAGGGACTACTGGCGCGACCGTGCCCAATCTCCCTCCGGCCAGAACTACCACTGGAACCGCAACTGGGAAACCTATTACCTGATCGGTAAGGGCATGGGCGACGCCATGGTTGGCCTTCTGACGGATGAGCCGCGGTAGGAAGCCCACTGGCTCGATGTTCTCATCAACGGCAGGAACGAATCATGCACATCATCACAAACCGCATCCTCAGTCTGATTCTGCTGCTATCGCTCTGCTCGTCGTGGGCATACGCGGAAAGCACGCCCAACGTTTTGTTCCTCGCCGTCGACGACATGAACGACTGGATCGGATGCCTGGAAACAACGCCTCGTGCGATCACGCCGAATCTTGACCGGCTCGCGGAGCGCGGGGTATGCTTCACCAATGCGCATACTGCAGGCGTCTATTGCGCTCCAAGCCGGGCCGCCATCTTCAGCGGGCAGTATGCCTCGACCACCGGTTGCTACAGAACTGCGGCCTACTTTGTCGATCACCCCGAGATTGAGCCGCTGCAAGGCAGTTTTGCCAAAGCGGGCTACAAGACCTTCGGAGCGGGCAAGTTGTTTCACCATCCCGCCGGCGCGATCGATGTTCGCGGGTGGAACGAGTTCTTTCTTCGCAACAAGAGCCAGCGTGAAGGTGGCTGGCCGCTGGATTCGTGGAGCAAAGGTACGCCGTTTCCCAGTCCCTTCCCCAACAGCATCTACAACAAAGGCCAGCAGATCACCGGCGGGCTGTTCCTCGAGTGGGGAGCGATCCCGAACGACCGCGAAGAGGAAATGGCGGATACGATCCGGATCAACTGGGCCGTCGAAAAGCTGAAGGAGAAGCACGACAAGCCGTTCTTCCTGGGTGTCGGTATCTACGCCCCGCACTTTCCCAACTACTGCCCTCAGAAGTATTTCGATCTCTACGATCCAGAGGAAATCACGTTACCGCCCTATAGAGCCGACGATCTTGACGACCTGCCACCGAAGATCCGGAAGATCAAAACGGCCCGGTCCCGCATTCACCAGAAGCTCGAGGGTCTCGAGGCGATCGACGACGCGATTCATGGATATCTCGCGTGCATCAGCTATGCGGATGCCATGATGGGGCGAGTCCTTGATGCGCTCGAAGCCAGTCCCTATGCGGGCAACACGATCGTGGTGCTGTGGAGCGACCACGGCTACCACCACGGTGAAAAGGGAGACTGGGGCAAGCACACGTTGTGGGAACGTACTTCCAACGTCCCATTCATCTGGGCTGGACCGGGCGTTGCGAAGGGGCAGAAGTCTGACGTCACGGTCAGCCTGATCGACATCTATCCGACGCTGGTCGACCTCTGTGGTCTGCCCAAGCCGCATCAGAAGCTGGAAGGCGAATCGCTGGCGAAGACGCTCGCCGATCCGAAGTCTGCCAAAGACCGCAACGTCTTCCTGCCGCACATGAACCCTGGCGAGTATGCCGTCATCAATCGTGACTGGCGCTACATCCGCTACGGCGAAGATGGCGAAGAGCTATACGATCTGCAGGCCGATCCGAACGAGTGGGACAATCTTGCTGCCAATCCGGAGCACGCCGCGAGGAAGACGCAACTGCAACGATTCGCGCCTGCGGCCTTCGCCGAGCCCGCACAGAACCTCAACGCTCGCAAAGACCTCGTGATTGAAGGCGAGACGTTTCGTTGGGAGGAAGGAAAGGGCAATTACACGCCGCCACCGAAACACCTTCCCCACACCCAGCCGCCCGCTAATCGGACGAACGCAATGAAGAGAAGAAACGTCCTCTTCATCGTGTGCGACGATCTCAACACGCATGTCTCGCCGTCTGGATACGAACCGATTCACACGCCGACTCTGGATCGATTTGCATCCGAAGCGATGACTTTTCGGCGAGCGTATTGTCAGTACCCCGTGTGCGGTCCATCGCGCGCGTCTTTCCTGAGCGGACTCTACCCGCAATCAACGGGCGTCCTGAATAACACGGCCGACATTCGAAGCGAGCGACCCGAGACCATCACAATGCCTCAGTTCTTCAAGGAGAACGGGTACTGGACGGCGAGCGTCGGCAAAGTCTTTCATTCGACGCGGCATGAACACGGCGACGTCGCCTGGGACGAATTCGTGCGCTTCGAAAACGACGAGCTGCCCGTCGTTCGATCGGCTCGAGAGAAGTTCGAGGCCGAACACGGGTCCGTCGAAAAGGGGCCGAACCGAAAGGAGTGGAGAGAGCTGAAGAAGCAGGTTGCCGCAAAGCTGGATGCGCAGACACCTCCCGGTTACGGAAGAAGCGGCCTGATCGACCAGCAGCACAAGGACGGAAAGAACGCTCGACAGGTCGCGCGGTGGCTTTCGAATCAGGCACATGGAGAGAAACCGTTCTTAATCGCCTGCGGCATCCAAAAACCACACGTCCCTTTCCTGGCTCCCGACAAGTACTTCGATCTTTATCCGCCGAATGAGATTGCGTTCACACCGGATCGTCCCAACCTGTGGGATTCGCTTCCAAAGACGGCGATTTCAAAACGGCACGAGGCCTTCGGATTTGAACTCGGCAAGGAAGACGACGCACTCCGCCGCGAGTACATGCAGGCCTATCACGCCTGTGTCTCGTTTATCGACGCGCAGTTGAAGATCGTTCTCGACGCACTGAAGGAAAGTGGGCACTGGGACGACACCGTGGTCATCTTCACTTCCGACCACGGCTATCACCTCGGCGACCATTTTCTCTGGGGCAAGGTCACGCTGTTCGACATCGGTGCCAGAGTCCCGTTCATCATTCGCGCTTCCGGCCTGACGAAAGCCGGGACAACCTCGGAAGCCATGGTCGAACTGATCGACATCTACCCCACCGTCGCCGATATCGCCGGGCTGACGTCGCCGGAACATCTGCAGGGTGTCTCGCTGCGACCACTGCTCGGGCATCCCGAGGGGCCTGGGAAAAAGAAATACGCCTACAGTGTCGTGTCACGCGGCGAACGACTGGGGTACGCGCTGCGGAACCAGCGTTGGCGTTATGGCAAGTGGCCCGACGCTGAAGAGCTCTACAACCTGTCGAACGATCCCGAGGAGAAGAACAATCTTGCCGGGAAACCTCATGTCGCTGAGCGACTGAAGGAACTCCGCGAGTTGCTTGCTGGCCGGCAGAGAGACGCGGCTGCTCGTCGTTGAGGCTGGTCGATCTGGAATCGAATCACCGAAGATCCATGCGCGGTCTATTGGCCCATCGGATCTCACCTCCCGAGCAAGACGGTGGTACGCGCCGCCACGAAGAGCGGTATAGTCAATCGTCTACGTGGCACTCGAAGGCCGGGAGACGGGCGGCTCTTTGATAAATGAGAACGATGAACTGTTGATCTGACTGACGGCGAGCAGGACTACGGCAGGTGCCCCGGCACGGACGTGCTACGCGGCACATTGTAGCTTGATGATCGGCAGATGGGTTTGCTCGGCGTGGTAGGTCACGTCCAGGTGGAGCCGAGCGCCCGGTTTGCCTCTGACCGGTACTCGTGGGGCAGCGCACGGCGCCCCGCGTGGCCAATCTGGACGAGGTTCGAATCGCGGATGTCGGCAAGCGGGAGGCCGTTTGCGATAGGCTTGCAACTGGTTCCCAAACTGGAGTTTGGGAACCAGTGTGAAAGTGGCGGAGTGTCCCCGCGGGCAGCGTTTTGCCGGAATTCGGCCGGGCCGCTTGCACCGTGGTGTCGCCGATGGCTAGAATTACGCTCGGGCATGCATTATGGAGAATGCTCTGGTGCCATGCCGTTACCGACCACAATACCCCACAGCACAGGAGGTTTCTCGATGGCTCGAACAAGACGTATCTCGCGGCGCGGATTTGTCCGCACTGCGGCCGTGGCTGCGGCGGGCGCGCCGTGGCTGGTTCCCGGGGCGGTGCTGGGGGCCGACGGGGGCACTCCGGCCAATGAGCGGATCGTGATGGGGGCCATCGGTGTGGGCGGCCGGGGGAGCGGGAACATGCGGGGGCTGCTGGGCTTCAGCGAAGTGCAGATGGCTGCCGTCTGCGATCCGGTGCCGGATCACTGCGAACGGGCACGCGTGACGGTCAATAGTCACTACAAGAGCGAAGACTGCACCGCGCACAGCGACTTCCGCGAGATCATCGCCCGCGACGATATCAACGCCGTCTGCGTGGGCACGCCGGACCACTGGCACGCGCTGATCGGCATCGCCGCCTGTAAGGCCGGCATGGACGTCTTCTCCGAGAAGCCCGAAACGCTCACCATCCGCGAAGGCCGGGCGATGGTCGATGCGGCCCGACGATACGATCGGGTCTTCTCCGGCGGGAGCCAGCGAGTCCTGGGCGACTACGGCGATTGGCCGCCGCGGGTGCGTGGTGGTGCATTGGGTGAAATCCGCGAGGTGTTCGTCAGTTGCGGCGGGCCGTCGGGCGACTGCTACCTGCCCGAAGAGCCGATGCCGGAGGGCTTGGATTGGGATATGTGGCTGGGACCGGCGCCCTGGCGCCCGTACAACCGCGCCCTGACCCGCGGCGGGTTCCGGCCGTTTCGCGATTATTCAGGCGGCGGGATGACCGACTGGGGAGCCCATCGCTTCGGCGCGGCCACGTTTGCGGTTGGCGTACACAAGACCGGTCCGGTCGAGATCACCCCGCCCGATGGCAAGGACGTGCGGTTCCTGACGTTCCGATACGCCAACGGTCTGAAGATGTATCACGGCGGCACCGGGAACATCACCTACAAGGGCACCGAAGGCGAGCTGCCCGGCAGCGACGCCAAGCCCGACGGCCCGGTCGACATCGAGAGCTACAAGGGCGGCCGCGGGCTGCTGGGCGACTTCGTCTATTCGGTGAAGAACCGGGTGCAGGCCTTCCGCGATATCGAAGACGCCCACCGGGCATGCACGGTTTGCCATCTGGGCAACATCGCTTATTGGCTGAAGCGGCCGTTGCGATGGGATCCGGTCAACGAAGAGATCATCGGCGACTCGGAGGCGTCCAAGTGGCTCGGCCGGCCGATGCGCGGGCCGTGGACGTTGTCGTAAGCCGTCGGCACTTGACAGATATCTCCCGAGACAATCATAGGAGTTCGATAATGCGTTTCTATTGCATCTTGACGGCGGCGCTGCTGGCGGCAGTGGCCGGCAGTTCGGCGGCCGTGGCCCAGGAGGGCGAAGCGGCCGACTTTGCGACGGAGTTTTCCGCACAACTCGAAGAGTGGCTGCCCGGCATGGCAGCGGAGAAGATCCCGGAGCGCCGCGACTCGCAGCAGAAGCTGCAAGAGGTTTGTTTCAAGCTGGGCTCGCCCGGCAACGAGGCGGATCGGGCCATCGCGTGTGGCATCCTGGCGGCCACGCTGGGCAAGCCGCTACCGGTGCCGACGCGGATCTGGCTCATCAAGCAACTCGAATACCTCGGCGGCGAGGAGTGCGTCGACGCGGTGGCCAAGTCGCTCGACGACGCCGACGAAAAGGTCCGCGACGCTGCCCGGCGTGCGTTGGCGAAGAATTCCGCGGCGGCGGCCAACGCCAGGCTGTTGGCGAAGCTGCCCGGCTCCAGCGGTGCGTGGCGCGTGGGCCTGATCAACGCGTTGGGCTTTCGTGGTGACGCGTCGAGCGTCGGCCCGTTGGCGGCGTTGTTGGGCGCCGACGACCCGGCGGCGGTTGCGGCGGCGGCCAACGCACTAGCCAAGATCGGCGGCGGGCAGGCATGCGGCGCGCTGAAGGCCGTCTGGCCGAAGGCTTCGAAGGCGGCGCAGGTGGCCGTGGCCGACGCGTATCTTCGCTGTGCCGATGCGCTGCTTGCCGCGGGCAAGAAGCAAGAGGCGTTGGCCATCTACAACGAATTGGCCGGCGAGAATGCGCCCCGGGTGATCCGCATCGCCGCCGCAGTGGGGAAGGAGAAGGCGGGCAGATAGTACGGCAAGAACGTAATCGAGTGTGCCACTGCTTCGTAGAAGCAGCGGCGCACTCATTTTCAGCAGGATGGCTGGTCGCCGAGTGCAGCGAAGCCCCAGAGGACTCCGTTTCCTCTGGAGACGCGGCGTCTTGGCCGGCCATCGTTCTCTCTCGCGGGGACTTTCCGCGATGAACTGGCACTTTCACACGACACGTCCAATGGAACTCGTCTTGTTGTGATGCACCCACAAGAATGAGGGCTTTTGATGAGCAGCAGCCTATTCTCGAAATGGCGGCGGTGGTTGGATCGGATAGACAGCGACCAGCTTCTGAACCTGCTAATCAATCAGCAGGTCTTCCACCAGTTGCAGGAGGCGTTCCATCGGCAGTCCGACAAGTACCGTGGAGCGGAACTAGCAGACTGGATGGTGCAGGGCTACGTTGCGTTTGCGGCGACCGGCATTCGTCGAATGATGGAGCGCCCGAGGAAGGAGAAGAAGAAGAAGGGGGAGAAGGAGAAGAAATCGTGGACAAGCATCTCGCTCGTCATTCTCATGGAGGACCTCAAGAAGCACGATACTCTTCTGACACGTGATCGGTTCTCTCGAATGTACCGAGGGAAGGTCTGCATGTCGCTTGCCCATCGCGATTTTGACTCGATTGTGCGACGAAAGGGCGCAAAGCAGATGACGGCGTCGCGAATTGAGCGCGATATTGCGGCATTGAGGAAGGTCGCGAAGCCCGTTGTGAAGCTCGTGAACAAAGTGATTGCTCACACAGAGGCGGACCGTCGCCGCATCGGCAGGGCAACATACGGCCAAATCGACACGGCCATCGATTTGCTCCGCGAGACGTTTCGACGATACTCGTTGCTTCTCAACGGCTCTGTATGTGACGTACCGAAGGAGGATGTCCGGAACGATATTGCCAAGATATGGCCCTGAGCCACGTAGCGCCAGATAGGCGCCGTCCGGTAGCTGACTGATTGCAGGCCACTGGCGTATCCGATTCCTGGGGCACCGCTGCGCTTTGCCCCAGCCACCCCCGAAATCACACCCGTTGCATCTTACGGGCCTTCTCGAGGATCACCGGCCGGGCTTCTTCCATGATGTCGCGAACGTCTTCGTAGCGCATCGTGCGTTGCTCGAACGTCCGTTTCTCTACGGCCCCGAGAAAGCGCGCCTGAAACTCGGCCAGATTCGATCCGTAGATATGGAAACTGTCGGCCATGTGGCAGTAACGGCCGGGCACGACCGGTTCGCCGGAAAGCTCGGTGATCCGTTCGGCGATGATCCGCTGCAAGTTGGCCAGTGCGAAGATGTTCATGAACGCCGCCTTGTAGGCGTCGTTGCTGCGAAAGCGAACGTTCATGCTCAGCACGCGCCGGCCTTGCTCCTCGGTGATGCGGCACCAAATGCTCTGCAAACAGGCCGGGTCGTAACAGGTGTTGTCTTCCCAGACCTTCCAGGTGATCGCCTGGGCTCGGCGGGTGTAGGGCGTCTCGGCGAGTTGGCGGCAGACGTGTTCGATCTGATCGGTGGAGCCCAGCGTGGGCACCTCGTAGCCGAAGAGGCGTTGGTGGTAGGTGTACTCCCAGCGGGTGTCGGTGGTGTCGTCGGGGTCGCGCACACAGTGGTCCTTGATCCCCTCGCAGACCTCCATCACGTATTCCTGCAGCTCCTCGAAACCGCCGGGGAAGTCGCGGTGGATCATCGGCTCGGCCAGCGGATCGTCGACGGTGAGGATCATCGTGGCGTCCTTGCTGGGGGGGTCTTCCGGCTTGTCGTACTGCGTCTGTACGTCGCAGCCCGACTCGATCAGCTTCACCAGGGCATTCTCCCACGCCCGGGCGATGCAGTCGCCGGTGGCCGTCAATACAGGGATTCCGCTCATCGGGTCTCCTTTCCGAGATGGTCGTCGCTTGGGTCGTCGTTCGCAGCCTAGCGGAGCGGCCATTGTCGGCAGCCGCCGTCGATCTGGCAACCGCCCCCGCCCGAGGTCCGATCGCGTCCCCCGGACTTGCCGGGAGGGGGGGAGTCGGGGAGAATGGAGGAGTGAGGAGTAGGCAGTATGCAGTATGCGGTAGACAGTAAGCGGTCGGTGGTGGATGGGGAGGTGTTGCGATGATGCGATGGGGACGGGTGATGCTGGCGGCGGTCGTGGTATGGTGTTTGGGCCGTGGGGCGACGGGGGCGGTTCCGTTTGAGCCGTCGGCGGAGATCTCCAGGCCGCGGCAGACGGCGCTGATCGCCTACGACGGCACGACCGAGATCCTGCTGCTGTCGACGGACTTGCGGGCGTCAAAACCGACCACCGTGCTCGAAGTGTTGCCGTTTCCCTCCCGGCCGACGGTCAGCGAAGGCGACGTCGACGCGATCACCCGAGCCGATCGCCACGTGATGGAGACGCTGGCCGCCCGGCGGCGCAGTGCCGCCCGAGTTCCGGCTGCCTCGCAAACGGACGCCGAGGCGGCAGATAAGGCGCCCGAGAAGAAGATCCAAGCTCGGCAGGTGGGCGTGGTCCGTTTCCAGGATCTCCAAGAGTTCGTCGCCTACGCCGAGCAGTTGCTGGCCCAGCGCGGCGTGGCCGAACCGAAGATCTCCCTGCCGACGCGAAAGATCGTCGAGGAGTATCTAGACGACGGCTACGAGTGGTTCGCGCTGAGCACGGTCGAGTTGGGTACGTCGGCCGCCACGGTCGAGGCGGTGCAATACAGCTTCCAAACGCCGTTTCTGTACTATCCCTTGCGAATCCGCCGGGCCGACGCGGGCCTCACGTCGATCCGGCTGGTGCTGTTGAGCCCACGGTTGGTGACCATCCCAGAGGTGGGCGGGCCGCGGGTCCGTCTGATGCCCGATCCGATCGAGACGTCGGCCGAAGCGGTGAAGTATTGGAGCAAGGACGCCGCCGCGCTGCTGGATAGCT
This sequence comes from uncultured Planctomycetaceae bacterium, assembly GCA_964472545.1. GTDB lineage: Bacteria > Planctomycetota > Planctomycetia > Pirellulales > Thermoguttaceae > CAYYNP01. The sequence goes on along the minus strand of CAYYNP010000275.1, from coordinate 2,582 downwards.
ACGACCCGGTGCTGATGCGGATCTGGCAAATCAAGGGACGCCCGTCGAGTTTCCGGCGAGACGTCGCCACCACGTGGCACTGAGAGAGCGCACGCCCTGTGAATAGCACCTTGCCGTACAACGTCTTGATGGTCGTCGTGGATCTGTCGGTGCTGGTCCTCCTCGGTCGCAACCGCAACGTGCCGCTGGGGCTGACGGCAATTCTCGCGGCTGGCCTGTTTGCGCTGATGGCCTCCGTGGCACTGGGCGAGGATCGTTTCGGCGTCACGCGGTTGGCGGCCTATGGGCTGTTCTTGCACGGTACGATCGTTCTGCTCGGCGCCGCCGTGTTGCTTTGGCGGAAAACTCGGCTGATGGCGTCCGTCGCGGGAGTGACGGCCGTGGGACTTGTCGGCGTGGCGATCGACGCCTTCCTGATTGAACCCACTTGGTTAGAGGTGTCGCGGATTACGATCGCCAGCGACAAGCTCGACCGGCCGGTGCGGATCGTCGTGCTGGCCGACCTGCAGACGGACCAGATCGGGGAGTATGAGCGCGACGTGTTTCGGCGAGTTGTCGAGGAGAAGCCGGACGTCGTGCTGCTGGCCGGCGATTACTTGCAGGTCTCGGGCGAGAAGTACGCGCCGCTTTGCGCCGAGTTGAATGCGCTGCTGCGAGAAGTCGATATCGCCGGCGATGCGCGCGTGTTCGCGGTGCAGGGAAACGTCGACCCAGACGGTTGGCGCCAAGCGTTCGACGGGCTGGACGTGACGCCGGTCGGCCGCACACACTCATTTTCCGACGTGGCCGGCCTGCGACTGACCTGCCTGGCAATGCACGATTCACGGGTTGCGTCGCTTTCGCTACCGTGGGTAGATTCAGAGCGTTTTCACGTGATGTTGGGCCACGTGCCCGACTTCGCGATGAGCGAACAGGTCGACGCCGATCTGCTGATCGCCGGCCACACGCACGGTGGCCAGGTGCGGCTGCCGTTGGTTGGCCCAATGATCCGCGTGTGCCGTGTTCCGCGAAGTTGGACGGCCGGCGTGACGGAGCTATCCGGCGGGCGGCGGCTGTTGGTTTCCCGCGGCGTGGGCATGGAACGCCACCACGCGCCCAGGCTCCGTTTCCGCTGCCGGCCGGAATTGGTCGTGGTCGATCTGGTGCCTGAAGGAGGCGAAATAGCAGGCTCTGTTGGAAGATAGTCAGTAATGTTGGGTGGGGGGGGGGGGGGGCCCCCCCGGGGCCCCCCGGGTGGGGGCGGGGGGGGCCCCGGGGCGGGGCCCCCCC
>CAYYNP010000275.1:0-1303 GCA_964472545.1 uncultured Planctomycetaceae bacterium | reverse complement strand
GGGAAGATAGTCTGTATTGTTGGGGGGCTGGGGCTGTGCGCCGCGGTGCCCCAGGTATTGGGCACTGGGGCACCGCTGCGCTCTGCCCCAGCCACCCGCGAGATAGGAGAAAAGGCCTCGTGTCTATCAGAATCATTCGGACGAGCATTCTCGGCGTGTTCCTGTTGTGCGTCGTATCGGCGGCCTGCCGCACGGAAACGCCGGCAGAGCCCCCCACGCAGACGCCCGTCGAAAAACTGTACTTGCCGATTCAGTTTCGCAAACTCCTGCCGCTGCACACCAAGCTCGGTCGGCCACAGCCGGGCGACTGGCTCGACCAACATCACGAGCCGGGGCAGACCTATCGCCAGTACATCCACGGCCAGCCGATTCGCCCCGACCGCCAGCGGAGAATCATCTATATCCAGCCGCTGGGCGACTTCACCAAGACGCAGCGGAAGATCGTCGAGCTGTCGGCGGAGTTCATGGGCCTCTATTTCGAGCTGCCGGTGAAGATCCACCGGGATATTCCCCTTAGCGAGATTCCCGAGAAGGCCCGGCGGAAGCATCCGAGCTGGGGCATGGACCAGATCCTCTCGACCTACGTGCTCAGCGACGTGCTCGCGCCCCGCTTGCCCGACGACGCGGTGGCCTACATCGCGTTTACTGCCTCGGACCTTTGGCCCGGCGAGGGCTGGAACTTCGTCTTCGGTCAGGCGTCGCTCCGCGGCCGGGTGGGCGTCTGGTCGATCTACCGCAACGGCGATCCGGACAAAGACGACGCCACGTTTCGGCTCTGCCTTCGGCGCACCCTGCAAACGGCCACCCACGAGACGGGCCACATGTTTTCGATGATGCATTGCACCCTCTTCGAGTGCAACATGTGCGGCTGTAACCACCGCGCCGAGTCGGATCGCCGCCCGTTGGCGCTCTGCCCGCATTGCCTGGCCAAGCTCTGCTTCGCCACCGGGGCCAAGCCGGCCAAGCGGTTCGAGAAGCTGGCGGCGTTTGCGAAACGGCATGGGCTGGAAACGGCGGGCGCGTTCTATGAGAAGTCCCTGGCGGCGCTGCGCGCAACGCCGTAGGCGTTTAACAACACAGCCGGGGGTCGCCGCGCAGCGGCGCACCCCGGGTAAGCGGTGGCCGGCGCCGACGGAACCCGGCAAGGGTTCTGCAATGGACGTGATCTGCCACCGGTTTATCGCCGGCAAGCCGGACGTTTGACAGCCGTTCACGCCCTCTTGCGTCTCTGCCACCTGTAGCCCACCAGCCTGTAGTGTTTCAACTCAAATGGCACAAAGTGGAGGGTAGGTGACGATCTCCT
>CAYYNP010000274.1:0-13539 GCA_964472545.1 uncultured Planctomycetaceae bacterium | reverse complement strand
CCGAAAGAAATTGAAATCACTCTACCCTAAAATCCAATGTTGACAGAGCACTAGGTGTCCGCTTGGTGCGGGGCCGCCTTCGGGAAACGCAGGTTGGCCGATTTACCGCCGGATGTCTTCAGGCCTCCACGTTAGTGGTGGGCGCCGAGTGCGGTTTTGCCCGGATAAGTCACAGGCGAGGTGCCTCAATGGGGTAGGGGTCCGGAGTGCGTCATGCGGCCCGGCGATCACGTTCTGCATCCTGCGTCTCACTCGAAGCAGACCCGTCTTGCATGTTCCGTTGGGTCAAGTCGAGCGCGAGTACGGTTTGCGGTGGAGACGGGCTCCGCCGCCGATTGTTCTGTTCGGTTTGTATCGTGTGTTTGACGATTTGCATCTTGTCCGGCCGACGCCGCCGAAATGCCGTGACGACGGTCACCGCTACGCAAAGGCTGGTCGCTCCCAATAGGCCGACAAGCCAGAGGTCGGTGCCGGCCGTATCGGCCTCGCTTGCGGCTAACGTGTCCGTCGCGTCTTCGTCTTTCGGTAAACTTGTTGTCTCAGCGGTCGAGGGGCTCGTGGATCGATTTGCCGAATAACTCGTAGGGCCGCCGGCGTTTGAGCCGTTCGGGGCCGACACGTCGTCGGGAGCCCAACGTTCCGTCATCTCAGGGACATAAAGTCCGCCCGATCGGTCAACGTGTTCCAACGAGACGTCATAGTCTTGTTCGATTCCCCTTGTGCAACACGCGACACCCGCCAAGTGGGCGACCGTCAACGCAACGACCAAATTCCTCATCAAAAAGTCCTTCTCCCTGGCGCAGTGTCTCTGCTCGGCGACCGCAGACGTTTCCCTGGGAGGAAGGCCGGGCGCCGTTGGAGCACCATACAGCGGGCGAGTGCAGTCGGTGGTGACAGAAAAGGACGCGTAGGTCAGGCGGCCACGCGGGCGGAACGCCGCATGGCGTGGTTCCGACCGGCCCAAAAGGCCTCTACGGCATCGGGTCTGTCACGCTCCGCAGCTTCGAGGTCTTCTCCGAAATCCGAATCCGAGAGATCGCCGCAGAAGACTCTCAATTGCGGTTGCTGCTGCTCTTCGTGCCTTTCGCTGCTGTCCATCTTGAGCCTTCTCTTTGGCAGAAATGTACGTTTCCCGCTCTGAACGACCGGGAAATGTTGGGAATGGATAGGGGGCTACGCTGCTCGGCGATGCTTGCGCACTTTTCGAAGACCCGCGATCAGCACCGGAAGAGCCGAAGCCCCCGTATCGCGGCGGTAGCTTCGCTCACGCTGCACGGCACGTCTGCGGGCGGATTCCGGAACATCGTCTGACAGTTCCTGACGGCGTTCCAGCTCCGTGTCGATGGCCTCGCTGATGGCACACAATTCGTCATCGCCAAGTTTTCGCAGTCGTCTCAGAATCGAATTCATTGTTTCCCATCTCTCGGTCTGGGCCGGCTGCGCCGGCGAAATTCCAGCTAACTGCTCCGCACTCCCGAAACGACAAACTTCGGTCTTCTTCTCCGTTCCTCGCGACACTCAACTCAAAGGGTGCAAAACAAACTCGTCGCGTTCGTTTCGGGAGTCTGTTGGGGCGGCCGTCTGTATACGGCTCCACCTAACCCCGCCTTTCTATATACAAACAATGTGCCAAACACGTTGATGCTGGGAGAAAACCGCTAAGTCGCCCTGGCAGCAAGGCTTAGAGTTTGCGCCGTTTGCCACCGACCCCGAGGTCGCCCCAGTCGCGGACGCAAAGCGCGACACACGGGTGGACGCAAAGTGCGACCGTGCTAGCGGCGCAAGAAAGGAAGCAGGGGAGTGCCGACACAGCCTAGACGGCCGTGCCGGCACTCCCCTGCTTTGTGTTCGCGTTCGGTTGCGAGTTGTCGCTCGAGTTCTCCAACAGCCCGCTTATCGACCGTCGGGTGTCAGGTCAGATCGTGTCGCTTGAGTTTGCGGGCCAGGGTCGCTCGATGGATCTGCAGCATCCGCGCTGCCTTGCGCTGGTTGAAGTCGGAGTGTTCCATCGCCTGCACGATCGCCCGCCGCTCGGCCTGTTTGAGGCTCATCGCCTCCGCCGAGGTCACCGGTTCCTGGAAATCGGCCTCGGCCAGGAGCATCTCGGTAAGGGTCTCCGGCGTAAGGCCCGTTGCATACACGCGTTCGACCCAGGCGGCCAACTCGCGCACGTTTCCCGGCCACGGATAGCCGGTGAGGAAATATCGCACGTCCTCGGCCAACTCGATCGCCTCGCGTTTGTAGCGCTCGGCGTTCTTTTCGGTGAAGTAGTCCAGTAGGACGGGCACGTCTTCGGGGCGATCTCGCAACGGCGGGACCACGATCCGCACGATATTCAGGCGGTAGTAGAGATCCTGGCGGAATTGCCCCCGATTGACCATCTCCAACAGATTCCGATTCGTGCCGGCGATGAAGCGCGTGTCGACCTTCATCGGCACGGGCTTGCCCACGGGCATCACCTCCTGGTCCTGCAACACCCGTAGCAACTTAGGCTGAAGGTGCAGCGGGATTTCGCTGACTTCGTCGAGGAAAACGGTGCCGCCTTCGGCAGTGCGGACGACGCCGAGCATGTTCTGCTCGGCCCCGGTAAAGGCTCCACGGACGTGGCCGAAGAACTGGCTTTCGAAGAGTGACTCGCTGATGCCGGCGCAGTTGACGGGGATCAGGGGGCGGTGTTTTCGAGGGCTCTTGGACCAAAGCCTGCGGGCGAGCAGTTCCTTGCCCGTGCCGCTATCGCCCTCGATCAGAACGCAACAATCGCTGGCAGTGACGTTGTCGATCAGCCGTACGACCTCGCACATCGCCTTGGAAACCCCAACGATAAGAGGAATTTCCACCCCTTGCCTCGCGGTCCCACTCATGCTGCACATCCCTCCTGGCCGTCCGTGAAGAACGGTTCATCCAGACGGCCAATTACGCTACTTTCGCTGCCTCCGCAAGTCTTTTGGTGCCCGATACGTTGTCATCCGTGTCCAACACCTTGAGATGGGCTTGCGATCGAATCCCGATACACGATTGCTCTGGTTGCTTCTTCTCCGCGGTTGCTGCATCCTGTCGCAGTTCCGCCGCCGTCCACCCGATGCCACCTAGACATGGCTCAAGTAGAGTTGCAGGAACGCACTCGATCGGGTGGTCGCAAAGCGCGGCCACACGTCGGCACATTTCTGAGCAACTCCTACTAACATAATCCGTTTGTAACGATTGTCAACAATATGCGCCGCATAAAATCGCCAAAATCCGAAAAGTCGGCCAATTCGCTACAATGAGCCCCCCCCGGTAGAACTGGGTGTGGACTGCGCCCGCCCCAATGACGCATTGTGCTGCTGCCGAGGCAGACGACCGTCGTCACTCAATCCATCCTCCGCCCAACACGCGCTCGTCGGCATAACAGACCGCCGCCTGACCGGGGGCGACGCCGTAACAAGGTTCGTCGAACGTGGCGTGGAATCGGCTCCCGCCAAGCGGTTGGACCGTGGCCGGCATCGGGCGGCTGCGATAGCGGATCTTCACCTGGCAACGCAACGCATTCGTGGGAGGGTCAATCAGCCAGTTCACCTCCGCGGCCGTGAGATCATCCCGGGCCAGTTCCTCACGCTTCCCGACGACCACGCGGTGCGTCTCCGGTTCCAGCCGCACGACGTATCGCGACTCGCCGAAGGCCACGCCCAGCCCCTTTCGCTGACCGATTGTGAAGCGTTCCAGGCCCGCATGGTGGCCCACGATCCTTCCGTCGGTAGTGACAATCTCCCCCGAAGTGTCTGTGTGCCCCCGGTGCTCGCGGACGAACCGTGTGTGGTCCCGATCGGGCACAAAGCAGATCTCTTGGCTGTCTTGCTTGCCTGCCACCCGGAGACCAATCCGGTCGGCCATCTGCCGAATCTCCCGCTTGTGAAACGGGCCAACGGGAAACATCAGCCGGGCGAGGGCTCGTCGTTCGATGCCGAAGAGCACGTAGGACTGGTCTTTGGAGGGATCCCGCCCGCGGAGCAGCGCAAATATCTCCCCACGGCTGGTGCTGCCCCCCTCTGGGGGCGATTTGCCCATTGCCTGCGATGGGGTGTTGTCTCTCAGCAGTTGGGCATAGTGCCCCGTGGCGACGTAGTCCGCCTGAACGCTGTCGGCGTATTCGAAGAGCTTGCCGAATTTCAGCCACGTGTTGCAGACAATGCACGGGTTAGGCGTTCGGCCAGCGGTGTACTGCGCGACGAAGTAATCGACGATCCTGGCGAAATCGGCCTCGAAGTTCAATGCGTAGAAAGGAATCCCCAAGGCGTCGGCCACACGTCGGGCGTCGGCTGCGTCGGCCGCACTGCAGCAGCCCTGCTTGCGGGTGTTGCTTGCCTCAACGGAGCATTCGGTGGCCAGTCCGTGCCGCATGAACGCGCCGATCACGTCGTGCCCTTGCTCGCGCAGCAGCCATCCCGCCACACTGCTGTCGACACCGCCGGACATTGCGAGCACGACACGTGCCATGATTCTCCTGCAAAAGGGGCCGCCTTCAGGATGCAAAGGACCGCATCCGACTCTTACCGGAGTCTATCGCCTTAATCGGCGACACGGAAGGCGCAGCAAGACGCCATCCCGCGGCGTTTGGGCCGGCAAGGAAGGCGGCGACACCGTGCCGCGCTGCTAAGTTCGGCCTTCCCCGCCGGACGGGGAGGGATATAATGGGGGTTTCCTACCCTGTGGACAGAAGCTTTGCGTGTTTCCCAAAGGAGCCCCGCCGATGGACAAAGAACTCCTCGACCGTGCCGAAGTGATCCGCCAGAGGGTCCTCCAACTGCGAGACTCTCTTTGACCATGCTGGCAAACAGTCGAGGATGGCAGCCATTGAGCAGCAGATGGGGGCTCGGGATTTCTGGGACAACCAAGAGCGGGCGCAGCAGGTCGTCGCCGAGTTGAAGGGGCTCACGGCGATTGTCAAGCCGTTGGCGGATCTTGTGGGCGCGGCGGACGATCTGGCGGCAATGGTCGAAATGGCCCAGGAGGACGATGGCTTCGCCGCCGAGGTCCCCGGCGAGTTGACGCGGTTGGAAGGCACGCTGGAGGAGATGGAGACCAAGGCGCTGTTGAGCGGCCCGTTGGACGCCAACCCCGCCATCGTGACAATCAACGCCCGCGACGGAGGGACCGACGCCAACGACTGGGCGGAGATGGTCCTGCGGATGTATCTGGCCTGGGCGCAGAAGAACGGACACAAGACGGAGTTGCTGGATCGCCAGGACAACGAAGAGGCGGGCATCAACAGTGCCACGATCGTGGTTCGCGGACCGATGGCCTACGGCTACCTCAAGGGCGAAGACGGCATGCACCGCCTGATCCGCATCAGCCCGTTCAACGCCGAGGGCAAGCGTCAGACCAGCTTCGCCGCGGTCGACGTGACGCCTGAGGTGACCGACGAGATCGACGTCGACGTGAACTGGGACGGCGACGTCCGGGAGGATGTGTTTCGCGCCAGTGGCGCCGGCGGCCAACACGTCAACAAGACCTCCAGCGCCATCCGCCTGACGCACAACGAGACCGGGCTGGTCGTACAGTGCCAGAACGAGCGGAGCCAACACAAGAACCGGGCGACCGCGCGGAAGATGCTGCTGGCCCAGTTGGTTCGCCGCGAGGAGATGCAGCGCGAGGCCGAGCAGGCGGCCAAATACGGCAGCAAGCCCAAGGTCGGCTTCGGCTCGCAAATCCGCAGCTACTTCCTCCATCCCGACCAGCGCGTCAAAGACGCACGGACCGGCCACCTGGAGGGCAACTTCCACAGCGTTCTCGATGGCAACCTGCAGGGGTTTCTCGATGCGTACTTGCGGAGCCAGGCGGAGGGGAAGTAGTGCTCCGTCAAGCATAGGATGGGGGGTTCGGGTGCCATGCCCACGCTTGCGTGGGCATGCCGAAAACTACGCCAACACGCCCACGCTTGCGTGGGCATGGCACCCAAAGATCTAAGTTTGACGGAGCAGTAGACCGTCGCCGACCACCGATAGAAGCTGACTACCATGCAGATTGATTCGATTGAGTTGTTTCACGTGGCGTTGCCCTTGCGGCAGCCGCAAACGACGCCGGCCGGGCCCCGCGACGCGCTGGAGACGGTTTTGGTGCGGATGCGCAGCGGCGACGTCGCCGGTTGGGGCGATGCCAGCCCGGGCAACGCCCCGACGGCCGGGGGCGAATGGGCTGCCGGCGTGTTCGGCTGTTTGCGCGATTGGATGGCGCCGATGGTGGCGGGAACGGAAGTCGAATCCGGCGAAAAACTGACGGAGCGGCTGAAGGACTTCCGCGGCAATCGCTACGCCAAGGCGGCGCTGGATACCGCGTGGTGGGACCTCCGGGCCCGGCTGGAAGACAAGCCGCTGCACGCACTGCTCGACGGAAAGCGCGATGAGATCGAACTTGGCGTGACCTTCGACCAGATGGATTCGGTCGAGGACTTCCTGGCCGAGATTGGCCGTGCGTTCGAGACCGGATTCGCCCGGGTGCGGCTGATGTTTCGCCCGGGTTGGGACGTGCAGATGGTCGATACGGTCCGCAAGGAATTTGCCACCGAGCGGCTGCACGTCGACGTGGAGGGCGCGTTGGGCCTGGAGCACATGGAGTTGCTCTACCGCCTGGACGATTTTGGCATCGAGATGGTCGAGCAGCCGTTTTCCCCGGCCGATCTAGTGGGCCACGCCATGCTCCAGGAGTCGTCGCGCACGCCGGTCTGTCTCGACGAGGGCGTGACGACGCCGGCCCAGGCCGAGATGGCGCTGGACTTGCACAGTTGCCGATACATGAACGTCAACCCGGGCCGCGTCGGCGGCCTGACACCGGCGGTGGCGATCGACGACGCCTGCCTGCCGGCCGAGGTCCCCTGTTTCCTCGGTGCCGCGCCGCAATCGGCGGTCGGCGTCCGCATCGGGCTGGCCCTGGCCGCCAGAGAGAACTTCACCTATCCGGCCGACTACATCCCGCCGGAGGAGACGTTCGTGCAACATTTGGCCCCGCCGCTGGTGCCGCGGCGCAGTGGCGAGAGCGACACGCTGCAAGTCAAGCTCTGGTCGGAATCGGGTATTGGGATCGAGCCGGATATGGAGCTACTGGAGAAGGCATGTATCGCTCGCGCCGAGGTCTAACGCCCGTGCAATGCACCCGGGCAGCCACGAATCAGAGACGCACAACCCTCAAGAAGGAACAAGAGCGATGATCTCCGTGCTGGCGACGATCGAAGTCAAAGACGGCCAACGTGACGCGTTCCTGAAGATCTTCAAGGAACTGGTGCCGAAGGTGCTGGCCGAGAACGGCTGTGTTGAATACGGGCCTTGGCTCGATGCGGAAAACGCGATCCTCGATCCACCGGTGATGCGCGACAACGTGGTGATCGTGATCGAGAAGTGGGAGAGCCTCGAGGCGTTGACGGCTCACCTAAAGGCGCCGCACATGCTCGAATTCCGCAAGGCCACCGAAGGCCTGCGAGTGGGTGCCGGGTTGCAGATTCTTGGGCCCGCCTAATACCGAGCTGCAGCACGCGTTCTGGACGGTTGCCCGGCAGGTGCGAGGTGAGGCGGCGTTCCAGGTTACCGACGTTTGAGCAACCCCGAGAATCACTGGGGCACCGCTGCGCTTTGCCCCAGCCACCCGGTACGGCGCCGCCCGGTATTGCGATTGTCACAGGACGCCGGTTCTCGGCACAAGCGTCGCATTCCCCCCATTCGTTGCCAACAAAATACCTGGCCAAAAAGCACGCGATTGGCTCTCCGGAGGGGCATCGGGGATTCTATAAGCTAAACATTAGGTAGGCGATGAACTCCCGTACTAACCACAACGCGTGCGATGCTCCGAGTCCCCATCCAGAAAATCGAGCCGGGCATGATCCTCGCGAGGCCGATCCCGGCTCCCAGAGATCCATACCGTTTCCTGCTGCAACGGGACATGGAGATCCCGATGGACTTGGTGCCGCGGCTGCGGCAGTTGGGAATTCTGGAGGTCTGGGTCCGTCACCGCGACTTGGAGTTTCTCGAAGAGTTGATCGATGAAGGGCTCGGAGACCGCCAGCGCGAGGTCTACGCCCGCGTGCGCAGCAACTTCGAGGACGTGATGCGGGATTCGTCGGTCGAATTGGATCAGGTCCATTTCGAGGACTCGATCGGCGATCTGTTCGGCTTCCTCAAGGCCAGTTCCGGCAGCAGCATCCTGCTACAGAAGCTCGACGCGTTCGACAACTACCTGATGTCGCACTCGACGAACGTCTGTTACTTGTCGCTGCTGCTGGGGATGCGGCTCGAACGCTACCTGATCGACGAGCGTTGCCACAAGACCGCCCGGGACGCCAAGAACCTCCACTGGCTGGCGCTGGGCTGCCTGCTGCACGACGTGGGGAAGATGCGGGTGCCGCCGGAGATCCTGCACAAGCCGGGCAAGCTCACCGACGAAGAGATGGTCGAGATGCGGCGGCATCCCGAGTACGGATACGAAATGGTCCAGGGCAACCTGCCCGCCTCGGCCGCGCAGATCGCTTTGAACCACCACCAGCGTTTCGACGGCCGCGGCTACCCTGCGAGGATCGATTGCGGCACGGGCGAGCCGCTGCCGCCGCTCTCGGGCCGTCAGATCCCGGTCTTTTCGCGGATCGCCACGGTGGTCGACGTCTACGACGCCGCCACCAGCCGGCGCTGCTACTCCGAGGCGAAGCTGCCGGTGCAGGTGTTGCACGAGATGCGCACCCGATGCAGCGGTTTCTTCGATCCGGTCGTGGAATCGGCCCTATATCAAACGGTGCCGGCATTTCCCATCGGCCAGGTGGTCACGCTTTCCGACGGCGTGGAGGCCGTGGTGGTCGATTTCAACCCGGACTTTCCCGTGGAGCCCAAGGTTCAGTGTCTGCGGACGGCCGAGGGTGAGCGCTTCGAGAATCCGTCGCTGGAGGAAATCGACCTGGCGCTCTATCCGGAACTCTCGATCGAGTCGGTCGACGGGGTCGACGTGCGTCCGTTCACGGCGGTCGACGAGGTGTTCGAGCAGTTGCCGGTATTGGTCTGAGCGGCATTGCGGTCACACCCACTCCGCCGTACGAGTCGACTCCCCCGCCTTCTCACCGCCGCCTCCAGCGGGTACACTCGAAATGTGCGGCCGTGCTGCGGTTGCTGTGGGTCGGTTTTCGATCTGTGGCATTCGCCGTCCACCGCCGCGGCCGAGGATTGCCGAGCCGGGGAGCCATACCGGGGAGCCATACCGGGGAGCCATACCGGGGAGCCATGCACACCATGGGCACGACACGCGAGCCAACACGGCCGTGGGCCGACTGGAAGGTCAGTTCGTGGGGAGCCGTCCCTGCGGTGATGGCGTTGGCCGTCGTGCTCGCCGCGCTGCCCGGCTGCGGCGGCTGCCGCGACGACGCCGCGACGACCGACGCCACGACCACCCAGACCGAGACCACCAAGACCAAAGAGAAACCCAAGCCCGATTTCGAGATCAGCCAGCTTACGCCGCTGCCCAACGCAGGGTCGCCGAGCGGCGGATACTACAAGCCGGGCCACTGGTCCGCGGCGACGCTTCGGGCTAAGGCCAACAACTTCGACTTCCTCGGCGACCTGCAAATCGACGTGACCGACGGCCGCGGTCGGCCGATTCCGCTGGTCGGTACCGAGTTCGGCCTGACGACCACGCGTCAGTTTTCCCTGGCCAAGGCGGAACCGAAGGCGATCGAATCGGTGTTGTTCGCCCCGGCGACGCAAGAGAAGACCAGCGTCTCCGTGCTGCTGCGGGGCCGCGACGGCGGTGGGCGACGATACGAAAACTCACAGCGGCTGTTGCGAATGCCCTCCTATCAGTATCACTTCGTGGTGCTGGCCCGGTCGCCGGAAAAGTACGGCTTCCTCAACACGCTCACCTCGATCAAACCGCCGGTCGATTCTTTGATGGACAGCAGCATCCGGCCGTACTACCGCATCGTCCGCAAGACGGGCGAACGGCCGGTGGTGTTGCCGTCCCATCCGCTGATGTGGACCACGATCGCCTGCATCTTGTGGGACGACGCCGATCCGGAAGAACTCGATTCCACCACCAGGCAAAACCTGCTCGACTGGCTGCACTGGGGCGGCAACCTGATCATTAGCGGTCCCGACACACTCGACACACTCGGCGGCAGCTTCCTCGAACCGTATCTGCCGGCCACGGCCGAAACGGGGGTGTGGGAATTGGGTAAGGAAGCCTTCAAGGAGTTGAATGTCTGGAACGAAAGCGATAAGAAGCAACCGGCGAAGGCGACTCTACCTCTGGAGCCGATCACGCCGGTGCTTGGTGTTCGTCTCAAGAAACACTCCGACGCCGCGTTCATGTCTCAAAGCGGCCATTTGCTGGCCGAGCGGCGCGTGGGCCGCGGGCGGATCGTCGTCTCGGCGTTTCGGCTTTGCGACCGGCAGTTGACGTCTTGGAAATACGGCTACGATGAAGTGTTCAACGCTTACTTGCTGCGGCGACCGGGAAGGAAATTCGGCGACCACGCAGGACAACTCGAACCCGGGCAGGACCTCAGCAACGTCAACGGAGCCGTGGATCCGCTGCAAGTCGGTTGGGCCGACGGCCGTTCTGCGCTCGACCCGGCGCGCGTCTCGCAACTGCGCTATTTTGTCAGGGACCACGGTACCGAGTTCAACGAGTACGCGGCCGACGTTGTCCATCGGGAGAGCCAATTGACCGGAGCGTACGGCTCGTCTTGGGAGATGCAGCAGCAGATAGACTGGTACTCTTCCGAACCCGTTGATCCCACCCCGGCGGATACGACCACGCCGCCAGGCCCCGGCGTGGCCGCGTGGAACGACTTCGGGCCGGTTGCCAACGCCGTGCGCGAGGAGTTGAGCGATGCGGCCCAGGTCGAAATCCCCGATCGCAGCTTTGTGGTTTGGGCGGTGGCCGTCTATCTGCTGATCCTGGTGCCGATCAACTGGGCCGTGTTTCGTACGATCGGCCGTGTGGAATGGGCCTGGATCGCTGCGCCGGTGATCGCCGTGGTGTGTACGGTTTGTGTCATCCGCATGGCGCAGCTCGACATTGGCTTTGTCCGCGCGCAGACCGAATTGGCCGTGATCGAACTGCAGGGCGATTACCCCCGAGCGCACGTCACGCGATACACGGCCCTGTACACCTCGCTGGGCACGTCGTACGACTTCCACTGCGACGACGCCGACGCCCTGATACACGCCTTTCCGGAGACCTCCAGCCGCCGGGAGACCAAGCCGCGCGACGCCCGAGAGTTGGCTTTTCGCCGGCAAAAGGGCGCCGATGTTTCGGGCTACTACGTGGCGTCGAATTCGACCGGCATGGTCCACAGCGAGCAGATGGTCGACTTGGCCGGGGGAATCTCGTGGAGCGAACCGGCCGTCGGTTCTTATCGCCTGGTCAACGAGACGGGCCTCGCGCTGCACAGTGCCGAGATCGTCCGACGGAAAACGGGCGATTCCGGCGGCACTCCACAAACGGAAACTGCCTGGCTCGGCACTATCGAGCCGGGAGACACGCTGAGTGTGGAATTCGGCACGTCTCGAAAGGGCGGCGAAGCACCGCATCCGACGATGGCCGGCCGGCAGTTGGGCGAATTGGATCTCGTCCGGCTGCTCGAGGCCGCCCGAGATGCAAAGGACCTTCCGCCCGGCGAGATCCGGCTGATTGCCGCCGTAGACGACGAACTGCCCGGGCCGGCGGCCGATCCGGGGGCTTCGCAATCCCAACGCGCCACGTTGTTGGTGGCCCACCTGAAGTACGGCTTCGACGCCGACCCGCAAGCCGACAAGAACACGCTGCCGGCGGAGCCGTGACCCCATAGACCCCGTGTATCCGATCCATGATCGAACTCATCAATTTCTCGAAACGCTACGGCGACCTGTTGGCCGTCGACCAATTGAACTTGAAGATCGAGCCCGGCGAAACGTTCGGCTTCATCGGCCCCAACGGAGCGGGCAAGAGCACCTCGATCCGCTTCCTGGCCACGCTGCTGAAGGCCACCAGCGGCGAGGGGATCGTCAACGGACACCGCGTGACCAAGGACCCGATGGGCGTGCGCCGCAGCGTGGGCTACATGCCCGACGCGTTCGGCGTTTACGACGGCATGAAGGTCTGGGAGTTTCTCGACTTCTTCGCCGTGGCCTATCAGATCCGCAAGGCCCATCGCAAGCAGGTCATCGGCGACGTGTTGGATCTGTTGGACCTGACCGGCAAGCGGAACGACTACGTCAACGGCCTCTCGCGCGGCATGAAACAGAGGCTTTGCCTGGCCAAGACCCTGGTACACGACCCGCCCGTGCTGATCCTCGACGAGCCGGCCAGCGGGCTGGACCCCCGGGCGCGCCTGGAAGTCAAGGCGCTGCTGAAAGAACTCCGCAAGATGGGCAAGACGATCCTGATCTCCAGCCACATTCTCACCGAGTTGGCCGACTGCTGCACCTCGATCGGGATCCTCGAACGCGGCAAGCTCTTGATGCACGGCCCCATCGACGAGGTCTATCGTCGCATCCGCCGCAACCGGATCGTCGAGATCAAGTTCCACGAGCACAGCGAAACCGGCGTCTCGATCGTCCGCAGCCAGCCCGAGACCCGCGACGTGCAGATCGAAGATCACCAGATTACCGTGGAGCTGGCCGCCGACGACGAACAGGTCGCCGCACTGCTGGAGAAGCTGATCGCCGCCGGCGTGCGGATGCGGTCGTTTGCCGAGAAGGAGCCGACGCTGGAGGATGTGTTTATGTTGGTCACCAAGGGGGCGGTGGCGTGAGGGGAGTGGGGAGCCGGGAGTTCGGAGTGGGGAGTTCGGAGTGGGGAGTTCGGAGTGGGTGGTGAGTGGTGGGTGGTGAGTGGTGGGCGTGTGGGATTATGGGGTGATGGTTGGCCTTTGTTGCATAGGTGAGACCTCGAACGTGAGACGTGAAGTTACGATGTGTTTTCGCGTAGCCTACTCTGTGGCAATTGTCGGTTGGCTGTCCGTGATGACCTGCGGTGGGCCGTCATTGGGGGCCGTGGCGGGGCAGCCACCGCAAGGCCGTATCCCGACCGCCACGCCGCACGACGTCGTCGATAACATGTTGCGCCTGGCGAACGTGCAGAAGGAAGACCTGCTCGTTGACCTCGGCAGTGGGGACGGCCGGATCGTGATTGCGGCGGCAAAGCAACATGGGTGCAAGGCCGTGGGCTACGAAATCGACCCGCTGCTGGTGAAACTCTCACGAGCGAACGCCCAGAGGGACCGGTTAGGCCACCTGGTCAAGATCGAACAGAAGGACGTTCTGACCGTCGACCTCAGCGACGCCGACGTGATCACACTCTACTTGCCACCCAACCTGATGCAGAAGCTGATCCCGCAACTGAAGAGACTCAAACCCGGCACCCGAATCGTCTCCCACGAACACCCCATCCCCGGCGCAACACCCACCCACACACTCGTCGTCCCCTCACAACAAGACGCCAAGCCACACACCCTCTTTCTCTGGATCATCCCCCTACAAGCCAACAACGAAGCCGCTCCGATAGAACACCCCCAACGCCCAACCCCCAACTCCCAACTCCCAACGCCCAACC
>CAYYNP010000273.1:3885-13581 GCA_964472545.1 uncultured Planctomycetaceae bacterium | reverse complement strand
CCTCTCGCCAACATCCAAGACGCAACAACGCAACCGGCTCCTTCCAGAATCGGCCGGAGATTCGATGGACAACGGGAGGCGGGAACGCCACAATCTGGGGAATCGCTCGACAAGTGCCGATATTGCCAGGGAGAACCACTATGCCGAAGCCCGTTTCCCGCCGCCGTTTCCTGACGCGCGTAACCGCTGCCGGCGTTGGTCTGACGATCCTTCCCTCGCGCAGTGCCCTCTCGTACGCGGCCAACGAGAAACTCGACCTGGCCCTAGTCGGTGTCGGCGGGCGGGGCCGCTGGTTCGTCGATCGGATCCCGCGGATGGAGAACGTGGTCGCCGTGTGCGACGTCAACGCGGCGAAACTCGCCGACGCCTTCCGGCATTGGGACGAGGCGGGCCGGCAGTACGCCGCCTCGCCGCACGAATGGGAGCGCCAGGCGGGGGCCGCGTTCAAGCGATTGCTCGATAACCGGCCCAAAACGTTTCGCGACTTCCGCAAGATGCTCGACGAGACGGACCGCGCGATCGACGCCGTGGTGGTGGCCACGCCCGATCACAGCCACGCGGTCGTCTCCGCCGCTGCCATCCGCGCCGGCAAGGGCGTCTTCTGCGAAAAGCCGCTGACGCGCACCCTGCACGAATCGCGGGCGCTGCGGGAGTTGGCCCGGGAGCATCAAGTGGCCACGGCGATGGGCAACCAGGGGACGTACAGCGGGGCGCTGCGCCGGGCGTTGGAACTGATCCAGGGCGGCACGCTCGGCGAGATCAAGGAGGTCCACGTCTGGAACAGCGGCGGCGGGGCCGACCGCACGGAGCCGCCCAAGGCCGAAGAGCCCGTCCCCGAATCGCTCGACTGGGACCTCTGGCTCGGCCCGGCCCGATCGCGGGCGTATCATCGCGATTGGCTGCGGCGGCACCTCTGGCGGGAGTTCGGTACCTGTCAACTCGGCAACTGGGGTTCGCATACGGCCAACCTGGGGTTCATGGCGCTTAAGGTCCCCGAGTTGTGGCTTGGCAAGACAACGGAAGGCCCGCAGCCGACGATCCGCGTCGAGGCCGACGTGGCGCGTATCAACCGGCTCTCGTTCCCGCGTTGGGAAACCGTCCGCTGGCAGATCCCCGCCCGGGTGGAGTTGCCGCCGATTACGATTAACTGGTACAACGGCGCCGCCCCGCAAGTGGCCGGCGTTCTCGCCCGGGTGATGGCCGGGGCCACCGAACAGCAGGCCGGCGGGTGGCGGTTTGCCGGCACGCTGATCGTGGGCACCAAGGGGAGCCTTCACACTACCGGCCACAACATGTCGTTTCGGCTGCTGCCGGAAGAACAATTCCGCGACGTGCAAACGAACCAGCCGGAGACGCTCGAACGCTCTCGCGGCCCGGAGCAAGACTGGCTCGCCGCCTGCCGCGGCGGCAAGCCGGCTTGGTCGAACTTCGACTACGCCTCGGCCCTGAACGAGTTCCTGATGCTCGGCAACGTGGCCACGCAGTTCGAGGAAACCCTGGAGTTCGATCCGGCCGCCATGAAGATCATCAACCACGCCGAGCCCGACGCGTGCCTGCGCTGCGAGTATCGCGAGGGTTGGAGGCTGTAGCGTCTTGCCGTGGGTGGCCCGGACACTCTTGCGTAAAGGGCGTCGCCATACGGGAGAACACTGTCGCAAGAGTGTCCGGGTGGCGCAGCCACAAGAGGTTTCGGGGCCAACGCCGGCGCCTCTTGTGGCTTCGCCACCCCGACGCATTTTCCGGCCATGCGAGAGAAGTCGCAACGCTCAACGCGGAAAAGCGTCGGGGCCACCCGGGTCACCGTCTGCCGATCGGCGCCAATCGCACCACCGCACCGCCGCCGGGAGCCAAGTCGAGTGTCAAGAGATCCTTGGCCGTTACGGTCTTTGTCTCGGTCGTCAAATCTTCCGCGTTACGGCTCGCCTCAGGGCCGTCGCGCCAAATCGTGGCCCGGTAGGGCCCCGTGCCGAGAAAGTCCAACGGGATCTCCTGCCGCCGGGCGTCCCAGTTGGTGATCGTGCCCAGGAACCACTCGTCGCCCTTGCGCTTGGCCACCGTAATGTGCTCGCCCACCACGCCGCCGATGCCGACCGTTTCGTCGTAGGTGACCGGCACCAGCTTCAGGAAGTCGGCCCCGGGCTGATCGCGATAATGATCGGGATGGTCGCAGACGCAGCAGATTGGGCTCTCGTAGATGACGAACAAGGCCAGTTCCTGAGCTCGCGTGCCTTGCGT
Organism: uncultured Planctomycetaceae bacterium; assembly: GCA_964472545.1. GTDB lineage: Bacteria > Planctomycetota > Planctomycetia > Pirellulales > Thermoguttaceae > CAYYNP01. The sequence continues at coordinate 11,346 of CAYYNP010000273.1, read as the reverse complement.
CTGCGTCGGTCGCTTCGGCTGGAACGTCTCCCGAGCGCGATTGAGGAACCCGCCGGGCGTGTAGTCCATTTCCCCCAGCAGGTTGCGCGTAAATGCGATCGTGCACTTGTGTCCCGGCGTCACCCGTTCCGACCAGCCGTTCCATTCGTTGCCCAACACGCCCTCGCGGGTCATCAGGTTCGGATACGTCCGCCGCCAGCCGGTCGGTTTGTAGGCCCCGTGGAAATCGACCATCAGGTGATGTTCGGCGGCCTTTTTGACGATCTTCTGATACCAATCGACCATCCACTGGTCGTCGCGCTGCATGAAGTCGATCTTCACGCCGGCGATGCCCCACTGTTCGTAGAGCTTGAACGCCTCGAGATAGGCGTCGTTGCGATCGACGTCGGTCCAGTACATCCAGAGCCACAGCCGCACGCCCCGCTGTTTGGCGAATCGCCGCACCTCGTCCATGTCGACGGCCGGGTTGACGGTGGTCGGGTCGGAGTCGGGCTTGTTGAACGGGCCGTACCACTGCCAGTCGATGAGTTGATACTTCCAGCCCATATCGGCGGCGAGTTGGATGTACTGCTTGATGGTGGCGGTGTCCATCTTCACGTCGCCGCTCCACCAATGGTCCCAGGCCATCATGCCCGGCTCGATCCACGTCGGGTCGTCGATCGCACAGGGGGCGTTCAGCGAAAGGACCATCTCGTTTTCCAGCAGCTTGACCGGCTGCCGGGCGATCATGATCACCCGCCAGGGCGTGCGATGCGGTAACGCAGCGGAGACCGCCAGCGGTTTGCCCTTCTCCATCGCCAGGCGGGTGACGAGCGTTACGCCGCCGCCTTCGGCCGACGGTTCGGCGGCCAGGTACATCCCAGCGTAGTCGACCAGCGCGGCCTCGGCCACGGCGACGTAGAGGTTTTCGGTCGCCTCGACCAGCAACGGGCCGCCGATGAAGTCGTTCGGGGCGATCTCGCTCAGCTTGATCTTCTGGAAATACTCTTCCTGATGGCTCACGAAATCCTTGTACTTGGCCGCCCAGCAGGTCGCGTCGTCGGCGAAGTGAAAGCAAGTGCGTTCCTGCTGCAAACGAAACTCCTGCATGGCGTCTTGTGCCGGCAGTTCGTAGCGGAAGGCCACGCCGCCGTCGTAGACCCGCACGCGTAGGGCGAAGCGGCGCTTCGGTGCGGCCGTTTCGTCCAGGTGCAGCGTCATCTCGTTGTAGTGATCGCGGATCTCGCTGCAGCGTCCGGCAACCAAGGGCCGGAACGTCTGGTCGCGGCTGGAGGAGAGCCGCCGGACGATCCGCACCTTCTCTCCCAACGGCGGATGACCCTCGAACTGCAACGCCAAGGGCGACGTGTCGATCACCGTGTGGCCGTAAGCTCCCACGCGGTAGTTCAGCCCCGACGTCGCATCGATCGTCACCTCGATCCGGCCCGAGGGCGACGAGACGCTTTCGGCCAGGGCGACGTGGGCCGCTGCCATTGAGGCCACGGCCAGCAGAAGGCTCATGACGTTTCGTTTCATCGATCGTCTCCTCCGTCGATAGGGCGTAGCTGGATTCGCAAGAATTCAGCAACTCGCGATACGATAGCAAATTCACTCGCCGACCGTCTGGGTTCAGCGAATTCAGCTACATGACGACGCCATGCTATCCGTGGTGGGTGTACGCGTCAAGCAAGCGTCGCCGTGCCGGCGACGGTCAAGCACTTTCGTCGCCGTGCCGGCGACGGCTAAACGGTTCGTGCGCCACGTGGCACAACTGCTATCCGCCAAAGCACACCACGCTGCCGTCTTCGAGCGAAAGCAGCAGCCGGCCGTTGGCGGCAGCGGCTCCGTTGAACACCGGTGGTCGTACTAGGCGATGCTCCGACACCGTGCGGCCGTCGGCCTTGTCGACGATTCGCAACACGCCGCCGAGGCGGCCCTCAAACGCCGCCAGCGGATCGCCCTCCGGGATCACGTCCGGCGGCCCGGCCACGCAAAGCCTGTCGGCCGTAACGGCCATCGCCCGGCCGCGGATCGGCAGGCGATATTCCCACGCATTCTTCCGCGTGCCCAGTTCGTGGGCAAACAACAGATAGCCTTCCTTGCCGGGCGTGAAGTAGACCTTCGGGTCGAGCCCGGCGAGGCTGTCGAACATCCGCAGGCAATACGCCCGCTGTTGATCGTGGACCAACACTCGGGCGTGGCCGCCGGTGGCCATCGACCAGGGCATGCGTTTGAAGTAGGCGTCGTCGAGCAGCCCGCCGACCATTTTCATCGTCGCCTGGCCCGGCTGACGGGTGAGTTGCTTGTCGAAGGCCACCGCCCGCATGAATAGCCGGTCGCCTTCGATGCGCAGCACGTCGGGCAGGAGGCCCTCGGGAAGCAAGTAGTTCTGTGTGATGTTGTCGGCCGAATAGCTCGGACCTGCGTGCGTCTGTTGGCGGAGGACTTCACCCGTGCTCGCATTCAACGCACACATCCGCAGCCCGCCGTCGAGGTGCGACGATCGGCCGGCGACGCAAAAGGCCGTGGCCGGTTTGGGCGAACCGTCGTCGTCGATCAACACGCTGCCGTGGACCGGCCAGGCCGATTCGAGTTGCCCGAAGGCGGCGATGCGGCGATCCTCGGCCACGATCCGCCGCCGCCAGATGAGCCTGCCGTCGGCGGCCGATAGGCAATACACGCAGCCGTCGGCCGAGCCGAACAGCAGCCGGCCGTTGTGGTAGCTCGGCGGCGAGTCGATCCGCCCGCCCGTACAAAACCGCCAGACTTCGCTGCCGTCGGCCGCATTGAGCGCCACGAGTTGATGCTCATCGACCAGCGGCACAAAGACGTGTTTCCCAACGCTGATCGGCGGCCCAACACGATCGCCAAGTTCCGCCCGCCATTGCTGCTTCAGATCGGCCGGCAGTTGCGTGCCGACCGAGCCGCTACGTGCCGCGTCGGCGCGAAACGTGGGCCAGTCGGCTGCCGTGCTCGGTGGCAAAACAGTAGACCGGGTAGCCGGCACTTCGTACGCGAGTCCGCGCTGAAGCCGATCGCCGCGACCGTCATCGTCGGCCGCTTTCTTGCGCGGCACCCTCGCGGCCGCCAGCGCATTCATCGCGTTGAGCTTCTCCTTGATGTAACACTCGCACGGATGCGGCGGCGCGTATTGCAGCCCGTTGGCCGGCATCATCCCCATGTGGCACGTGCCGCGGACCCAGTTGTTGACCGAGTGGTTCCCGCCGGCGATATCGACGAACTCCGTCCCCCGCCGGCTGGCCAGCACGTAACGCACCGTGGCCTTGTTGCGATAGCAGCGATGATGGTGGTGCGTTTTGAAGACCTTCCCCAGGGCGACTTTGCGCTTCAACTCGCCGGACTGCAGGTCGTATCCGTTGAGGCTCACCGGCCAGGAACTGCTGCCGTTGCTGCCTTCGAGTTTCTCCCGGGCAAGCTCCGCACTCCACGTCCAAGCCAGATGGTCGATCACGAAGACGTCCTTCCACTCGTACCAGAGGTGCTGCAAGAACTTCTTCGGCTGCTTCCAGAGGATCTTGCCCGAGTCGGCCGAAAATGTGGCGAGTTGATTGGGGCTGGCGTGCAGGATCACGCCGTCGGCGACGATCATCGTACCGGTCCAGACCTTTTGATGTGCGGCGATGCGGCCGGCCGTGTAGTCGGCTTCGACCAGCGGAAAGGCGGTCCGCCATCGCTGGGCCCCGGTTTCGTAGTCCAGGCAGACCACGCTGTCGCCGTCGAGCAGCCCGATCGCGCGGCCGTCGGTGGCGATGTCGAGCGTAGGGTCGACCTTGGCCGCCGGCACGCTGCCGCGCATGGCGGTGAAGCGATAGTAGTCGGTCGTAGTGCCGGCGTAGTCTGTCTTGGAGGTCCAGAGAATCCGGCCGGTCTTGACGTCGAGCAGCTTGACCGACGCCCGGCCGTCGCGGACGATCGTCAGCACCAGCCGGCCGTCGTGGTGGAGGATCTCCGACGTGCCTTCGGTACCGTCGAACGTTCGCAACAACTCGCCGGTACGCCCGTCGACTTCACTCACCCCTGCCCGATACCCCAACGTCACGTAGAGCAAGTCGCTGGCGGCAACCAACCGCTTGTCGAGATTGATCGGGATCACGCCCGGCCGCGGCGTAAACCACGAGGGCTTCCACTCGCGCCAGCCCCACGGCTCGACCGGGCGTTTCCACAGCGGCACGCCGTTGAACGCATCGCGGGCGGCCAGCACCCAACGGTCCGGCGGCGACTCGGGGCCGGCCATGCTGGTGGGGGCTTCGTTGACGATGTAGTAGATCCGCCCCGCGGCAGTGACCAGGCAACGAAGATTCGAATCGCTCTCGTGCGACTGGGCCCACACCGGCCCGGAAACCCAGCGATAGTGTTTCGGCGGACCGACGAGCCGATCGTTCGCCACGGGGTTGCCGTCGGCGGCGTGCAGGTGATGCGACCACTCGTCGATCTCGGCCGGCCAGGGTTTTGTGGCCTTCAGCCACGGGCCGTCGATGCTGACACGCTCCGCCGCACGAAAACCGGCCGCCTTGGCCTGAACGGCCAGATGGGCCGCGAAGCTCGATCTCGTACCTTCCTCGACCGCCGGACCGCCGAAGTAGACGACTCCCAACGGCGCGAGCACGCGGCGGATCTCGCCGAGCGACGGACCGCTATTGATCGTCGGCCGAACCTGCCCGAGGACGACCACGTTGACCAGACTCTCCGCGTACGGCAGCACTCCGGCGGCGCAACAATCGGCCGAGACGCGACCGTAGAGACCGCGCGCACGGATCGCTTCTCGGGCTCGCGTCAACTCGGCCTCGTCGGCAAACAGGGCATGCACCACGAACCGGTCATGTTCCGCCAACGCCAGCGGCAGTTCGGCATCCGTACATCCGACGACCACGCAGATCCCGCCGGGCAGGCCGCTGTCGTGCAGCAGCATGCGCGGTGGACGGTCGGGCGCATCCGCTGCACGGCAGAAGACTGGCGGCGTTTGAGAAGGGTAAACAGCGACAGCAAGAAGTACGCACAGGCGTCGCATCGTCGATCTCCACGTGTGACTTCGGCGGGCGGGGCTTAGAGCCGTCTATTGTAGCAGGCCGAGCCGCCCAGTCGCCAGAGGTTCGTCGGACCCACCAAGATGTGACGTTGTCGAGAGAGCGCCGCCGTACTTGGCTGAAAGCCAAGTTTCACCGTAGCCTGGGGCAACGCCCCAGGGAGGTGATGCAAACTGGAACCGTTTGGCCGAAGGCCATAATCACCAAACCGTCCGTGGGGGTGAATTTGGCCTTCGGCCAAAGCGTTTTCAACGGCGGCATCGGTTCCTAGGCGTTGCCCTAGGCTACGATGAGCATGGCCTTCGGCCAAAGGACGGAGTCGCGGACCCGACGAGTTCAAGCCGACCACACGCCCGCGATCTCCCCGCCGCAGTGGCCGCACTTGCCTTGCTCGACGTTCTTCTCGACGATGCGATAGACCGACCGCCGGATGACGGCCTTGCCGCAGCCGGGACACAGAGTCGTGCCGGCGTCGGCCACCTCGCGGCAGTTGCCTACGTAGACGTGATGCAGCCCGGCCTCGCGGGCGATCGACCGGGCTGCCTCCAGATCGTCGACCGGCGTGGGGGCCAGGTGGGTCAGCTTGTGCTTGGGCGTGAAACGGGAGAAATGCACCGGATAGTCCGGGCCGAGGTTCTCCAGCAGCCAGTCGCACATCGGTCGAATCATCTCCGGCTTGTTGGTGTAGGTGGGGACCAGCAGATTGGTCACCTCGAACCAGACGCCGTGCTCCTTGAGCGTCTTCAGCGTGGTGAGGATCGGCTCGAGCTTGCCGGAGTTGAGTTCCTTGTAGACCTCCTCGTCAAAACTCTTCAGGTCGACGTTGGCCGCGTCGATCCACTGGCAGAGTTCCTCCAGCGGCTCTTGCTGGATGTAGCCGCAGGTGACCCAGACGTTCTTCAGCCCTTCGGCTCGCACAGCCTGGGCCGTGTCGATCATGTATTCGAACCAGACGGTCGGCTCCGAGTACGTGTAGGCGATCGACTCGCAGTCGCAGACCTTAGCCAGCGCGGCGACGTTCTCCGGCATCATCGTCAGCCGATACGATTCTTCCGGCGAAAGCTTGCCCGGCAGGAAACGATACAGGTCGGACTTGCCCGGCTGGAGCCGATCGCCGCGGGGGTCCTTCAATTCTTCCGGCTTGCGCTGCGAGATGTCCCAATTCTGGCAATTCAGGCAACGGAACCCACAGCCGGTCGTGGCGATCGAATACGACAGCGTGTCGGGCAGGAAGTGATAGAGCGGCTTCTTCTCGATCGGATCGACGGCCGTCGAGCAGGGGTTGGCGTAGGCCATCGTGTAGAGCTTGCCGTCTTTGTGTACCCGGTTGCGGCAGCGGCTGCGGTCGCCGGGCTCCAACAGGCACTCGTTCGGGCAGAGCTTGCACTGGATGTTCTCGCCTAGTTCCAGGCAATGCCGGGCCTCTTCGGCCCAACCGCGGCGTTGCCACAACGCCCAGAGTTCGTCGTCGGGCGCGCCGCCGGGGAAGATCTCCGCGCCGGCGGCCTCTTCAAGCTGTTCGGCCACGTACTCGGCCACGTTGCATCCGGCCGACAGCAGAGCCCCGCCACAGCAGCCCGCCGCCAGGGCACGGGCACCGCAAGCCAACACATCCCGCCGCGAGAGCTTCTGCGACGCGGTCATCTTCGGCAGATTGCTCATTGCGATTTCCTCGACTTGCGGGTCTTGATCCATCCCCATCGCCACAGGGCAAAGTAAATGGTCAGTGCCGCGTGTACCACGAACAGGACGATCAGCGGCCATTCAAAGATACGATGCACCGCCAGGGCCTGCCGGCTGGTCACGGCCGATTTGACTTGCCGGGCCATCCAATGCTCTAGCCCGCCTTTGGGGGCACAGAGGGCGAAACCGGTCAATATGTATAGTAGCATCAACGGCAAGAGCAACCAACCGCTCAACCGGGCCGCCTTGATTAGGTAGTAGTGGACGTTTCTCTTGAACATCTTAACCTCGCCCAATGACGAAGCCCCCAGTGACTACAATCACCATCATACTGATAAAGTTCAAGCCGGCCACCGCCAGACAGACGGCCGTGACCCCGATCAGCGGAATTAGCAGCGTGCTCACCAACAGGGCCCCCAACGCGGCGCCGAGATAGTCGGCGGTGTAGATCCGGGCGGCCGTGGTGGTCACCGTACGAAAATCGGCCGCCGCCGCCAGCGGGAATTGCATCCCGGCCAAAGTGCCGAGGATCAGCGCCAAGGCCGGGATCATCCACTGTGCGGCCAACGGCGCGGCTGCGTCCATGCTCCCTAACGCATTCAGTGCCCACGGCAGGCAGCAGGCGTAAAGGGCGACCGCCAGCTCGAGGCGTATTAGACGTTTTCGGAGAACCGTATAGTAGTCATCTCGCTCCGCGAGATGTCGTGTCGTCTCCCGGGGCGAGCCGGCGACATTTTCTTTAGTAAGCCGGGGG
>CAYYNP010000273.1:0-3875 GCA_964472545.1 uncultured Planctomycetaceae bacterium | reverse complement strand
CGACTACATTTCCTTTCGTCTCGCGGAGCGAGACGACTACATTTTCTTTCGTCTCGCGGAGCGAGACGACTACATTTCCTTTCGTCTTGCGGAGCAAGACGACTATTATATACGCCCCGATCCCCAGCCCCACCATAAACGCACTGACGATAATCCCCACGCGATGGTACACGCTGCCGTAAAGCACCTGAAAGGCCATCAGCAACACGACCATCAACGCCGACGCCGCAAACCCGGTCGTGAAGACGGCCGCCGGAACCGGCCGCAGCCGCAGCAGGTAGATCGCCAACAAGACCCCGCCCACGCCGCCGAGCAATCCGAACGGCGTACGGAAACGGCTCAGCCAGAGACGCAAGCCGTGGTAGTAGAGGACCGGGTCGAAGTCGCGGTTGACCTGTGTCTCGCCGGAGTGGGCGTCGTCGGAGAGGACCTGGCGCACGGCCTCGCGTCGAGCCGGCTTGAGCATCTCGTCGAGATAGTCCGGCACGATCAGCCGAACGTCGATCCCCGCGGCGTCGATCCGCCGGGCGATCTGGGCCGGTTCGGCCGTGAGTTGTCCGTCGGAAGCCAAGAAGAAAACACGTCCGCCCGGCAGAATCTCGATGCGCCGGAACACGCCGGCCACCGTGCGATGGGCCGACGCCAGCAACTCCGCCCGCTCGCGGCTGATGTAGTTGTCGAACTCGCTCAACGAGAAGCAGAGCACGCCGCAGTCGGTCAGCACGCACCGAACCTCCTCGAAAAACTCGCGCGTGTAGAAGCGGTTCAGTTGCGAGGTCGACGGATCGGGCACGTCGACGATCACCACGTCGTAGCGCTGCTCGGTCCGTTTCACGTGTAGCCGGCCGTCGGTGGTGATCACGTGAATCCGCCGATCGGCCAGACTCTCCGGCACGAACCGCCCGGCCACCTCGTCGGAAACGATCAGCGGATCGAGCTCCACGTAGTCGACTTCCGCGTTGCCGTAGCGGCAGATTTCCCGGGCCGTGCCCGAGATGCCGCCGGCGATCAGCAACACGCGCCGCGCGTCGGGCCGTTGGGCCATGGCGTAGTGGACGGTCTCTTCCACCTGCTCGACGTTCTGTGTGGAGAACAGCGGCACGTCGTTCTGAAGGAAGTTGATCTGCCGGCCCCAGCGGGTGACCACCAGATCGCCGTACGGGGACTGGCCGCGGAAGAGGACCTCCTGGCCGCGGTATTCGATGCGAGTTGAAAGTGTGTCGAGGTCGGCCAAGCAGATCGTCCCCAGCGTGACTGCCGCCACCACACCGGCGCCCACCGCGAGAATCGTTCGGCGAAACCAGACGGCCACCAGACAGGCCAACGCCAGGTTGAGGATCGCCGGCACGTAGAGCACGCCGAAATGGCCCAGCAGGTGGATCAACACGAGACTGAACAACAGCCCGCCGGCAACGTCGCCGAGATTGTCGAGAAAGTAGACCCGGCCGATGCTCGAGGCGTCGTCGTCGACGGCCAGCACGCGGCACGCCAGCGTGAGCAAGTATCCGGCCACCAGGCAGTACGGAGCCAACAACACGAGGCTGCAAAGCACGGTCGCCGTGGGCCCCACCTCGGCAAAGCGAACGAAGACCGCGCCGCGGACCGTCCGCAGCAGGAAGACATCGGCGATCGGCACCAGAGCGATGAACACCTGGGCCAGGATCATGGCCGTCTCGGGCCGCTTCCAACGCCAGGCCGTACGTCCGATGGCCGAGCCGATCCCGGTCAGCAGCAGCCAATTGCCCAGCACGACGCCGAAGACCAGTTCGTTGCCCGAGAAGACGCTGAGCATCTCGCGCATCAGCGTCAGTTGGGTGACGATCGCCGAAACGCCCAGCCCACAAACGGCAGCCAGCAACACCACGCGGCCACGGCGCGTAAGATCGGCGGCAACACCGACGTCGGCCTCGGCCCGTTGCTGCGGCAGGCTCACGCGGCTAGATCTCCGATTCCCCAATGGACTCAGCACTAAAGGCCTCAACCTGATAGATGAGGATCTCGACCTCGGGGTCCTGCCAGTCGGTCGCCTTCAGCCCGGCCTTTTCGGCCAGCTTGCCGAGGAACTCTCGTTTGTTGGGAAGCTGCTCCCAGACCTGCGGGAGGTAGGTCGAGCCGTGCTGGCCGAGCCGCAACACCACGCCGTCGACGCCCGGCCGGAGCTTAGCCAACAGATCCTCCGGCGAATCGAACTCTAGCGGCCGGGGCATCGAGAGCACGCTGACCTCGAACTCGATCAGCTTCAGTTCGTCGCGCCCAACCGGCGGAAACCGGCGATCGGTCAATGCCGCACTGAACGCCGCGTGCTGCACGGCCTGGTGCAGCGGCATCTGCGGGAAGATACTCCCGATGCAGCCGCGGAGCAGGCCGTCGCGCTTCAGCGTCACGAAGCAGCCGTGCGGCTCGAGGAACTCGGCGGCCACGCCTTCGGTGTTGAAGTCGGGCAGCTTCTTCTCTTTGACGGCGTTTTCGACCGTCGACCGGGCGAGTTGCAGGAGTTGTTTGCGCTGCTCGGCCGCAAACGGCTTGGGGTCGGCGAGTTGCGGCATCGGCGGCGCGGCGTCGTGGGGTTCGTAGAACGCAATCGCCGCGTAGCCCACGATCCGCCCCTGCTGGTCGCCGGTCGTATCGCCGCTGTTGCGATAGTCGAGCAGCTTCGCCCGCCATCCCTTCGCCCGGGCAACGTGCAACAAGGCCAGGATCGGGCCGCGGCCGCAGGCGTCCTGGTGCTCCATCCAGCCGACGTCCAAGTCGCAGATGGCCCGGCAGCAGGTAGTGTCTTTACCCCTGGCAAGATGATACGGCAGGTTGTGGCTCAAATCGGAGCTGGCCACCAGCAAGGTCGTTTCGTCGAATTGCTTCGTCAGCTCCCGGGCCGCCGCAGCGTAGTCTAAGTTCTGTCCGAAGACGACCGGTACCAACTCGAACTCGCCCAGCGTCTTCTGCAAGAACGGCAACTGCACTTCCAGCGAGTGTTCCCACGAGTGCGGCGTGTCCTCGCCAAACTTGGGCAACTCGGGCGGGAAACCGCTGGGGCGCGGCGCGCCGCCGAGAGAGAGCTTCCAGAACGCGGGCCGATGCACTTCGCTGGGCGGTTCGACCGCAAACGGTTCGGTCTCGGCCAACGCGGCCGCCTTCGACGAGATCGGAATCAGCCCCAGCGGCGTTTCGTAGGCGTCGGCGTTCGGCAGCGAGGCCCCCTCGAAGGCCGCCGTGTGGCTGGGGGCCAGCACGATCACGGTCTCGAACTCCTGACCCTTCAGCAGCTTGTAACCGCTGGCAGCCACGGGTCCCGAATAGTCGTAGCCGGCGTGCGGACAGATCAACGCCCGCAGGTTTTCGACCGGCTCCGGATCGGCCTCGGCCAGAAACCCGTCGACCATCGCCGAGAGCGATTCGGCATGCCGCGGATAGAACAGCGGCTGGGCGTAGAGGACGCCCTCATCCTTCGGCTTCACCGCCCCGGCCACCACCGGCCCACGGACGCGCTGGAAGGTCTTTTCGGCAGCCGCTTGCGTCTTCTCGGATGACTCTGTTTCCGATTTGCCTCCGCAACCGGCGAAGCCCGAGGCGATCGCGAGCACGATACCCAGCCCCCAGCGAGCCGTAGCCGAACTCGCCAGAGTTTGGCACTCTTGCCAACCTTGGCCAAAGTCTCGGCGACTTCGGCTACGAGGGCTTGAACGCCCCCATTTGGCAGGACGTCTCATCCGACGATCCTCCGACAGAAACCACAACGGCCCCTACGACCATTGTAGCTTCCACTGCCGATGGGGCTACGTCAACCCCGTGGCCTGCAAGGCGGTTGCGTTGTACGGAAGTAAGTTGCTTGCTTTGAGTTGTGTTTGGTGATGAAGAACACTTCCCCGCAAGGTGGG
>CAYYNP010000272.1:0-13666 GCA_964472545.1 uncultured Planctomycetaceae bacterium | reverse complement strand
GAGGAGATCGTCACCTACCCTCCACTTTGTGCCATTTGAGTTGAAACACTACAATACGAGTTGCTAAAGCGCGAGAAATGGAGTAAGAGTAGAGACTCCAAACAGCAGCGAGGGCTCGCGTTTGAGGCGTTGGTTTGCGACCTGTTTGAGGCTCACGGGCTCCTCGAAAGGCGGCCGTTCTACACAGAAGACGGTAGGGCAGAACAGATTGACGGTGCAATCAGCTTCGGCTGTCTGTGCGCCCTTTTGGAAGTGAAGTGGGTGGAGAGTGGGTTGGCCGCATCAGACCTTTTCCGCTTCCTTGGGAAGGTCGACGGCAAGTTCGTCGGGACCGTCGGTGTGTTTGTCTCGCACGAAGCTCTGAAGGAGAACTTCCTGAACGCCTTGAGATCAGGCAGGCGGCAGTCTGTCCTCGTGATACATGGTGACGACATGGAAGATCTGTTTGACCCAACATTCCCGCTTGAAGACTACCTTGTCGCCCACACGAAGTACCTGTCCCAGGCGAATCAGCCCCACTATTCCGCCGAGCGGTTTCTCAACGAGCGGAAGAAGCAGGTGGAGATCCCGCCTGAAGCTGGGCTGGATGGAGTCGTTGCAGATCAAGTTCAGCAATGCGTCTCAAGCAAGGCGACGAAGAACGTTGTTCACGAGTTTGCTGACAAGCTAAGCGAGGAACAACGGATCCACGGGTTGGTGCGACTCGTCCGAAACCATGGCGAGACACTCTCAACGCTTGAATCACCCGACAGTAGTTGGAAGTCGGAGAACTTGTTGAGGTACGCGAAGGAGTTGATCAAACGATTGCCCAAGAAGCACACGGAAGCAGACGTCGAGTTCTTCGTCGATACGCTTTCCAAAGACTTCGAGAACGAGTCGTTTGAGTCGCTGACCACGAGTTTCGCACCACGTTACGCATATCTCCGGCCAGAGGAAAAGAGGCAGATCGAGGAACGATTGCAGAGGCAGTGGGATGACGTTTTCGGCGAGTACTTCGCCGAAAACAGGATGGCCGTGCCGACGGGCTTGCTCTGGGATCATCTGACACAGGATGGTAAGCGACAGATTGTTCCGTTCTTCGTGAGGATAATCCTGAGCGATCGGTCCAGTAGATTCCCGCAATATCAGTTGGCTCGACGTATCTTGAAGCAAAGCAAGAGGCGCAAACGCACTCGGAAGCTGGTTACCGACGCATTCCATGAACTCCTCGAAGGATTTGCGAAGACGTGGTTCGAACTTACGGATGAAGAGGAACCGGTTGATGATGTGACCAGATCCATCGCGCGAGCAAACAGCCAGATACGGGATTACATAGACGACTATGAAGACACCGTTCGACGGGTAGTCGGGAATGTATGGAAGGAAACGGTGAATATGGGAAGCCGAGTGTAGCAGCGGATTAGAAAGAAAGGGGACCGGTTCAACGAGAGAACAAGAGGCGAAGACAGGATTACAGGATCAACTGGATGATGGCAGTTGCTTCAAGCCCATCCGGTCAATCCTGTCATCCTGTCGAAACACGAACCGCCCGCGATCCGATACCACAGAGAGAATGGGGGTGGGCTGCCCCGACTGCCACGGGCCAACGTCCTTTTCCTTCTTCTCCCGGTCCTGGTCGACTGTATCCTCAGGAGACGTCGTGAGTAACCCGAGACACCACGGTCCGCCCCCCTTCCTCCCGCTTCCGGCGGAGTATGAGTGTTTTGACTTGCTGACGTTTCCCATCAGCGAGATCCCGCGTCACGTCGAGAAGGGCATCGACTTCTGGTTCCGTCAGCTTGTCGGCAAATCGGCCGACGAAGTCCGCTTGATGTTGCAGGAGCGGTGGGCGTCGATGAAGCCGGCGTGCTTGCGGGCGTATGCCGCGGCGTTGCTGCAACACGAGCCATTGGGAATCCTATTATACTCGGAGTACCCCTTTCGGCAGCCGACACACGTGGCTCGTGCTGTCGGATTGGCCCGCCGACGAAAAGGTGATTCGCCGGATAAGAAGAGGTCAGTCGCTCTCAGGCACGTATTACCACGCTCCACCCCTGCTGTTGCGGCGTACACCAGACTTCGACGATGATGACGTGAGACTCAGTTTCTTCGTCAACTTCCCGGAGTTGAGCAACACGCCGCCCTTTGAAGCCGGCTTCTTTGAAGCTTGGCCGGGAGGCGTGATGGAAATCGAATCCGGCGAGTTCGACTGGCTGAAGGGCACCGATTGGGAGGAGCCCTCCTTCGTCTTCACCAGCAGCACGGGAGACGAGATGCTCGTCAGCTCAACCGGCAGAGTCGGTTGGCTGCTGCACGAGGACAGGACGATCTGGCAATGGTCGGGGAACTTCGACGAACTGTTGACGGCGATGGTGAGCCGGGGCCAGTTGATGCCATATCTGGATTACAAGGAACTGACAGAGGTGAGGGCCAAGTAGGCTGAGGCACCCGGCCATGCGGTCGATCTTGTTATTCCGTTGAGAAGCTTGCCGTCCACCCTCTGATCCTCCGTGCAGACGCCGGGAAACCGTTGGCGCCACCTCTCCCACGCTCCCAAAGCATAGGCCCTGCCGTCCGGGATGAACTGCTCGGCGGTTCAGGCTTCGCCGGCGATCGAGACCACGGACAGCAGGGCCAAAAGACGCGTACGATGGGCGGGGTGAGTGTTAGAGACGTTCGATTGCCTTTTGCAGTTGTTGATCCTCGAATTCGTTTGCCGGCTTTTCCGGATCGTAGACGTCGCGCTGCCGGCGGTTCTCCATCAATTGTCGATATTCCTCTTGCGAGAGCACGACTTCACATTGCTCGTCGGGCAGGACACCCCAGACGTCCATTTCCTCCGCTCCGTCGAATCGGTGGATGTTCTTGCCGTTGGGTCGAAGGAACAAGGCCGTGGGCAGCTTCAAGGCGCCGTTGCCACTCTTGAGTTCGAGGATCTTATGCGCGGTACCCTTGCCGTAGGTCCGCTCGCCGACGATCACTGCCCGTCGGTGATCTTGCAGGCAGGCGGCGACGATCTCCGCGGCGCCCGCGCTGTCGCGGTTGACCAACACGGCCATGGGGAACTTGCCGAGCGTGCCCTCCTTGGTGGCCGACCACTTCTTGCCGGGCCCTTCGCGATCCTTGACGCTGACGATCACTCCGTCCTCGACGAACAAATCGGCAACCTTGACCGCCTGCACGAGTGAACCGCCCGGGCTGTTGCGCAGATCGAGCACGAAGGCCTTCATGCCTCGGGACGTCAGTTCGTCCAGTGCGGCTTTCAGTTGGTCGGTGGCCTGCAGGTCGAAGCGGCTCAATCGGACGTAGCCGATCTTGCGGTCCTCGTCGAGCATGAACTGCCAATCGCCGTTGGGTTTCCGTACGTCGCCCAAGACGGCCGGCATACGAATCACTTCTCGCACGATCTCGACCTGCTCGACCTCGTCGAACCCGGCGTGCTTTAGCCCGACGGTTACCGACGTGCCCGGCTTTCCGCGCAGCAGCACCACCGCGGTCGTGAGTTCCTTGCCGCGCGGCAACTTGTCGGCGGGCATGCCGTCGATCTGCACGATCGTGTCGCCGGCGCGGACCCCGGCTCGATAGGCGGGCATCTTGTGTAGGGGCGATATCACGCGCAGCTCGCGTGCCTCGTCATCGAATCGTATCGCAAGACCGACGCCGCTGAGTTGCTGCGCGAGTTGCTCACGCAAAGCGGTCAACTCGGCCCGGTCGAGGTACTCCGAATGCTCGTCGAGCCCCTCGAGGATGCCCTGGATGGCGGCTTCCGCGAGTTCGGGGCGCTCGATCCCCACGACGTAGTTCCGCTCGATCAGTTTGAAGACTTCGTTCAGCCGCGGGGGCACGGGCGCCGCACCGGGGGGATCGACTGGGATCGGAACGACGGCCGGATCGGCTTCCCGGTAGGTCAGATCGATGCCGCCGTCGTGCTCGGTGGTCGAGAGGATGATGACGTCGAATTGCTTCTTCTCCGCCGTGGTGATCAGCAGACGGCAGGGCAGCGCCGGCAATTCATAGCCGCTGGCATCTTCAAGCTGCTTCTTGGGTGGAAAGGCCACAAATCGCTCGCCGTCCCAACGCATCGCCTTAGCCCCCCGCAGGCAACCGAGCACATCATCGAAGAACAGGTCTCCCTTGCCCTGTCGAGTAACCACCCGCGGGTCGGGGGGATCGCCCATCTCAGGGAATCTGAAGGTCTCACCGCTGGCCAGGTCGAGAACGTTCTTGGCTCGCGGCGTGTCGGCATCCGGTAGATGGACCTCCTCTACCCGGGCGGACGGGTGACCGGACCAGACGCCGATTAGGCCGCCCTCCGTGGGCGCCGTGGAGCCGAGGGGCTGATCGCCAATGTACGCCGTGTCTTTGTATCCGAGACGTGTGGCGATCTCCGACAATCCCGCCATCGTCAACATCCACGCAACGCCGTCCATCTCGTCTTCTGCGTCCGAGGCGCGGGCAAACTGCAGCGTCGCCCGGTATCGATCGGGAACGCTTAGCAACTCCGAGACCAACGAGTTCTCTTGGACCTTGCGCCCTTCGACGGTCATATTCTGGGCTCCGGCGATCACCAGTCGAACGTAGCGCGTCCCTTGGGAGCCGAGCGGATACTCGCCGATGAACGTGGACGATTTGAAACCGAAAATGCGGCACTGTGCGAGGATCCGGCTCTCCAAGATACGCCATTCGTCGACGTCCCAGTCGTCGGCCGTCCTGGCGATGTTCAGGCCGGTGTTTAGCCGATTCGGGATCGTTGCGAGGAGTTCCGGCAACTGTTGCCAAGTCGTCGGCCGCCCTTCGAGCGTCAACTTCTCCTTGCCCACCACCAGCCGAACGTTCTCCTGCTGGCGCAACTCCCGCTGTTTCGCCAAATCGGCCCAGAGGGGAATCTGGAGTTTCCCTTCGAAGCCCAATTCCCGGGCGGCGCGAGCGGCGAACAGGGGGTCCACCCCGTCGCCGGAAAACGTCACCAGAGTCTTGTCGAAAGTAGCACAGGAGAGCGAGTCGCTGGTGGGGAGTTTGGCACGCGTGAGCAACGACCCGTCTTGCTCCGATAGCAGCACGGTCACCAGCAGCGACTTGCGCATCTGCTCGATGTGCTCACGGCTGACGCACTCGAACACTCCCACTTCCAACCGCTTCCCATGTCCGGAGAGAACGACCCTCGACGCCTGCTTGGGAGCCATTTCGCCCTGCGGCCCTTTCGACGACACGTCGTGGGATGCGGTCATCAATTCGACGAAATCCCATCCTTCAGGCGGGTCTTTCAGCCAAGCAACGATCGCGTCATGTGTTGCGCCCGGCCCGAGCTTGACGTTGGCGGTCCCCGCGGCGGCCCGTCGCTTCAACCGGAGCGTCAGCCGTTTGATGTCTCCGGCGCGGATCGTGACGTCTTGCCCGTGTTCATCGTGGCCTTCTAGTTCGACGATCACCCGCCGCACGCCCGGCTTGAATGGGAAGAGCCCGGGCGTGGTGCCCACCCGCTGCCCATCCACGAGAACCTCGGCGCCGGCCGGGCTGGAGGTGACGTAGAGGTACGTCTCGCGCTCCGCTTTGGTCTCAACCTCTGCCCCGACGGCGCACAGCAAGGCCAGCGACAGAATGGCGGTGGGCATCACTTCATCCTCCTTCAGGGTACGCTGGCGATTATAGTCTACATCCGTCGAAACGTAATCGATCGCCTCGGCCGCCTGAATCGGTAACCGACAACAGAGATATGCGCAGAAGACCGATATTTGTTATACTTTCTTGAAGTTCCGCCCCATTTCCCACGGCGCCGGTTCCCATGGTGCCGGCTGCGAGCGGCAGTTGTATTGATGGACAGTAATACCCGACCCACGCTGCTGGAAAGCCTGCGCGATGGAGCCGATCCTCAAGCATGGGAGGAGTTCTTTGGGCGATACTGGCCGGTGATCTACGGCTATGCCAAGCACGCCGGGTGTTCCGACCACACCGCCGAGGACGTGGTGCAGGACGTGCTGGCGGCCGTGTTTCAACGGCGCGGCGTGTTCCGCTACGACCCCCAGCGGGGCCGTTTCCGCAGTTGGCTGGGAAAGGTCGTACGCAACAAGATCGCCGAGCACCGTCGCCGCCCCAACCAGCGAGTTCGCCCTCGCGGCGGCGATTCGCAGGCGATCGGGGCGTGGCAAACGGCCGACGGCGATTCGCCCGAAGCCGCCTGGGAAGCCGTCTTCGAGAGGAACCTGCTGAGTGCACTGTTAGACGTCCTCCAGGCCGAGATGGCCCCCCAGCGATTTCAGGCGTTCGAGTTGTTTGTATTCTGCAACCTCAGCGCAGCCGAGGTGGCCAAGATCACCGGGCTGACCCGGCACGGAGTGTACAATGCCCGGCGAGTTGCCTTCAAACGGTTGGAGGAACTCGGGCAACCCTATCGCGAGCGTGGCGAGCTTACGGCGCGGATCAAAGAAGCTATCGAATCGTCCCCCGACGCCTCCGTCGAACGGGGCCTCACTTTTCGAATGCAAAGAAGCATGCAGTCAAGACAGGAGTAACGAGTCCGTGTGCGAATCTGCGGCTGACTCCTCGTCCGCCGAAGGCAGCGTTCCTCCCGAAATACCGGATTTCGAGTTGATCCGGTGCGTCGGAGAAGGCGGCTTCGGCCAAGTCTGGTTGGCGACCAATCGGACCACGAAGCATCTGCGCGCCGTCAAAGTGATACCTCTGCAACCGGCGGGAACGGCCGATCCTGCCGGCCGAGAGATCACCTCGTTGACCAACCTGGAATCGCACGTCCGCAATCGCCACGGGAACTTGATGGTGATTCACCACGTGGCACAGACTGCCGAGCACCTCTTCTACGTGATGGACACCGCAGACGACGTCTCCGGCGGCCCCGCGTCGCCGGACGCGGATTATTGCCCGGCCACCTTAGAGGGGAAATTGAAGGCCGGACCGCTCGACCCGGACGTATGTTGGCGGTACGCCGAGGAACTGCTGGCCGGGTTGGCTTGTTTGCACCAGGCCGGCATGGTCCACCGCGACGTCAAGCCGTCGAATTGCCTCTTCGTCGAGAACGTGCTGAAACTGGCCGATTTCGGCCTGGTTACCAAGACCGACCGTGAGATCTCCCGCGTGGGAACCTGGAAGTACATGCCCCCCGATGGCCATATGGACGCCAAGGCAGACGTCTTTGCCGCCGGTCTGGTGATTTACGAGATGATCACCGGACGGCCCGCCGAACGTTTTCCGCGATTGAGCAAGACCGCATCCCGGGTCGCCGGCAACCCGACGCTACGGGCTCTGAATCGGCTCTCGCTGCGCGCATGTCAGCGGGACCCCAAGCGGCGTTTTCCGAACGCGGAAGCGATGCTCGCCCAGATGCAGGCTTCCGACCCCCGGCTCGTGGCCAAACGCAGACGCGTCCGACGCCGGATCTTGGCGTCGATCGCCGGCAGCGTGGTACTGCTGTCTTCGGGGGCGGCGGTGTGGTGGGCAACTCGTCCGCCGCTCGTGCCGGTCAACTTCCTCACCACTCCCTTCGAAGCACGGATCTACCTCGACGGCGAACTACTTACCGATCCGCAAGAAATCCCGTACACGACACCATGCACGGTCCCTGATGTTCCGGCCTGCTCGCACCACGTCGTCTTCAGACACGACGAACGTGGGGAATTGGACGTCGGCGAGATCGATTTCGCAAAGCACCGACAGGTCTGGGGCCGCTGGAACTCCTAGCAGTAGGAGAAAAAGGGGGACGGGCTACTTTTTGCCCTACAACTCCTCCGCCGTCACCTCCACCGGCAGTCCGATCATCTGCCAGTCGACACCGCCGGTGTCGAGGCGATGGCGCTGCATCGGGAAGCCGACCAGCAGGGATTGCCGGATACCGACTTCTTCGTAGCTGACCTCGAAGACGATGAACAGTTCGTCCTGTTTGGCGTTGTGGCGCTGCTCGGGCGTGCTGTAGTAGCGGGCCTCGAATTGACCGTTTAGTGCCAGCAGCTTTTCGACGGGTGACTTCTCGATGTAGGTCTTCAACAGCTCGGCGGGTCGGCCGTCGGCGTAGTAGGCGTCGAGGTCGACGTCGGCCGGCTGGCGGTCGAAGGAGGCCAGCGTGAATTGGTGGGCCCGTCGGGGGAGGTTCTTCTGGATCAGGTCGAACCAGTCGGCGGCGAACTGCCGGGCTTCGCGGCGGATGAGCGTGCGATAGGTCAGGCCGTCGGCGATGGCGGCCGAGGCGAGAAGGATCGAAAGCAGCAATCCCACTAACGCCCGCACGCGCCCGGTCAATGCGGCCGGGTCGCGGCTAATCCGCCACAAGGCCAAACCCGCAAAGCAGGCCCCCAGCACGGGCACGGCCCAAAGCAGCGGATGGACGAACGCCAGCGGCGAGAGCAGCCCGAAGATCAGCCCGAAGACGGCCAGCGTGCTGAGATTGCGATAGGCGGCGATTTCGGCGTCGCGGCCGTCGGCAAATCGGCTTTCGGCAAGTCGGCTTTTAGCAGAACGGGATCGGGAGTCGCCGGACATGATGGCGCAGACCGAGGGTGGCGGTTGCTTACTGGGATTCCAAATGCTCTTCGCGAACGCGGAGCGCACCGTACTGGCTGTTGTAGCCTTCCAGGTTTGCCCGGCGGGTGGCGTACTTGGGCAGGAACTCGCTGAGCGGGTCGAAGGTTCGGGCTTCGTCTTCGGTCCATTGCGTTTCCCACTGCGGGTAGCGCTCGAAGTCGCGGTCGCCGACCGATCGGCTGAAGACGCCCATCGACTGCTTCTGGGCGAATCCGAGCCACTTGCGGTCGGGTGCCAAGCCGAGGACCATCCGCTCTTCCGGCTGAAACTCGCCGTGCATGAAGCTGCGGGCCAAGGGGGCCGTGTGCAGGGTCATCGTCGTGAAGCAGACCATCACCCAGCCGATCCAGCAGGAGAAGAACACACCGCCGGAAACGTCGACGATCTTCAGAAACCGCATCTTCACGCGGCTGAGCAGATCGGTGCCCACGCGGAAGAGCACCATGAACAGTACGAACAGCATCCACAACGCGAGGAAATCGCAGAGATAGGTGAACGTGGGGGCCTGGCCTTCCAGCCAGCGGGCCATCGGCTCGAAGTAGTTGGTGGCCAACAACGCGGCGGTCACCACGTTGATCAGCCGGATGGCGTTACTCCACATCCCCTCGCCGTAGAGCAAGGCCACACAGGCCACGAAGATCACGATCAACAGGGTCGTCAACATTGCAGATCTCGTACGTCCGGTTTGTTCCGGGAAATCGGGGCTATTGTTTCATCACGCGCATCAGTTCCGGCAACGAGGTGATCCCCTTGGCGACCATCAGGATGCCCTCTTCCTGAAGGCTGCGCATGCCGTCTTTGCGGGCTGCCTTGCGCAAGAGGTCGAGCGTTCCGCCGCCGGCCAACACCTGACGGACGTTCTGGCCGACCGAGAGCAACTCGAAGATCGCCGTGCGTCCCTTATAGCCGATGCCGCTGCACTCTTGGCAGATTTCCTTCTCGTCGACCTGTTGCGGCGGGCGGTGGAAGGCCGGGACCTTGCCCTCGGGGATGCCCAACTGCTGCAAGACCTGTGGCGTGGGGACGTAGGCCTCTTTGCAGTTGTCGCAAAGCTTGCGGACCAGCCGTTGACTCATCACGCCCGCCGCCGCCACAGCGAACTCTGCCGCCGGAACGCCCATCGCCACGATCCGCATCAACGCCTCGGCACAGTCCTTCGCCCGCACGGTGCTGATAAAGAAGCGATTCTCGGCCACTTCATGGCAGAGCATCTGCACGGTCTCGGCGTTGACCAGATCGCGGATCACGACCACGTCAGGCTGTTGCCGAAAGACCTTGGTCAGGATGTCGGCCGGCGACTGTCCGTCGGACGCCTTGTACGTGGTGACCGGGCAGTTCTCGACCGGCTGATAGCGGTTGGTCTCTTCTTCGACCGCCATGAACTCCCGCAGCAGGCGGTCGGTATGCCGCAGGGCGATGTCGGCCGTGCTCCGCAACCCGCCGCCGGGGATGGCCGACATCAGCATGATGCCCTTCTTTGTCGCGAGCATCTTGGCGAGCTGTTCCTGGATCTTCGGCCGCATGCCCAAATCGTCGAGCGTCTCGAAGCGGATCTTCTCGTCGATCAGTTGGATCATTACCCGCTCGCCCGTCTTGGTGCCTTGCGAGGTGAGCGTGCCGGAGTATTCCACCGCTTCGTAATCGACGCCGAACGTGCCGGTCTGGCGGCTCTGACGATCCTGGGGCTTCAGGCCGCAGAGCGTCTTGAGCGACTCCAGGGCCGGGTCGCCCTGCTCGCGTTCGAGCCGCGGGCGATTCAGCCACACGCCGTCGATCATCAGCCGCACGCCCACGCCCTGTTGGGTGTAGTCGAGCATCACGGCCGACGCCCGATAGGAGAGCGCGTCGGCGAGGATCTCACGCGCCGACAACACGCCGGGCGTCTGTCGGGCGGCCAGCAGGTTGGCGGAGTCTTGACGCTCGTTGGCGGCACCACGGGCGATGAGTCTTGCCGGCGGGCCGACCTCGTGCGGATCGGGGGCCTTGGCCTCGATCTTGATGCCGATTACGGCCAGCTTCACCGACAGCCAATAGCGGATGTGCTCGCGCGTGAACACGCGACGATCGTTGGTCACCTGGCCGTTGCGGACGACGACGTAACTGGTCACCGGCGCTATCAGCGCGATTAGCAGCAGCGGAAACCCGAGCCAAAACGAGGGGATCAACCACAACAACACAAACGCCGTCACAAACGGCCCGAAGACGATCGGGTTCCAGCGGAAAAACGGCAGCTTCATCTCCTGGCAATCGCGGTTGACCCAATCGGCCGTGCGGACCCAAATCAGGAAGACCAGCCAGCAGGAGATGATCTTCATGAAGCTCATGTAATAGCCGGGGCCGCGGAAGGCGGTGCCCGGCCCGGGATTCGGCTGAAAGGCCGGCCACTCTTCGGCCGTGGCCGCCGAGATATCGCCGCAGAGGACCAACGCCGCGGCGGCCAGAGCAAGGATCAACAGGCGAGACAACATCAGAGCATTCCGGATTCGGCGAGACTGATTCCCTTAAGCGCCATCTTCAGCGCTTCCGCGTTGGGGGCGACCTCGAACGCCGTGGCCCGATCGATCATGTCGTTCTCGATCAGATACTTCAAACTCGACGTGAAGTCCTGCATGCCCTCGTTCTTGCTGATCCGAATCGCGTCGGCCAGCTTGGCGTCCTCCGCCTCTTCGACCAGCTTCCGCACGGTGGGCGAGAAGGTCATCACCTCGACCGTGGGTACCCGGCCGACGCCCTCGAGGATCGACGGCAGCAACTTCTGGGCGACGATGCCCTTCATGTTGAAGACCAGCGCGCTGCGGATGGCCGCGTGCATGTTCTCGGGGAACAGGTCGAGAATACGCCCGATGGTGCTCGGCGCGGTCGAGGCGTGGATCGTGCCGAAAACCAAGTGGCCCGTTTCGGCCGCCTGGATGGCCGTCTCGAACGACTCCCGGTCGCGCATTTCGCCCACCAGCATCACGTCCGGGTCCTCGCGCACCGCGTGTTTCATCCCCACCATGAAGTCGCTCACGTCCAGGCCGATCTCGCGCTGGTTGATCAGGCACTTGTCTTCGGTGAACGAGAACTCGATGGGGTCTTCCAGCGTGAGGATGTGCTTGCGGTAGTTGTGGTTGATCCAGTTGAGCATCGCGGCGATGGTCGTACTCTTGCCCGAGCCGGTCACGCCGGCCAGCAGAATCATCCCTTGGCTGTG
The DNA here is from genome assembly GCA_964472545.1 of uncultured Planctomycetaceae bacterium. Taxonomy (GTDB): domain Bacteria; phylum Planctomycetota; class Planctomycetia; order Pirellulales; family Thermoguttaceae; genus CAYYNP01. The sequence goes on along the minus strand of CAYYNP010000272.1, from coordinate 1,965 downwards.
CCGGCAGAGCCGCACCAGGTCTTCCGGCAGGTGCAACTCCTTGAACGTGGGGATCTCGTTGTTCACCCGCCGGGCGACCATGCCGATGTGCCCCATCTGCTGCAAGATGTTCACGCGGAACCGCCAGCGGACGCCGTCGACCTCGAGCACGTGGGCGAAGTCGCACCCGCCCTCCTTCTCGAACATCTCCTTGCGGCGCTCGTGGGCGTTGATCATGGGGAAGATCAGCCGGACCATCTCCTCGTCGTCGATCGGCCCGCGGTTCAGCGGCCGCAGCGTGCCGTCGACACGAACGTACGGCGCACAGTCGGCCTTCAAGTGCAGATCGCTGCCGAGCAGCTTCACCAGCGCGCGGAACAGCTTATCGACCTCCAACTCCTCTCGCTTGCCGAGGAAGCGATCGATTTCGGTGTTATCGCCTGCTGCGGTTGACATGCTGCGTAGTTGCTCCTTCGCTTATGGAGTGCGGCGGCTCGCCGTCACGTTCTCTCTTACGTTATCTTCTTCACAAACCCCGCCGTCTGAAATCTCTCCGCCAAAGCCCCCTCAGCCGCTACCGTTTGGCGACAGCCGCACGGGCACGCCCCGGCTCTGCATCACGCGTTTGGTCTCTTCGATCGTGTACTCCCCATAATGAAAAATGCTGGCGGCCAATGCGGCCTCGGCCCCGCCGATGAGGATTGCGTCGGCCATGTGGTCCGGCGATCCGGCCCCGCCGCTGGCGACCACGGGAATCGACACGGCCTTGGTCACCGCCGCGGTGATCTCCAAATCGAAGCCGTCCTTGGTGCCGTCGGCGTCCATTGAGGTGAGTACGATCTCGCCGGCGCCCAGCCGCTCGACCTCGCGTGCCCAGGCGACCGCCTCGAGCCCCGTGCCAATCCGCCCGCCGTTGATGTGTACTTCCCAAAACTCGGCGCCGTTTTTCTGGACGCGTTTCGGGTCGATATTGACCACGATGCACTGGCTGCCGAAACGCCGGGCGGCCTGGCTGACCAGGTCCGGATCGGTACAGGCGGCCGAGTTGATCGAGACCTTGTCGCAGCCCGCCTTGAGCAACTGCCGCACGTCGTCGACCGAACGAATCCCCCCGCCCACGGTAAGCGGCATGAAGACCACCTCGGCCGTCCGGCTGACCACGTCGAGGATGATATCGCGGCCTTCGTGGCTGGCGGTAATATCGAGGAAAACCAACTCGTCGGCCCCCTCCCGCTCATAGCGCGCAGCCACCTCGACCGGATCCCCGGCGTCGCGGAGATTCAGGAAGTTCGTACCTTTGACCACCCGGCCCTGATTCACGTCAAGACAGGGAATGACCCGCTTGGCAAACATGGAAACCCGTCGGCAGAAGCCTCTTCCAACCCAGACCGCCGGGCAACGTAAGCCGGCGGAGACCAAGCCTTTACTGTAGTTTGGGCGGGATATGCGGTCAACACCCTAGTTTAGGGGGAGTGCGGGAGGTGCGGGAGCGGTGGGCACCAAATCCGCGGATCCAATCGCAAACCAAAGGCTCGGTTGCGATCGACATCCTCAACCTCCGCCAAAGGACGCTCCGAGTAGAATGAACTGAGGCCTTCTGCTGCCCAGGTGAGTAGTCGCCCGGTGGCAGAGGGCCCTTCACCGAACCGGCTGGCACATGCAGTGTTGTCTACCATGAAACGAAGCGTTCTGATCGTCGAGCCGTGCCCGCCAGACACCGCCGACGACGTGGAACCACACTCCGTGTTGTTCGCGTTTGGTGCTCTACGGGCGGCTCTCGATCGGCGCGTTAATAAGCTTGCTCTACAGCCACCTCCCCAGCCTCCACTTCTTGATAGACTCTTCAACATGTTCCTGGACTTGGTGACCCTCTCTTTCATCCGGAAATGGCTGTCCGATGTCACCGGGAAATGGCGATCAAGGGGACGGGCAGTGTAGTGTTTCAACTCAAATGGCACAAAGTGGAGGGTAGGTGACGATCTCCTC
>CAYYNP010000271.1:0-13693 GCA_964472545.1 uncultured Planctomycetaceae bacterium | reverse complement strand
CGCTCAGCCACCAGCCACCCCAAGTGGGGAAGTTATTCATCGGCCGCCCCTAAGTGCCATGGCGCGCTCGTCCCGACGGGTGGGTTCCCCGTGCCCTACAAGTTCTCATCCCGTCCATCCTGTTATCCTGTCTGTGCTCTTGCAGTGTGCTGCTCCCAAAGCTGTGCGCCCCGGCTTGGCGCGGCGTTGCAGAGGCGGCGTACGATCTAGCACGGCATTGCATCCGCACGTCGTTGCGGCTGCCGTTGACGTCGCCGTCCCGTCGAGATAATACGGGCGGACCCGATCAAGGTTTGTACGTTATCCACATCGGCGAAACCCAAACCAACTCGCCGTCCTCCTGCTCGCCGCGGACGTAGTAGTAAGAGGTCTTGCCGGCGGTGGGAGCGAAATCGGTCCACTCGAAGCGGACCTCCGACTCGCCCGGCCGGGTGCTGTGGACGTAGACGCCGTCTTTGACCACCTGGACCTTGGCGAACGGCCCGGTGCCGATGAGGTGAATGCGCAGCTTTGGCTTGACGTCGGTCTCGAACTCGTCGCCCATGAAGTGGTCGCCGCATTGCACGTCGGCAATGATGTTGTCGGTGGCGCCGTAGACGTGCCGGGCCTTCATCGCGGCAAAGATCGCCTCGCGCGTGGGTTCTTCCACCCAGACGTTGCAGTAACTGATATGCGTGGAGATATGGTCGCTGGAGGCCTGGAAACCCAGCCGAAAGCCCTTCTTCAATGCCAGCGACACGAACCCGAACGGACGCCAGCCGCCCAGCGAGTGTTCCGCCGTATTGCTCCGCGGAGCGCCGGGCATCTCGTAGCTCTGGCGGCAGCCCTGGTAGATCTCGACGATCGGTTCGACCTTCGGGTCGTTGTCGCGCCAGTCGGTGCCCATGTCGGTCCCGCTGGTGTGGCTGGCACAAATGCCGTCGAAATGGCGGAGGTAGTCGTAGAGCATCTGCGTGTCCGGCGTGTGTGGGCGTTCGGCGTCTTGGGACAGTTCGTCCATCGCCTTGCCCCGGCCGCCCGCCAACCGCGGCAACGTGCGAATCCCCCGCCGCGGAAAGACCACGTTGCGGTGGCCGTCGGGATAGCTGCAGCTTCGCTCGTAGGTATACATTGGGGTAAACACGCCGGGAAGCTGGAACATGTCGGTGGTCTTTTGGGTGATCCACCAGGAGTATTCCCGCCCGCCGCCGTTGTCGTGGTCGCCGTTGCCGATCCAGTCCAGCGCCGCGGCGTCGATTCCATAGCGCCACATATCCAACAACAGCCCGTCGCCGCCGCCGTCGCCGGAAAGCTCCGTATGGCGATGGAACTCGCCTCGCCACAGCCGCAGCGTCTTGTCGCCGAGCGTCGTTCGCGCGGCCCGGGCTCGGGCTACGTCGCGGGCTTCCTTCTCGGCCGCCGCGGCAAAGTCCGGCTCGTCGGGAGTCGCCGCATGGGCGGTATCGACCGGTTCCAAACTGGCCGGCAGGGCCGCCGCTCCGCCGGCCACCGGGCCGAATTCGGCCATCATCAATTCGTTGTTCACCGCGTCCGGCCATCGCGACTGCGGCGGCTTCTGCGCAATCTGCTGCCCGTCCTGACGTAACTCGCGAACCAACCATTGGGGCAAACGCCCCGCAGCGGCCGAACGCCCGTCGGCCGAGTTGACCATCACCACGCGGCCGTCGGCTTGAGCCACCAGCGCCGGACGATTGTCGAGGACGTTGTCCGTCTCTCGGCAGACGATCTCGTTCGACCAGCGATCTCCCTCGTACCAGGCGACGTGCTCGAACCACGTCGTTCCCACGCCCGTGCGCGTGCCCAGGCGGGAGCTTCGCACGGCCAGCCAGATGCGTCCGGAAGCATCGGCGGCCAACCGCGGCACGGCCAGGTTGCCGCCGCGGCCCTTCTGCGAGGCGGTTCGCAGCCAGGGCGAGAAGGCATGCGCAGGATCGTCGGCCGGTTGATGCAGTTGCTTGTCCGCCCAAACGCGAACCGCCACCGTGCGGCCGCGATAGAGCGCCGTGCCGGTCTGCTCGAGAGCGCCCCAGTCCTTTCCCCACCCCACCGGCGACTGTTCGTACGCCAGCCAGAGTCGGTTCTGCTTGTCGAACGCGGCCGCCGGCCGCGTCTCGGCCTGATCGGTCACGGCAATCGGAATCGTGTCGCCAAACTGCTCGCCGGAGTAGACGCGGCAATAAACGTCGTAGTTGCCGTTCTCGTAGCTGTCCCAGGCGACCGCCACTTGCCCGTCGGAGGATGCCGCCACCGCGGGCGTCCAGAGATTCGCCTCGACGTCGGCCACCACAATCGGTTCGCCGAAGCGGTCGCCGTCTTGGCGAATCGCCAGGATGTCGGAGTTTCCGCCGCGAAACGCCTGCCACGCGATCCAGACGTTGCCGGAACTGTCGGTGGCGGCCACGGGAAACGTATCCGGGCCGGCATCGGTCGTCAGCCGTAGTTCGTCGGACCACCGGTCGCCGTCGAGGTATCGTGCGAAGAGGTCCCAATTGCCGTCTTGCGTGGCCGACCAGACGACCCACGCCCGGCCATCGCCGTCGACCGCCATGGCCGTGCGATAGACGTCTTGGCCCGGCGGCGTCACGGCCATCGGACCGGTCCACTGCTCGCCGTCGAGGCGCAGCAGCAACACCTGATCGCCGCCGGCCGGCGCCAGCAACTCGTCCCAATCGTCCGGTGTCTGGGGCAGTTGGGCTCGCTTGCGAAAATCCTCGCCGTGCGTGAATGCAACGTAGGCCACGTAGAGCCGACCGTCGGGGGCCACCGCCGCGGAAGGAAAGTCGTCTTCGGTCGACGCCGAGAGGATCATCGCCGAATTCGGCATCCGTGAGATCTGCGCCAGGCCGCTGAGAAAGCCCTTCTTCGCCCCCAGCGCGACGTCGCGAAGCGCGACCGTGAAGTTCCCCTGAAGCGTCTCGAACTGAAGCTCCGTGTCGTCGGCCGTCCCGGCCAGTTCGATCACGATGGCCCCGTCTTGCAGCGGCATGGCCTTGTGGCCGCGTGCCCGCTGGACACGGTTCCAAGGGATACTCCGCTGTGTGGTCAGCTTCCAGGCGTTGCCGTCGATGCTGTTGCGAGGATCATCCTGCCAGAGCCGAATCTGCCTCAAACGCCCGCCGGAGACGGTCAGTTTGCCGTCCCAAGGCGTGGGGGTCCTGTTCTGCGCCCTACCCAGGCTCTTGAAATCGACCCGTAGCGTCACCAGTCCCTGCGGGATCGTGGCAGTGATTGCCTGGCCGAGGTCTTCCGCCAACGAAGGGTCGGTCTTCTGCCACGTGCGGCTTTCCTGGGCGTAGGAAGTCAGCCGATCGACCAGCAGCCAGACTCCCACTCCCAGCATCACGATACCCGAAGCCAGCAGAACGTATCGTCGGCTCATTATCCATCTCCCAGAGGCCAGACCGCCTGCGGAATCCCCAGGCGCAGTATAGCGGTCGCCGGGCGGGCGCCAATCGTTGCGTAGTGCGTGTGACAGCACGTGCGTGAAACGGCACGCCTGTGACAAAGGGGCCGCCGCCGATATGATGGTTTGGCAGAACACGGCGAGCACCACTCCACAGAAGGGCACCTAAGGGCCTGGCCCTCTACATTCAAAAACCGCATGAGCATTGACCTACAACCGCCGCTTGAGACCTTGGCCGGCTGGCTGCGAGCCGTTGGCTTGGCCCCCGGAGACGGGCTGTCGCTATGGGAACAGGCCCAGCGGATTCGCGCCGGCGAAGAGGAGATTTCGGCCGAGGGCCGCCGCATCTTGGCCTCGAAGCTCGAGCGGTGGCGATATCGTCTGCTCGACGCGGCAGCCGGCCAGATGCCCCCGGAGGTTTCCGCTCTGGCCGATGCCTGGGATCTACTGGCCAACGAGGTTGCCGGGCGGGCAACCAGGCCGCCCCGGGACACGCGAAATGCAATCCGCACGTCCTCCGGCGACGACGGCTCGATCGACGAGGCGCTGGAGTGCGTCGCAGAGGACTTTCCTTTGCAACAAGCCGTTCGGCGGGCGGCCACTCTGACCGAAGCGTCTTTCCGCGGCAAGTCTGCCCGACGCGTCTTGCTCTACGCCCCGCTCTATCTGTCCAGTCACTGCAGCAACCACTGTGCCTATTGCGGCTTCCGCGGCGCCGGCACGATCGCGCGGCGTCATTTGAGCGTGGGCGAGGCAGTCGCCCAGGCCGAGATCCTCATCCAGCGGGGGATCCGCCACATCTTGCTAGTCTCGGGAGACTTCCCGCGGCTGACCAGAACCTCCTATTTTGCGGAAGTCTCTCGCGCCCTGATCGATCGAAACGTCACGGTAACCGTCGAAATCGCGCCCCAATCCACCGCCGACTACGCCGAATTGGCCGAGGCCGGCGTAAGTGGTGTGACCCTCTATCAGGAGACCTACGACGAAGGGCTATACACGCTCTATCACGCCCAAGGGAGCAAGGCGTCGTTCGACTGGCGTTTGGAGGGATTGCAGCGGGCGGCCGAAGCCGGCATGCGGCGGCTGGGGCTGGGGATTCTGCTCGGATTGGCCGACCCGGTGGAGGATCTCGGGGCCTTGATGCGCCACGGGGCATACCTCCAGTCACGCTTCCCCGACCGAGCCCTGGCATTCAGTCTGCCGCGCATTCACGAGGCGCCGATCGACTTCGACGTGCCGTATCCGGTCGACGACCAGAGGTTTGTGCGTCTGTACTGTGCGCTGCGAATGGCCTTCCCCAAGGCCGAACTGGTTCTATCGACTAGGGAGTCCGTGTCGCTGCGGAGTCGCCTTGCGGGCGTCTGCATTACTCAGATGAGTGCAGGAAGCTCCACTGTTCCAGGTGGGTACGATACAGAAATACCGGGGGGTGACGGCAGGCAGTTTCCCGTCAGCGACGACCGCACGCCCGCAGAAGTGTCCACCTGGTTGCGCGAAGCCGGGCTGGAAGTATGGTGGGATTCTCAGTAGGGGGCGGCTTTCGCACACGTTTTGCGACCGTCGAGCAAGAATTATCGAGGATCCCCCTATCCCTTCGACTTCGGTAAGTTATACTACTCAGACGACGAAGAAAACCCCCCCGTTCGACGCTTCTGAGAGGGGTGTTATCTAACTTGAATTAAGGGCTGTTCGGCCCGAATAATCCTACTAACATGGTATTTGGAGCTGTCGGGGCTGGCACCGAATCTACTCGACGACCGCGTCAAGGCGGCCTGGGGCAGGGATTCGAGAAGGAGGGGAGTGTGCCCCTGTTAGATCGTGTGTCAGCCACAACCGCTGTTGGGAGAACCTGATGAGTATCAGACTTTTGGTGGCCGACGACCACCCAGTCGTTCGGACCGGATTGGCTTGTCTGCTAGACGGTACCGACATCGAGATCGTTGCCGAGGCGGCCAGCGGCCGCGAGGCCGTTGAGCAAGCCGAAAAGCACCAACCGGACGTCATCCTGCTTGACGTGCGGATGCCGGACGGCGACGGCTTGTCGGTTTTGGACAAGCTGAAGAACAAGGTGCCGAACAGCCGCGTGGTGCTGCTTTCGACGTACGACAATCCCACGTACATCGCCCGTGCCGTGGCGCTGGGAGCCGCCGACTACGTGCTAAAGGGTTCCCCCCGCGAGAACCTGATTGCCACGATCACGGCCGCCTCTCGCGACGAATCGCCCTGCCCCGAAGGCGCCATGCGGCGAATCGCTCGGACGATGAAGATCCGCCAGGTGATCGACGACGACGACGTGCCACTGACACAGCGCGAAACCCAGGTGCTGCGCCACATCGCGTTGGGCTTAAGCAACAAGGAAATTGCCCGGTCGCTGGAAATCAGCGTCGAGACGGTCAAGGAACACGTGCAGAACCTGATGCGGAAGATCGACGTGCGAGATCGAACTCAGGCTGCGGTCTGGGCGCTCCGCAAAGGTCTGGTCTAACAGGTCGGCCCTCTGCACGGCGGAAGGTGACGCTGCCGTGCGCTGCGCCGGGTTGGTTTTCGCATGGATCTCGACGGTCCGCCGATTGCCGGGAGTCGTTCGCGCCGCCGCGGTTGGTTGGCTGCGGCGCTGCTGACGGTGGCGATCGTGGCCGTTTACGGCCAAGTCGTTCGGCATCAATTCGTCATCTGGGACGACCCGCAGCACGTGGTGGCCAATCCGCTGTTGGATCCGGTCAGCGCGTCGAACGTCGGTGAGTTCTGGCGGCGTCCCTACGCCGGGCTCTACATCCCGTTGAGCTACACGTTCTTCGCAGCCGAGGCATCCATCGCGCGCCGGCCCGCGCCGGACGGCGTGGGCACAAGGCCCAACCCGGCCGTATTCCACCTCGGCAATCTGGTGCTGCATTGGGCGTGCGTGCTGTTGGCCTTCGGCATCCTCCGCAGCTTGGTTCACCACGACGCGGCCGCGTGCGCCGGCGCCTTGCTGTTTGCGCTGCACCCGGTGCAGGTCGAGTCGGTGGCCTGGGTTTCGGAGACCCGTGGCCTGCTTTGTGGTCTGTTCTCGCTGACGGCCGTTTGGCTCTACTTGTCGTCGTCGGCCGTGGCGGGCGTGCGTCGAAGCACGTCGGTCGTCTGCTACGTGGCGGCCGGTACGTCGTTCGTGCTGGCGCTGTTGTGCAAGCCCGCGGCCGTGGCCGTACCGTTGTTGGCCGGCGCGATCGAATGGGGCCTTTTGCGTCGTGCCTTCGGCCGCGTGCTGCTGCGGATGAGTCCGGCGGTGGCGCTGGCGGCCGCGTGGGTCGTATTGACAAAGCTCCAGCAGCCGGATGCAACGCTGCCGATGGTACCGCCGATTTGGGCTCGACTGCTGCTGGCGGGCGACGCATTGGCCTTTTCCACGGCAAAGCTCTTCCTGCCGCTACAATGCGGCCCGGACTACGGCCGCTCGCCGGAGTGGGTGATGGGACACTGGTGGTTTTACGCCACATGGGTCCTCCCGGTGGGGATCGTCGCCCTGCTGGCGAGTTTGCGAAACCGACGCCTGTGGCTGACCGCGGCGGCCGTCTTTGTCGCCTGGCTGTTGCCGGTGTCGGGGCTCGTGCCCTTTGATTTTCAACGTATTTCGACGGTGGCCGATCGATACCTCTACCTTGCCCTGTTGGGGCCGGCCTTGGCGTTGGCGGGATGCTTGTCGCGTTGTGAAGGCCGCAGGGCGTGGGCGCCCGTCGCCGCCGTGCTTGCCCTAATCGCGGGGCTGAGCTTCGTGCAGACCGGCTACTGGCGCGACGATGAGGCGTTGCTGACGCGCGCCCTCGACGTCAATCCGCGTAGCGTGACGGCCCGGCAGAATCGGGCGTTCCTGTTGGCTGCGCGCGGTGAACACGAGGCGGCCATTGCGCTCTATCGCGAGGCGTTGGCGGACCACCCGGACCATCCGGAACTACACCGCACGTTGGCGATTTCCCTGGATGCGGCGGGCCGCACGGACGAAGCCGGCGACGTGCTGGCGGCCGCGCTGAAGCGAAACCCGCGCTGGCCGCTGGTGCGCTGCATGGTGGCCGAATTGGCATCGCGCCGCGGCGACGTGGACCGGGCCGCCGAGGAGTATCGCACGGTGCTCGAGCACGCTCCCGATTGCGCGCCGGCCCACCTCGCGCTGGGGCGTCTGTTGCTCAAACAAGACGCCCACGACGAGGCCGCCGTCCATTTTCGCGCAGTCCTCGACGACGTCCACAATCGGGTTGCGGCGCACGAGAATCTGGCCGTGGTGGCGTTCTCACAGGGGCAACTCGACGAGGCGAAGTACCACAGCCGCGCGGCGCTGGCGATTCGCCCGAACGCCGTGGTGGCACACTTCTACTTGGCCAACGTGCTCTTCGTGCGCGGTTCGCTCGACGAGGCAGCGGAACATCATCGGGCCGCGCTGGCGGTCGATCCGACACACGTTCGGGCGCGCGTCGCCTTGGGCATCATCCTCTCGCGGCAGGGCAACCTGACCGAGGCAGCCCACGAGTTTCGTGAAGCCCGGCGGCTGATCGCAGACGGCTCCGAGGTGGCCGAGCAAATCGACGCACTGCTCGAACAATGCCTGCAGCGCTGAACGGAAGCTCTCAGCGGGGCGAGTGGCCGGCGGTCTTTCCGCGCGTTACACTGAGCAACATACCAAATCCGAAGCGATGGCAAGCCTTCGCTCTTGATGAGGACGGAAGTCATGATCCCAAGGCCTCGTAATCCTCTGGCCGTCGCCGTTGCGGCCGGCGTGCTGTTGCTTGCCGCCCCGTCGGTGGCCGGCGAGTGGCGAACGCTCTTCGACGGCAAGACACTCGGCCGTTGGCAGGTCGTCGACACCTTCGACTTCGCCGATCACGGCAAGGTTGAGGTTAAGGCCGGGCAGCTCTACCTGGCGGCCGGGCAGCCGGGAACCGGTATTCGCTTCGACGACCGGAAACTGCCAAAGGGCCGACGTCTGCCAAGGATCGATTATGAGGTCGAACTGCAAGCGATGCGCGTCGAGGGCGACGACTTCTTCTGCGGGCTGACGTTTCCGGTGGGCCGCCGGGCCCTGTCGCTGATTGTCGGCGGCTGGGGCGGCGAAGTCGTCGGGCTATCCTGCATCGACGACGAGCCGGCCGTCGAAAACCTCACCTGCGACTATATCGAGTTCGACCAGAGGCGGTGGTACAAGATCCGCGTGCGCGTCACCCAAGCGAAGGTCGAGGCCTGGATCGACGATAAGCAGATCGTCGATTTCGAGATCGGCGATCACAAGCTGAGCATCTGGTTCGAGAAGGAAACGACCTTCCCGCTGGGCATCGCCACCTGGCGAACCACGGCCGTATTGCGGAACATCCGCCTGCGGGAGCTTGCCGACGCGGCGGAAGATCGCTAGCCCGAGCTTTCCGCGGCTGTTTTCCGCGACGGGCAGCCAAAGTCCGAGGGCGTCGGCTACTGGCAGGCCAGTCCGCTACGCTGCTTCTTGGTGGGGATCGTGAAGCAGAAAGTCGTGCCGTGGCCCGGGCCTTCCGACTCGGCCCAGATGCGTCCACCTTGAACCTCAATGATCCGCCGCACTACGGCCAGGCCGATTCCAGAGCCTTCGATGTTCGGGTCGAGTTGGTCGAACAGCCCGAACACCTTCTCGTGGTAGCGAGAGTCGATGCCGACGCCGTTGTCGCGGACGTAGCAGACGGTTTCGCCGTCGTCGCGCCGCGAGCCGATTTCGATCCGTGGCTGCGGCTGGTCGCCCATGTACTTCACGGCGTTCTCGAGCAGGTTTTGCAGGACCTCGCGCAGCCGCAGCCGGTCGCCGAAGACGACCGGCAGGTCCGCCGAGACGTCCACCTGCACGCCGCTCTTCTCGGCCTGTCCGGCGACGAGTTCCAACGTTTCGCGGGCCAACTCCGCCATGGAGACTTCCTCCGGGGGATTGACCAGGCGGCCGATCCGCGACAACTCGAGCAGGTCTTCGAGGAGTTGATCCATCTTGTCGGCGGCGTTGGCGATCCGCTGCAGGTCAGATTCGACCGGCGCGGCGTCGCCCTTGGCGAGGTCCTGCCGCAACAGCCCGGCGTATCCCTTGATGCTGATCAAGGGGCTCTTCAGGTCGTGGGAAACAGTGTAGGTGAAGCGTTCCAACTCGGCGTTTTGGGCCTCGAGCTTGGCGATCAGTCGCTCGCGTTCCTCTTCGGCCAGTTTGCGCTGGGTAACGTCGCTGAGTACGCAATGGGTTTGCCTGAACGAGCCGTCTTCGTTGCGTCCGATCTTGCCGTCGAACTTAACGATGATCTCCGTACCGTCCTTCTTGACCATCTCGAACTCGACGCCCAAGATGTAGCCCATGCTCTTGAACTTGGGGAAGTTCTCTTTGAAGTGCTCTTTGAAATCCGGGTGGATAAACTCGGAAAAATTCCTGCCGAGGACCTCTTCCTTGGTGTAGCCGAGTAACTTGCACCAGGTGTCGTTGAGTTCGATGAAGTTCCCCTGCTCGTCCAGCGATTGGTATCCGAGCGGGGCGTTCTCGAAGAGGCTCCGAAAACGCTCTTCGCTTTCGCGCAGCGCCTTATCTGCCCGGCGGCGTTCGGTGACCTCGTGCCGCAGCGTGGCGTTGGCGCGGGTCAACTCCTCGGTGCGGGTTCGCACGCGCTGCTCCAGGTGGTCTCGACCGTCGCTCAAGTTGGCCGACATCTGATTGAAGCTATCGGCCAGGTCGCGCAGCTCCTTCCCGCCGGAGGCGGCCATCGACTCGCCCAATTGCGCCTCGTCGCCGGCGATTCGTCGGGCCTTCTCTCGCAGCTTCGTCAACGGCGCGAAGACCAATCGATCCGCCAACCAACGCTGCGCCAGAAACGCGCCGGCGGCAAACGCCAGCAGCAAGACCGACAACCTCACCGACGCTGCGTTTGCCGCAGCGTAGGCCTGCGAAACGGGAATGCGGATCGAAACCGCCGAGACGACGTCGCCGAGTTCCCGGCCGAACGATCGCTCGGCGCCGTAGCGCTCGACCAATTCGGCCGGCGCCCGATCGGGCGTGCTGTGGCAGCGCAGGCAAGAGTCTTCGATCACCTCGCCCCGCCGCATGACGGTGAAATAGGTCTCCCCCTCGAGGGTGCGTATCTTCTCGCGCTCGACGAGTCGTGGGTCGGCGTTCAATTCCTGCAAAAACTCCCGTTCGAGGTCGTCGGCCTCGTTGACCGGGCTGCGGGCGTTGACGGCGCCTTCCTTATAGTAGTAGTCGTCCGCGTCGGCCGCCCGCCGCTGCCCGTCGATTTGGCGAACCGCGTAGGTCGACGACATCCAGGTAGGATCGAACTGTTCCGGGCAATCGGCGAACGCCGCCGATTCAAACAGACTGGGTTTGAGCTGCTCGGTAAAGTAGGCGTGGGTGGCAAGATTCTGGTCAAGTATCAACTGGGCTTTGGATCGCGCCGAATCGAGCGCTTGGCGGCGCATCTGCAGATGGATGAAGACCACCGCCGCCGTCACGCCGGCCAACAGCACCAGGCCGGTGGCCAACGCGAAGTAGGTGCGGGTGGAGATCGATCGGGAATGGCTGCTCATCCGTCACGCTCGATGCCGCTGTGGGCGACGATTCTGGCCCTCTTTCTGTCGGCTTGCTCCGTATCCGTAAAGGATAGCTTTCCCTGGCGGCCGGCGACGGGGAATTCCGTTGGGGTCATAACGGTTGTGCCGGCTGCGCCCGACGGCCGTCTGGACTCTTGGTTGCGGTGAAGCAACGCCCCCCGCTCCTGCTACGTCAAGGTGAAGTCGGGCATCGGGATCTTCTCGCCGTTTCTCAGGGCCGACTCGTGTGCCAGGATGCCCACGCAGGTGTAGTTGGCCGACTCGACGGCGTTGGGGAACGGATCGCGGTCTTCCAATGACGCGGAAACGAACTCGTTGGCCAGGTGGGGATGCGAACCGCCGTGGCCTTCCAGCGAGCCGGGGTCGGTGATCAGGTGGGAGTGCGTGCCGTCGGGGTCGGCCCCTTCGCTGGCGAGGTGCTCGTACTCCGGCAGATCGAGAAACGTCTTGGTGGTGAAGTGCCGGATCTCATCGGGCAGGAGATGCGCGTAGTCGGGCACCTCGATCCGCTCGGCGGCCTCGGCCTGGGGCTTCTTCGCCGTGTGCAACACGGGCCCTTCGCCCTCGATCAGCGGCCACTCGAACGTCTGCTTCGATCCAAACACGTCGAAGCTCTCGCGATACTGCCGAGCGGTGTCGAACAGTGATCGATGCACGCGGGCGGCAAGGTCCGAGTCGCGGAAGGAAAACTGGGCCGTCTCCAACGCAAACGGCGAGTTGTACTTGGCGATCAACTCCTCGCGGATCGTACCGGAACCGAAGCAAGATACGCACTCCGCCCGGTCGCGCGTCAACGCCAGGCAGGGGCTCACACAGTGGGTGGCGTAGTGCATCGGCGGCAGCCCGGGCCAGTATTCGGGCCAGCCGTCCATGTCTTGCTGGTGGCTGGCCTGGAGGAACTGAATCTTGCCCAACTCGCCTTTCTCGTAAAGCTCCTTGACGAAGAGAAACTCGCGGGAGTAGATCACCGTTTCGGCCATCATGTACTTCAGCCCGGTCTCCTCGACGAGTTCGACGATCCGCCGGCAGTCGTCCACGCTGGTGGCCATCGGCACCGTACACATCACGTGCTTGCCGGCCTCCAGGGCGGCGATCGACATCGGGCCGTGATCGGGAATGGGAGTGTTGATGTGGACGTAGTCGACGTCCGGATCGGCCAATACGTCGGCGTACTGCGTGTAGCGCCGTGGGACGTCGAAGATGTCGCCGATATCGTTGAGTTCCTTTTCCGAGCGCCGGCAGATTGCCAGCATGTTCGCCCGCGGGTCCCGCTTGTAGATCGGGATGAACTGCGTTCCGAATCCCAGCCCGATGATCGCGACGTTGACTTTGTCCTCGGCCATGGCGTCCTCCTTCGCACAGTGGTTTGGCAAGCCCAGTGTCACATCATATAGCGCTTGTGGGTGGCGTCAATATGGGCCGTATAGTAGTCGTCTTGCTCCGCAAGACGAAATGACGTCTCGCGGATCGAGACGACTACATTACGACTACATTACGGCGGGCGATGGTCCGTCACGCGGCGGGCCTTCAACTCGAAGCGGGGCAGCGTGCCTTGCGCAACGGCGGTGACCGCCACGCGGAGCCCCAGCACGTCGCGTGTAGCCCGGGCGACCGCCGTAGCAACCGCGTCCGGCTCTGAGCCGCCGGCCTCCAGCCGGATCTCCAGCTCATCGAGCGAGCCGCGGCGGCGGACGTCTACGGCGAACTCGCCGACCTCGGGAAAACCGCGAACGATATTCTCGATGGCACTGGGAAAGACGTTCACGCCGCGGACGATCAACAGGTCGTCGATCCGCCCGATCACGCCGCCGTCGAAGACACGAAACGAACGGCCGCACGGGCACGGTTCCGGCGCCAGCTTCACACGGTCGCCGGTGCGGAAGCGGATCACCGGCATCCCCACGCGGCCGAGGTTCGTGATCACCAACTCGCCTTCGTCGGCCGGCTTGCCGGAGGCGGGATCGATCACCTCGGCGATGAACTCCCCCTCGTTGGCGTGTACGCCGGCTTGGGCCTCACACGCGAAGCCCCAGGCACCGATCTCGGTAGCGCCCACGTGATCGAAGCAACGGGCGTCCCAGGACTGCTCGATGCGGCGTTTGGTCGCCGGCAGACTGGCCCCCGGCTCGCCGGCGTGGACGGTAATGCGAACGTCGGAGCCGGCGATGTCGATCCCCTCTTGCGCGGCGACTTCGGCCAAGTGCAGGGCGTACGTCGGCGTGCAGACTAGCACCGTGGCCCGATGGGAGGCCATGGCTCGGAGCCGCTGGGACGACGACATGCCGCCGCCGGGAATGGCCAGGGCCCCGACGGTTCGGGTACCTTCGTAACCGGCCCAGAATCCGATGAACGGGCCGAATGAGAAGGCGAAGAAGACCCGATCGGCGGCCTCGACCCCGGCGGCACGAAACACGGCCGCCCAGCAACGGCCCCACCATCGCCAGCTCGACTCGGTATCCAGCCAACGCAGCGGCCGGCCGGTGGTGCCGGAGGTCTGATGCACGCGGGCGTATTGCTGCGGCGGATAAGTCAGATTGGTGCCGTAGGGCGGATGGGCCTGCTGGTCGGACGAGAGTTCTTCTTTGGTCGTTACGCCCAGCCCTCCGAAATCCTCGAGCGATCCGATGTCCTCGGGCCGTAGTATGCCCGCGGCGGCCAGCTTGCTGCCATAAAAGGCGTTGGTGGGCAAGACCTCGGCGAGCATCGCGCGCAGCTTCTGCA
>CAYYNP010000270.1:6849-13744 GCA_964472545.1 uncultured Planctomycetaceae bacterium | reverse complement strand
CGCAACATCCCATATCGAAACACCTTGCAGCAGCGAGGAACGCCGGTTACGCCCATTTGGAATCAGAGCAACAGCCCACCGTGGCACAGCGACTACCACACGAACATCAACATCCAGATGAACTACTGGCCGGCCGAACAGACCAATCTGGCGGAGTGCCACCGGCCGCTGATTACGATGATCGAGCAGTTGCGCGTGCCCAGCCGCAAGGCCACGCTGGCCGCCGGGGAATTCGGCGACGCCCGGGGTTGGACCGTGCGGACCAGCCACAACATCTTCGGCGGCCACGGCTGGCGGTGGAACAAACCCGGCAGCGCCTGGTACTGCCAGCACCTCTGGGAACACTACGCCTTCGGACGGGACGCCGATTACCTGAAGAAGCAGGCCTATCCGATCCTCAAAGAGGTCTGCGAGTTCTGGGAAGATGCCCTGAAGGAACTGCCCGACGGCACAATGGTCGTCCCCATGGGATGGTCGCCCGAGCACGGACCGACCGAAGACGGCGTCTCCTACGACCAGCAGATCGTCTGGGACATTTTCACCAACTATATCGACGCTGCCACGGCCGCGGACATCGATCGGGCGTATCGCGAGAGGGTGGCCGGCCTGCGCGATCGGCTCTTGGCCCCGAAGATCGGCAAGTGGGGGCAGTTGCAGGAATGGCGCGAAGACCGCGACGATCCGAACAACCACCACCGCCACGTCTCGCACCTCTTCGCGCTACACCCGGGCAGGCAAATCTCGCCGGTATCTACGCCGAAGCTGGCCGAGGCGGCCAAGATTTCGCTCACCGCACGCGGCGACGGCGGCACCGGCTGGAGCAAGGCCTGGAAGATCAACTTCTGGGCCCGGCTGCTCGACGGCGATCACGCCCACAAGATGCTCAGCGAACAACTCAAGGGCAACACGCTCGACAATCTCTGGGACACGCACCCGCCGTTTCAGATCGACGGCAACTTCGGCGCCACCTCGGGCGTGGCCGAGATGCTCCTGCAGAGTCAAGCCGGCGAGATCCACTTGCTGCCCGCCTTGCCGAGCGCATGGCCCAGCGGCCGCGTTACCGGGCTGCGGGCGCGTGGCGGTTTCGAGGTCGACGTGCAATGGGAGGGCGGCCACCTCACCGCCGCCGAAATCCGCAGCACGGCCGGCCCGCAGTGTACGGTCCGCTATCGCGACACCGCAGCCGAATTGACGCTGGAAGCCGGCCAGACGGCCCGTCTCGACGGCGACCTTCGACCGGCGGCGGAGTAGGGCGGCGAGTCAATCTTGCGACTTTTCCAGCGGCCGGTCGCCGCCGTATTGGAAGAGGGTTTTGCTCCCGTCATCCAAGAGTACTTCGTACGTATATGAGTTGGTGGTCTCCAGCCCCAGTAATTCCCGTGTTCCCTCCCGAATCTCCCGGAGATGCTCCTGCCAACTCGTCTCCTTCACCGACGCGGGAATCTCCGAGAAATCGGGCCTGGGAAACGCGACTTCCTTGCCGTCGGCAACCGGAATACGTTGAATCTTGAACTCTTGCTTGGATTCCACGTCTCGGCAACGATGGACCTGCATCACTTCCAAGTTGATCAATCGGAACTTTCCGGCCGCGAGGGACTTATTGAGCTTCTCCTGACGTTGTTGCCGCTGCTGAATTTGCTTCTGCTGATAATCCTCCCAGGACGCCACGTCTTCCAGACGCATCGCGAAATTTGTGGCCACGCGATTGCCGTTGGAAAAACGGAACCTGTAGACGTACTGCTTCACTCCGTCGGGGCTCTCGAAAGTCTTGACGAACTCGTACTTCTTCTCGGCGATGAGCTTCTTCATCTCCTCGTGCTGGCCAGCGCCTCCTCCTGTAGTGTACGTGCCGCCCGACATGTGCATCTTCCTGCCACCTGGGAGCGTCAACGTCCACGATTGACGATCGGCCGGCTCCGCCTCTGCCCGGGTGCTCGTAGCCTTCTTGTCGGGGTCGTCTGCGTCATCGGGGTCATCAGATATCACGGCTGTATCCGCCGAGACGAAGTGGAAGCTCGGCAAAACCATCGTCAGGACCAGTGCCGCGCCGAGCCACAGCAGATGGCGCCGCGAGAGCACGGGACTGGTTTGGCTGGTGGGGACGAGCATCGTCAGCCGCCGCCGCCAGAACGCACTGAGTTGCGGATTGCTCCCCGCATCGATCGGCGTCGCCCAGGGGCCGAATTGGCTGGCCATGACGTTTCTCCTTTCAAGAATCGTGGGAACGTTCAGGGACCGTTGTACGGTGGTTTCTGTTTCGACAATCGTTGGCCGCCCGACATGCCGACGGCAATGGCTGCGGCCTGCACGGCCGCCGGCTCGGACGCCTGACCGACCACCTGGATCAGCGTCCGGGCGTACTCGGCGGGAGGACACTCGCTGCGAACCATGGCTAGCTGGTCGCATGCCAGCTCTCGTTCCAGGCGGAGTTGATGCCCCACCCAATAGACCAGCGGATGGAAGAAGTAGACCATCCGTGCGATCTGAACGGGCCAACCCCAGACTAGATCTCGCCGTTTGGCATGGGCCAGTTCGTGCAAGATGACTCGCCGGCGCACGGCCGGATTGAGTGAGGCCAGCAGCCGGCCGGGCAAGACAAGCCGCGGCCGCCAAAACCCGCAAACAAACAGCGGGCAGTCGCCGGCCACAGACACGGCCGCCGGCACGCGGCGAAGTCCAAGCTGCTCGGCCAGTTCGGCCACCAGTCCGGCAAGCTCTCCGTCGACGGGCACCCCTTGCCGGAGGAAGCCGGCCAGCCGCAAACGTTGAATCAAGAGACGGACCGACTGCAACAGCACGACCACAAACCACGTCAACAGGAGCCACGCTTGCCAGGTGACGACTGTGAGCGTGTTCCAAGACGACGCAGCGCGCGCGTCGGGGGCCGGGTCCGAGCCTTCTGCCAAAGGCAACGGGGTGTGAAGCACCAGCCGATCCAAGTCGCCGCCCGGGCGTTCCGCCGGCTGTGGCACCGCCGATTGCGCCGCCGGCCTGCTCTGGGCCCACGAAGGCCACGGAACGGCAAACGTCCAAAAGGGCATCAACAGGAGCTTGACGGCCACGATCTGCCACAGCCAATAGCGGACTACCGGCGAGGATCGCCGCAGCCGCCAGGCGACCAGCGCCGCGAGGCCCACTAGCAGCGAGGACTGCCAAAGCACGGCTCCCATCGCCCCCAGCCAGCCTTCGGCCCAACCGTTGAGAGTCAAGACCATCGTCGACATGGCGACACTCGCTACTTCTGCTGCGGCGGCTGAGCGATCTTCCGGGCGATCGCTCGCAGAGCCTTGAGGTCCTTCTCGGAAAGTTGTCCGGAGTCGGAAAAGTAAGCCAGCAACGGCCCGGGAGAACCGCCCAACACCCGCTCGACGAACCGGCGAGTCAGGACCGGAAGCACGTGCTCTTCGTCCAGCGTGGCACGAAATCGGATGGGGCTCTGCCCCGGCACCCGGGCCAAGATCCCCTTGGCCTCCAAGCGTTGGAGGGTCTTCAGCACCGTGGTCCGCGCTACCGTCCGGCCCCGTTGGACCAGGTCGCTAATCTGCCGCTCGGTACACGGCTGTTGCTGCCAAACGTGCCGCAACACCTGAATCTCCAACTCGCCGAGCGTGGCAAAGGACTTGGCCATCGCAATTCTCCGGCATCCGCTTTACGGCACGTGCCGTATGCAACTCTGATTTTACGACTGTTGCCGTAAGATGTCAAGCGCCTGCGGCAACTTTTTTGGGAAAAGAAGAGAATGAGGGCACGGCACGAGACGATGAAGTGCTGCAAGAGAGGAACGTGCGAGACCATAACGTGTTGTCGCCGAACGAGTTGTACGACACTCGCAGTGTATCCCGACAGGCTGCGTCGGCACCGAAGGCGGCGACAATAAGTAAGCAATCGCCCAACCCGTCAAGAGCCGTTCGTAGTGACCGCATTCATGCGGTCTTTCGCGGGATTCCGCTGCACGGCCCCGATGAATCGGGGCACTACGAACGGGTTGGGCGAGTGCTTACGACAATAATCCCCGAGGCCTATGTAATCGGCAGATCGCTCGCGGCCGCGTCGGTGATTGGCCAACCATGAAGAGAGGGCCTCGCCATTACGGTGACCGCTTCGGCGAGAGTGGCTGAACTGCCCGGCCGTCACGCGTCCGTCGCTGCTTTGTCGTCTTCCGCCCCGTCGTCGACGGCCGGCGCGTCGTCGTACGTGAGTCGATATCCGCAGAGGCGAAACACGCCGAGCGATGCGATCAACAGCAGGGCCTCCACCGCGTAGAGAACGGCACTCGGATGCAAGGGCTCACGTCGTACACTGACTCGGTGCAGCGAGTAGACAACACAAGCAGTCGCCGCAAGGTACAACAACTGCCGCGCCGTTCGGACGGTTCGTCCCTTGGCGCCCAGCACCGCCCAAACCGATAGCAGCGCGATCACGCCGTGGCCCATACCCAACGCAATTGCGAGATCGACATGGCGGGTGATTTCCATTGGCACAAACGGAAACCGGAAACGAACCAGGTACTGGCACGTGCCCAACACGACGGCCACGGCGGTCATCCAGACCAGGAGGTAGCCGATCGTGAACTGAAAACGGCGACTCACATCGTCGCCTGACTGTTGAGCGTCGTCGCCCTTTCTCAACGCAACGCCTTGCAGCCGGACGATCAAAAGGGGCATGAAAACGGTCAGCAGCGGGACCGCCAGGAGAATCCCGCGTTGTGTGGCCCCCGCGGGCGACGCTGCCTGACTGTCCGGCAACAGAAGCCACGCACTTACGCTCCAGACCGCCACAAACAGAAACACGCCCCCCAAGCGCAACGGGATCCAATCGCGACTCCAACTACCCCAAACTGCGATCAGCCCGATCTGGCTATGGAGCAATGCCAAGAGCACAACGAAGGCCATGGTGGGCCTGAAGGACGAGAACCAGACTTCACTGCCGACGATCGACAGCGCCGCCAGGTCGGCCGACACGGTGGCCAACAGGAAGAGCACGATCAACACTCGGGACCCTTTCATGGCCCGATTGTCGCCGCAACGCCGCCAAACTCCAAGGCGAGAAACCGCGCGGCTAGGCAAGTACCCGCTTATGGGCCGCCCCGGGCGTGTCTTGCACGTACCGCGGCACGGCGTAGCCCGGCAGCCGCCGGCGGAGCTCTTCCACGATCCGAATCCCCTCCGCCACCGGCACCTCGAAATGGGCCGCTGCGGCGACGCGGTCTAGTTGGTGCAGGTAGTAAGGGATCGCCCGAAGGTCGGCCAACCGCTCGAAGAGCATCGCCAAAATGTCTGGGCGGTCGTTCGCGCCGTGCAGCAGAACGGTCTGCGAAAGCACGGGAATCCCCGCCTCGATCAACCGGCCCAGGGCCGCGGCCACCGCGTCGTCGATCTCCGCCGGATGATTGACGTGAATCACCACGATCGCGGGTAATCGCGTGCTGCGAAGCGAGGCCACCAACTCGGACGTCACCCGGTCTGGAACGGCCATTGGCAACCGCGTATGGAGCCGAAACCGGCGAAGATGAGCAATCTGGGAGAGGCTTGTGGCAATTCCCCCAAGCTGCTCGTCCGGCAACATCAAGGGATCCCCACCGCTGAGGATCACTTCACGGATCGACTCATCCGCCGCGATCCGCTCGATGGCCAGCTCGACGTCGGCTGTTTCGTCGTTGCCAAAGGCCGTTTTTCCCCGAGAATGACGCCGGAAACAGAAACGGCAATGGACGCCGCAGGCACGGGTTGCTACGATGAGGGATCGTCCTCGGTACTTACGCAGCAGGCAGGGGGCGATCGTGGCCTCGCTCTCGCCGAGCGGGTCGCGCCGGAAGCCGGCCACGGCGGCCGATTCGGCGGCATGTGGCAGCACCTGCACCAAAAGTGGGTCCCGAGGGTCCCCCGATCGAATGCGGCCCAAATACGGCCTGGGCACCAACAGCGGGAACTCGGCAGCCGCCGCCTTGGAAGCCACCGACTCCGGCAGCCGCAACAGCCGACACAGTTCGGCCGGATCGCGCACCGCGTCGGCCAACGCCGCCTGCCAATCGCCGTAACGGGGCACCGCGGGGTCTTCCGGCACGGGATTTTCCCGCAGCACGGAGTTTTCCGGCGGCACGGGCGCGGGACGCCGCCGGACGGACGAATCGACAGAACCTACACTTGCCATAACGGCAAATCGTACCATAACCTCTTCGCGGCAGAAACCGAAACGGGATTACGAACGTGGCCAGCTACAACACCAGCGATTTTCGCAAGGGCCTGAAGGTCCAACTCGACGGCGACCCCTACTCGATGATCGAGTGCAACTTCGTCAAGCCGGGCAAGGGCCAGGCGCTCTACAAGTGCAAGCTGCGGAACCTGCTCCGCAACACCGTCATCGACCGCACCTACAAGAGCGGCGACTCGCTCGAGGTAGCCGACGTCGAAGAGATCAGCGCCCAGTACCTCTACCGTCAGGGCGAGACCTTCGTCTTCATGCACAACGAGAACTACGAGCAATACGAGTTGAGCAAAGAGCAGGTCGACGACGGCTGGAAGTATCTCAAGGAGGGCATGGTTTGCAGCATGCTGCTGTTCAACAACAACCCCATCGCCCTGACGCCGCCGAACCACGTCGTGCTGAAGGTCGAGTTCTGCGAGCCCGGCGCCAAAGGCAATACGGCCACCAACGTCACCAAGCCCTGCAAAGTAGAAACCGGCGCCGAGTTCGAGTGTCCCGCGTTCGTCGAGATGGGCGATATGGTCAAGATCGACACCCGCACCGGCGAGTATCTGGAACGCGCCAGGGACTGAGTTTCGTCGCGGGCACACCAAAGTAGTCATCTCGCTCCGCGAGATGTCGTGTCGTCAAGCGGGGCGGGACGCCGACCAACCCCCCACCCACGGTGGGCCCCCCACACATGGGGCCACCG
>CAYYNP010000270.1:0-6839 GCA_964472545.1 uncultured Planctomycetaceae bacterium | reverse complement strand
CGGCCGCGGCGTGTGTGGGGGGGGGGGCGGGGGGCGCCCCACGACTACCAACCGCACACCCTGGGTGGCCCCGACACTCTTGCGGCAACGTCGAGTCACATGGCAACGGTCTCACCGTAAGAGTGGCCGGGCCACCCACGTTGTATTGGTCGATCAGGATCGGCAAACATGCCCCAGCAGCACGACTTCCGCCCCACGGCAAGCTGGCAGAACCTGCGGCTGCGGGCAGAGTTGCTGCGCCGCACGCGAGAGTTCTTCCACGGCCGGAGTTTCCTGGAAGTCGAAACGCCGATTCTCTCCGCCGATACGGTCGTCGATCGCCATCTCGATCCGTTCTCGACGCACGTCGACGGAATGCCCGGCCCGTTATGGCTGCAAACCTCGCCCGAATTCGCCATGAAGCGTCTGCTGGCCGCCGGCGCCCAGGCGGTCTATCAGATAACCCGGGCGTTCCGACAAGGCGAACAGGGGCCGCTGCACAATCCCGAGTTCACCATCGTCGAGTGGTATCGCCCCGGCGACACCGTGGACGCAGGCATGCGGCTGACTTCCGAGTTGTGCGAGGAACTGCTCGAACGCGGCCCGGCCGAACGGGTCAGCTATGCGGAGACGTTTCAGCAACACGTCGGACTCGACCCACACACCGCGAACGTCGAAATGCTCTCGCAAGCGGCGCGGGCGTTCGACGTTGCCGTCCCGGCGAGCCTCGCTGAGGAAGACCGCGATGGCTGGCTCGATCTGCTGCTGGTCGACCGCGTGCAGCCGCACCTGGGCGTCGGCCGGCCGGTGCTGCTGTTCGATTACCCGGCCACGCAGGCGGCCCTGGCACGCATCCGGCCTGGCGACCCGCCGGTGGCCGAACGTTTTGAGCTCTACGTCGGCGGCATCGAGCTGGCCAACGGCTACCACGAACTGCTCGACCCGGACGAATTGTTGCGGCGAAATTCCGACGTCAACGCCCAACGCCGCCGCGACGGCAAACCGCCGCTGCCCGAGCAAAGCCGCCTGATCGCCGCCATGCAGGCCGGGCTGCCGGCGTCGGTCGGCGTGGCCTTGGGCTTCGATCGCGTGGTGATGCTGGCCGCCGGGGCGAACAGCCTGGCCGACGTGACGGCGTTTCCGATGGACCGGGCGTGAGTTTCCCTTTATGATTTGTGATTGACGATTTCGGACTTGTGGTTTGAGGAGGTGGTTGTGGCATCGGCAGTGCAAACGGTTCACGTCGACTTGGGCGAGCGAAGTTACGACATCGAGATCGGCTCGGGCAACCTGCCCGGCGTGGGCGGGTTTCTCGCGCGGCTGGGGGAGGTTTCGCATGCGGTGGTGATCACCGACGAGAACGTGCAAGAGCCGCACGCGATAGCCGTGGCCGAAAGCCTCACCGGGGCCTCGATCCGCGTCGACCTGGTGGCCGTCGAACCGGGCGAACCGAGCAAGTCGGTCGATATGGCCGCCGGGCTGTGGCAGGGGATGCTTGAGTTGGGGGCCGATCGCCGTACGGTCGTCGTGGCCGCCGGCGGAGGCGTGGTAGGCGACTTGGCCGGTTTCATCGCCGCGACTTACGCCCGGGGTTTGCGCTTCTTCCAGGTCCCCACGACGCTCTTGGCCCACGTCGACAGTTCCGTCGGCGGCAAGGTCGGCGTGAACCTGCCGGAAGCCAAGAACATGGTCGGCGCTTTCTTGCAGCCGATCGGCGTGTTGATCGACACCGCCACGCTCGAAACGCTCGACCCACGCGAGTATCGGGCCGGCCTCGGCGAGGTCGTGAAATACGGCGTGATCCTCGACGCCGAACTGTTCGACTATCTCGAAGCCCACGTGCCGCAGCTCGCCGACCGCGACGACGCCGTGTTGGCCGAAGTGATCGCCCGCTGCTGCCGGCTGAAGGCCGACGTGGTCGAGCAGGACGAGCGCGAAGAGAGCGGCCCGCGGGCGGTGCTCAACTACGGCCACACCTTCGCCCACCCGCTAGAATCCCTGCCCGGCTACGGCGAGATCCTCCACGGCGAGGCCGTTTCGATCGGCATGCTCTGCGCCTCGCGGCTGGCCGAGCGTCTGGGCCGCATCGACGCGTCAATGACCGAACGTCAACGGGCCCTGCTCGAAGCCCTGGGGCTACCGGTCGCGATGCCCCAGCTCGACCACGAGCGGGTGCTCGAGTCGATGATGCACGACAAGAAAGTGCAACACGGCAAACTCCGCTTCGTGTTGCCCAGCCGCATGGGCCACGTAGAACTGGTCGGCGACGTCGAGGCGGCCGAGGTGCGTGCGGTGTTGGACGGCTAGTTCGCACTTGGCACGCGCGGTAGCCGAATTCGCCAGAGTGTGGCGTTCCCTTCAAGGCCGGCCGAAGTCTGGCGACTTCGGCTACGGGACGTGAGACGAGGGTGGCCCACGGGAAGAACAGGGCTCGGAACAACTGTGACACTCGGTAACCTGATTCCAGTTCTCACGCGACAACTCGCCGACGCCTTGTCGGCAGAGGGCCACCTCTCCATGGCGAACGAGCTGCCGTCTCTTTCTGTCGTCCGGCGTTGCTGCACGGACCGGCGTTGTGCAAGCTTCTTCACGTCAGATCTTACGCATGACGAAATCCGCGATCAAGGCACGCGAATCGTCCCCGAGGGCCGTGTGCCCGGGCTTCTCTCCGTGTTCGTCATCGAGAACCGGATATGTCTGGTAGAACTGCTCGACCGTCCGGATGTTCGGCAAGTGCTGGAAGGCGCCTTTGAGTGATTGCCGGTCGGCGGCGTCGGGCGCCGGGGGGTACAAGAGGCAAATCGCTTCGTCTCCTCACGGGGCCGCTACGCCGCGAATCGAAGGGGCGCAAACGACCCCTCTCGTGCCCCGCAACCCCCACCCTTTTCCGGCAGGGCCGCAGAAGTCGCTCCGCCGTCTGCGGAAGAGCGTCGGCGCCGCCCGGGGATATTTGACGAAAGCGAGCGCGGTCGAAGCCGCGAATCGCAATTGGAATGATGGAGGGGGGGCGGTTGCCCTTGCGCTCCTCCATCTCGCCGGGAATACGAGGGCTTATCCACTCGGGGTCCGCAAGCACATCGCGCGGAACGTCGTTGCCGTCGAATCGCAATCACCATCGGTGACTCGCTTGCGCGATCGTGAGCGGCGATAGATGTATCTACAGCCTTCCCGTGAGAGACGGGAGGTCATTCTGGTGCCGTCGAGTCGGTCATCTCATTCACCCCGCCGTGGCCGATCACGCAATGGCGTGGTCGATGCCTGAGAAGGAGAGTCTCAAATGCCGGACCAATCCGAAGTGAGTGTGGATCTCCAAAACGTAAACAAGGAGACGTTAGAACTACTCGAGCGCCGCATTTCAGCCAACGTGCGCAAGACCTTCCTGATGGCCGTCACCATCCCGATTGGAGGGGGTGGGTTGCTGGCCGTCATCGTCACGATCCTCACGTGGCTTCCTCAGAAAGTCGATACGATTGTCCGTGAAACGGCCCACAGCGTCGATCTTGACACGAAGGTGGTCGACAAAGTGGACGACGTCGTCAGGGAGGTGGCCGGCAAGAAGGTGGTTCCACTGGTGCAGTTGCAGATGACCGCAGAGGTGAGGGAGCAGGTGAAATCGGTCGTCGAAGAGTACCTTGGAAGCGACGCCGGACGGCAGGTGCTTGCCGGTGACGTTAAGAAGTCGGTTGGCGAAGCACTCCCCGCCCTTGTGCAGCAGGCGCTGCCGACACAACTGCAGAAGTCCTTCAGATCCCCTGAGATCAGCAACCTGATCACCACCGCCGCCACGGAGTACGTCGAGGGCGAGGGCAAGGTGTATATCGCCAACGTCGTCAAGGAGACGTTGCGGCCGACCCTAGAGACCGTTCGGGCCACCGTGCAGGAGCGATCCGACAGGCTCGTCGTCTCGCTGGCGGATGACGCGATTCTGGCAAGCCGCGAAGTGGAGAAGACGCATCCGGAAGCCCTTCCCGAGATCCTCGACAAGGTAGACAAGGAAACTGCGGAGCAAGACGAGACTAACGGGCAGGGAAAGACGCCCGTCGTTATCACTATGACGGTCGGTATTGGGAAGTACTATGACCTCGACGCAATCGGGCAATGGCTGGATAAGTTCACGGAGAGGTTTCCCGAGAGATTCAAGTACGTCGCATTGCTCTACGGGGCTGAAAAGCAAGACGGCGTTTTCGTTGCTCTTGTAGAGAAAGACGCGTTTCGCCGGAAGCTGGACGAGAACGGTGCGTTGATGGCCTTGCTCCGCACGAATGCTGCCGACGTGACCTACGACGAAGCTGCAGCACGCGTTGCAACCTTGTTTGGCAGACAATCTACGCGGCGAATCAGCCACACCGCCAAGATCGGCCCGGTGCTCAAAGACGGGACCATCTGGCTGCCGCAAGACGGCGTTGCCAAAGACGTTCCGGTAGTCGACGAGGCGGATGAACTCGTCGGATTTACGAATCGCGAAGCGCTGGAGCAAGCACTTCTGGAGCAGATCTGATCTACGCCCACCGTTCAAGACGCGGGTAACCGTTGACGGCCCTCGGCGCGGACGCAGGTAGCGGGGGGCGCCGCCCGCCGATAAGTTGAACTCGCTCGGAATCGCGGCGAATTGAGGAGCCACACCAATGTCCCGCCTCTCAGCCGACGCAGTCCTACAACGATCCGGCTTTCAATTCGATCTATGGAAGTGGAACTTTATCGCTTCCGGCGGGGTCGTGTCGTTCTCCATTGCCCAGAAGAACGCAGCCTTCTGTGCGATCGTCCCCTGGTTGTCGGCAATCCTCTTCGCGTACTGGCTGCACCAGGCAGAAGCGATACAACGCGGCAGGTGGAAACCCCGAACCGCTCACCGCTCGCGGGCGTGGAGTAGCCTGGTCTTTCCCGCCGGTTTCGTGTTCGCACCGATATTGTCCTTTGCATTTGGGGCATACGTGTTGAGGCCCTGCAAATCGCAGTTGCTGACGGAGCGACAGTTCGCTTGGACCGGAGGTCCGGGCATCTTCGCCCTCTTGTTGCTTACAGCATGGTTTGTAAGGTGGTGGTGCCGCGAGTATGGTGGCCCTCCTCCATCGAAGAAGGGAAAGAACAAGCCGCCGGACGCCACGCCGGCAGCGGTTGTTGTAGAACTCTCGGAAAAAGGGAGCATCGCCGACGTGCAAACCGCTCTCCGGACGGCGCTCGACACGTGGAATGGCATGACGGTGAAGTCTGATGGAGTGACGCGGCTAAGGATTGTGACTCGCAAGGAGAAGAAAAAGAAGAAGGGCTGAGTCGGCTTCGTAACAACCCACGCGTTCATACACCGAACTGCGCTAGCGCCGGGGGTTGCCGTGCGTGGGAGTCTTGGCAGATACCTTAGATTCTGACACGAGTGTTCTAAGCTTTCGAGTTTCCTCAGCCACCGCGCAAAGATCGCCGACATCTTGGTCGATGTGATCGAAGCCAGTCGCCGCCGGGCTACGACGCCGATAGCTCGCTCCGACAGAGGGGCCTCCTCTGCCAGAACAGGCCGGCTACGATCCGAGCCCCCACTGACAACTGCGAGCCGCTCCCACGTTAGTGGAATAACTCGTGCGGGTGGTGCCAATTGGGCGACTTCTCGCTTCCGCACGCGGGAATCATGCGCAAAAGAAGTAAGATTCTCGTTGCCTCCTTCTGTCCAGAGACCTAGATGGTCCTAACGGGGATTGATGCAGTACGAACCGTACCAACCACGTTGCCGCGCGGTTTCAGGTAAGCCCGGGCTGACGACGCGCGAGTGGGAATCGTCTCCAGTGGCCGATGTCGGCCACGCAATCGTTACCTTCGAATCAGGGAGAAACCGTGATGTTCAGACAGAGTGTTCGGATTGTGTGCGTTGTGCTGGCGTGTGCGATGCTCTTTAGTGGATTCGTCTCCACGGCCGCAGCGAAGGACAACCTCTACTTCGTCGTGATGGCGTCGAAGGACCCGGTCAAAGAGGGCGTCAAGTACAAGGCGCTGTCGAACTACATCGCCGCGCAAATTCCGGAAATCGGGCAAATCAACGTCAAGACGGCCAAGGACTACGCACATGCCGTACAGCTCTTTCAGTCGGGCAAAGTAGACGGCATGTTTGCCGGCTCGTTCGTGGCAGCCGTTTTCATCAAGAAAGGGCTGGCCGAGCCCGTCGTTCGCCCGGTGAACACCCAGGGAGTTTCCACCTATAAGGCCCTCGTGGTGGCCAAAGAGGGGACGGCAACGTTCGACGGTCTGACCGACTTCGAAGGCAAGAAGGTCGCCTACTGTTCGCTGGCGTCGTCCGGCCAGGTGTTCGCCAAGACGCTGCTGGATGTGGGCGAACAGTCATCGGACCACTATACCGAAGTCATCGTCAAGAGCCACCAGGAGGCGTTCGACAAGGTCGCCGGCGGTGAGGCCGATTTCGCAGTCGGCAAGAACCTCGTCTGGGATCCGGACGCCAATCCCGGCTTGACCGTGATCGGCGGCGATTCGGCGGAGAATCCCAACAACACGCTGATCCTGGCCTCGAAAACGGCCGCCACCCACGGCGAGAGTCTCGCCAAGGTGCTGTTGGGACTCGAAGGCGATTCCAGTGCCAAGGCCATGAAGCTCAAGGAGGTCTTCAAGGTTCGCGGCTTCATCGAGACCACATCCGAGGATTTCTCTCATACCTTTACCAACCTCGAGAAGGCGCACGTGGATGCCGACACGTTTGACTTTGCCTTCTAGCGCCGTGTCAACATTTGGCCTTTAGGTTCAGGCGAGGAACGTGGGTGCCACTGCTGGCTTGTCCAGCAGTGCCTCGAAGCGTCTGGCCGGATTCCACTGCTGGACAAGCCAGCAGTGGCACCCCAATTCCTAAGGTTGACGAAGCACTA
>CAYYNP010000269.1:0-13752 GCA_964472545.1 uncultured Planctomycetaceae bacterium | reverse complement strand
GACACGCCGGACGTGTTCGTCGGCAACATCTTGGCCGACCCGGTTATCGCCAACACGTACGACGATGCGAGAGCCGACTTTGCCCAGTTGCTGGACTCCGGGACTCTGGTGATCGACTACACGCTCGGCTTAGGCATCCCCAAGGGAACCATCACCTCGGCCGATATCGGCGGCGACCTCACGCTCGTCCCCGAGCCGAGTACTATCGTGATGCTGCTGGCCGGCCTGGCCGGCCTGCTGCTGGTGTGGCGTCGCCGTCGCCGCGCGTAGCGCCGCAATCGAGACCGTAGGCAACGCAGCTTCTCCAGCGTCGCCTCCCCCGCGGGAGGCGACGCTTTTTCGTTAACTCCGGGCGATGTTCCGCCTCAGGAAGGCCTGCCGCATCGTAGCGAACAAGAGCCTACCGATCTGTGCCTTTCTATCGCGCCGGCGGGGGTCGCGTTCACGGCCACCGACGGGCCGCGGGGAGTCCAGGACTGGCGAATGACAGAATCCCCAGCCAACGACGTCGCACTGCGACGCGTCGCACAGACCGATTTGCCGATCTTCTTCGCGCACCAGAAGGACCCCGTCGCCTGTCATATGGCCGCCTTCACGCGCAGCGATTCCACAGACCGAGATGCCTTCATGGCACACTGGGCCAGGATTCTAAACGACGACACCGTCACCGTCCGGACCATTCTCTGCGACGGGCAAGTGGCCGGCTCCGTCGCGAGCTACGTCGATGAGACGTTGGGCGAAATCGAGGTCACCTACTGGGTCGGCCGCGAGTTCTGGGGCAGCGGCATTGCTACGCAGGCGCTCGCTCGGTTCCTGAAGATCCAAACCAGACGCCCCATCTACGCACGAGCCGCCACAGACAACGTTGCTTCGATTCGCGTGCTGCGGAAATGTGGATTCGAGATCTCCGGCCACACCAGGGGTTTTGCGAACGCGCGCGGCGAGGAAATCGACGAGGTCGTCATGGTGCGGCATTAGTACGCGGTGACGCACGTGTGCCACGGCCTCGCAGAAGCAATGCTCGGAACGAAAGGTCCCGACGGCCCTACTTGAGCCAAGCGAGGGCAGATCGGCGCACCCGACCACTGGCAGCGGCCGACGCCACGGGCTATCACTGCCATGGTGGCAGTTTTGAGACGTTCGGAGACATACGATGACCTGGAAACCGACTCCCCTCACGCTGCTTGCGGTAACCACGTCGTTGCTTCTGGCGATCACCACGGCCAACGCCGCCGGCATCATCGATACATCGAACAGCGAGCACGCACGCCTCCGCAGCGTCGACCTGGACGACGTCCGCTGGACCGCCGGCTTCTGGGCTCAACGGCACGCGGTCTGCCGTTCGGCGATGGTGCCGGCCGTGCATCGGGCGCTGTTGGATCCGAAAAACTCGGAACAGCTTGCCAACTTCCGTGTGGCGGCCGGGTTGGAAGAGGGGAGCTTTCGAGGGACGAACTGGAGCGACGGCGATTGCTACAAGTGGCTCGAATCGGTGGCGCTGGTCTATGAGGTGACGAAGGACCCGGCGTTGGATCGCTTGCTGGATGAGTGGATCGGCGTGATTGGCAAGGCCCAGCAGGCCGACGGGTTCATCTCCACCAACGCCCAGCTTCGCGACGACGTGTCGCCCTTGGACGCGCCCTACACGCATCAACTCTACAACATGGGCCACCTGCTCACCGCGGCCTGCGTCCACCATCGGGTGACCGGCAAGGACAACTTCCTGAAGATCGCCACCAAGACGGGCGACTTCCTGCACCGCGAGTTCAGCCCCCGCCCGCCGCGGCTGGTCCACTTTCCTTGGAACCCTTCGGCACACATGGGGCTGGTGGAACTCTACCGCACCACCGGCGAGCGCCGCTATCTGGACGTGGCCCAGGTGATGATCGACAACCGCGGCTCGTCGCCCGGCGGCGGCACGCATCGCAACGGCGGTACCGATCAGACGCAAGATCGCGTGCCGCTGCGCGAGGAGTCGATCGCCGTGGGACACGCGGTGTGTGCGACGTATCTCTATTGCGGCGCCACCGACCTCTACATCGAGACCGGCGAGAAGGCCGTGCTCGACGCGCTGAAACGTATCTGGCAGAACGTGACCACGCGGCAGATGTACGTAACCGGTGCCGTCGGCCCCGGCGCGGGCACGTCGCAGCGAGGCGATCCGGTCCACGAGGCCTTCTTGGGCGACTACCATCTGCCCGAGCGTGCCTACGCGGAAACCTGCTCCAACATCGGCAACGCCATGTGGAACTACCGCCTGTTGGCCGCCACGGCCGACGCCCGCTACGGCGACGTGACCGAACGCGTGCTCTACAACAGCCTGCTCTCGGCCGTGAACCTCGACGGCAAGGCGTTCTTCTACTGCAACCCGCTGCTCTGGGACGGAACGCCCGGGCACAACCATCAGACGGGCCTTCGCTGGACCACCGAGTGCAATTGTTACTGCTGCCCGCCGAGCGTGGCGCGAACGATCGCCAAGTTGCACAATTGGGCGTACAGCGTCTCGGACGAGGGCGTGTGGGTCAATCTCTACGGCAGCAGCAAGCTCGACACCGAGCTACCCGACGGATCGGCAATCGCCCTGACCCAACGGACCGACTATCCCTGGAACGGACGCATCGAGATCCGCGTCGATCGAGCCCCTCGCAAGCCGATCGGCGTGATGCTGCGGATCCCCGGCTGGGCCGAAGGCGCCACTTGCAGGCTCAACGGGCGGCCGCTGTCGACGGCCCTCACGCCCGGCACGTACGCCACGGTTGGCCGCGTCTGGCAGCCGGGCGACGTCGTCGAGCTGGACTTGCCCATACCGGTCCGCCTGATCGAGGCCCATCCGGCGGTCGAGGGCCTACGGAACAAGGTGGCCGTGATGCGCGGGCCGATCGTCTATTGCCTCGAAGCCCCGCTTGAGCAAGGCGGCAAGAGAGTCTGGACCGACGGCGTCTTCCTGCCGGAGAACGCCACTTTTGCCGCCCGGCACGACGCCGAATTGCTCGGCGGCGTCACTGTGCTCGAAACCACCGCCGTGACCTTCCGCGGCCGCGATCGATTCATCGAAGACGTGAGCAGCCGTGCCGAGTCGCCCACAGAACCGGCCAATTCGGAAGGCACGCTCTATCGCCCCTTCCAGGCGCGTGAACTGAATCCGGCCGAACACGACACCGTCCCCATCACGCTCATCCCCTACTACGCCTGGGCAAATCGGGGGTTGTCGTACATGGAAGTGTGGATTCCGTTGGCGCGGTAGACGGCCGATATCGGCGCGGGTGCGACTGCTCCGCAAGAGTGTCTGGCACGCAAGGCGAGTGACGGTACATCTGCCCCCAGGGTATTACGCAACTTTCACATTCCACATGGCTGCCCCATAGCGCTCGCCTTTCTGGAGGGCGTTGCCAAGGCCTTGTCCTACTGAGCCCGCAAGTTGCCCGCTCATCCCGCCGAGAAGACGGCATCTTGCCACAAGAGGCTCGTCCTGCCGTTCGCGACGTTCCTACAATTCTGCTACCCGGTAGAGATCCACGATCTCTGGATATCAACTCCTCTGGTTGAAGGATTGGAATATGAACGTCACCACACGAAGCAGCGTGCAAGAACTCGACTCGGAAGTTCTTCCCGTCGTCGGCCTAGACTCGACGGATGCGCTTGCCGAATCCGTTTCGCCGCAGGCCGACGCCCCGTCGCCCTCGGCCGACGAGCCCGACCGCTGGGCGAACGGCCTCGACTGGTACAACGTGCTCTGGATCGGGCTGATCCACGTCGGTGCGGCGGCAGCCGTGCTGTGCTTCACCTGGCAGGGCTTGCTCGCGGCGGTCGTGCTCGGCTTGCTTACCGGCTGCCTGGGTGTGTGCCTGGGGTATCATCGGCTGCTGACCCATCGGAGCTTCCAAACGTTCCCGCTGGTGCGGCGGATACTGGCCGTCTTGGGTACGCTGGCGGGCGAGGGCCCGCCCATCACCTGGACCGCCGTGCACCGCAAGCACCATCACTACGCCGACAAAGAGGGCGACCCCCACTCTCCCCACGACGGAGCATGGTGGAGTCATATGCTGTGGCTCTTTCCGCGCCCGCGCGACCCCAGTTGGCGCCGCACGGTCGAACGTTATGGCAAGAACCTATTGAAGGAGCCTTTCCTCCACTTGCTCGACAAGACGTTCCTCTTGTGGCATTTCGCCCTCGGCGCTGCCCTGTTCGCGACGGGGTGGCTGGTTTGGGACTGGTATACCGGAGTCTCGCTGCTGGTCTACGGGATGTTCCTCCGGCTGGCCTACGTGTTGCACGTGACCTGGCTGGTAAATTCCGCCTCGCACATGTGGGGATATCGCAACTACGAGACGCCGGACGACAGCCGCAACCTGTGGTGGGTCGGGCTGCTGGCCTATGGCGAAGGCTGGCACAACAACCACCACGCGGCTCCCAACAGTGCCCGGCACGGCCGTCGCTGGTGGGAATTCGACGCGACCTACCTCATCATCTGTGCGATGGAGTCCGTCGGCTTGGCATGGGACGTCGTCCGCCGGCGGGGTCGCGAATCGAACGGGGCGTGAAGGCTGGCACGCCGTCATGGAACTTCCGGCCGTCGCCGTTGGTGAACTCGGCGACTGGGTGGCTGGGGTCGAACCACGAGGAACGAGTGGTGAGCCCCCAGAGGCACGATCCTGGGGGCTCGGTGCTCGTTCCTCGCTCCTCGACCCCAGCCACCCACTTGTCAGGATGCCGGCTCGCAGAGGTTGCTCGCTTTGTTGCCGAGACTCATGTAGGATAGGACCAGCAGCACAACCTGCAACAGGAGACGAACTGATGATGAAGAAGCTCTTCGTGATACTGTCGATCACGTTGGCAGTGGCTCTTCCCGGACGTCTTGTTCAGGCCCAAAGCAAGCCCGCCATACCGCTCACGCCGCAGTGGCAGGAGAAGATCACGGAACTCGCTCCGGCAGTTCCAACGGCCAAGCCGAAGCCCAAACGCACCGTGCTGCTCTTCTCCGCATGCACCGGCTACAAGCATTGGGTAATCCCGCACACGGCCGCGGTGGTCAAGATCCTCGGCGAGAAGAGCGGGGCCTTCGATGTCGTAGCGAGCGACGACGTCGCGATGTTCTCCAAAGAGAAGCTGCGGAAGTTCGACGCGGTGATCCTCAACAACAATTGCTCGAAGAACCCCGCGAGACACCTCTTCCTCGACATGCTCGGCGAAGACAAGGCCGAAGAGGCGGCCGCCCTGGAGAAGAATCTCATCGACTTCGTCGCCGAAGGCGGCGGGCTGGTGGCGATCCACGGGGCGATTGTGATCTTCAACAACTCCGACGAATTCAGCGAACTGCTCGGCGGCAGTTTCGACTTCCATCCGGCCCAGCAGGAAGTGACCGTCACGCCGGTCGAGCCGGACCATCCCCTGGTGCAGGCCTTCGACGGCAAGCCGCTGGTCCACGTCGACGAGCCGTATCTCTTCAACAAGGCTTACGAAAAGAAGAACTTCCGCCCGTTGCTGGTCATGGACACCGCCAAGCTCAACTGCGGCAAGCGGCAGGAGCAGGTCCAGGCGGACGTCCGCTACGTCGCCTGGATCAAGCGCCATGGCGACGGCCGCGTGTTCTACGTCTCCCCGTCGCATAATGCGCAGAGCTTCGAGGATCCGAGATTGCTGCGGTTCCTGCTGGATGGGATTCAGTATACGTTGGGGGATTTGGAGTGTGAGGATGGTCGGACGAGACGATAGACGGTGCGGGCAGCCCCCGGCAATCGACGGAAGGATGGACGGGATGAAGAGTCGACGGGATTACGGGATCTACAGGATGGATGTAGGACGGGACGGACTATCGAGCCACATCCTGTTAATCCTGTAATCCTGTCGAGGCACATGCCGTTGCTTGCCCGTAACGCATGGATTAACACGGCGCACCGCCACCATCGCGGCGCCCTTCATGCATCTGCCTGTCTGCGAAGTCGTTCGAGAATGAGTTCCAGGCCCTGCTTGTAGTTCCGGCCACGGCAGTCCGCCCAGAACTTCTCTTTGAGGAAGCCAGGAACATCGCAATCACGATACAGAACGGGCACCACATACACCTTCTTGCGTTCCAACTCTTCTTCCATGGCGTTGTATAATTCGCGCTTGCACCATGGCGAGGTGACGGAGTCTGGAGAGAGCACGACAATGAACCAAGATGAGGCTGAGATCCCCTGCTGGATCTTCTCGTAAAGGGAATCGCCAGGCAACATCGTGAACTCGTCAAACCAGACCGCATAGCCCTTCTCCGCTAGATCTCCAGCTAGCTTCCGTGAGAATTTGCCGTCTATCGAACTGTGACAAACGAAGACATCGTGGGCCTTCTTCCGAGGACCGTCCCTCTCGATCATCGTGACCTTCTCCCGAACATAGGAGCTGAGGATATCCGCAAATGGCTGGTCTTTCTGTGCCAATTCAGCCCCAGACTGAAGCGCCCCCTCTATTGTCCTTATGATCACCTCACGCATAAGGGCGTTCTTTCCGCGTGCCGGCGTGTCCTGCACGATCTTCTCACAGAGTCGGTCCACTGTATCCAACAAGGAGGCCAGTGCCGATGGATTATTCGCATACTTGGCGGGAATCACAGCTGACTCCGTCATTTCTCGAAGCGCACGCTCCCTCAGTTTCCGGTGGACATCAGTGTTTTCCATGGCAGGATTCCCCATTACGAAACAAGCAGACCGTTGATGATCACCCGGACTATATCTTGGTTGTCTGAGTTGCACAACCGCCGCATGCTCCGAGAGTACATCGTTTTTGGAGTGATTTCTCCGCAACGCCACCTACTCCCCCCGCTCCCGATACCCATACATCCCATACCCCACCTCCCGCACCGCCGTAATCGTCTCCGGATAGGGCGTGTCGCAGACGTCCAGCAACCCGATCTGGTAGTTCTCGCCGTCGCCGCGGCCGGTGGTGGCCTGATCGCCGTATTGGAACCAGTGGGTGCCGACGATGGCCGGGTGGGCCAGCGCGCTGCGGACGTAGGCCTTGTAGGCGGCGGCCCGGGCGTTTTGGTCGGCGGTGGGGACCAACCCGGTGTGGAACATGCCGCGGTCGAGGGCGCCGAAGTGGAACTCGCCGATCACGACCGGCTTGTCGACGCCCTCGGGCAATCGGAAGTCGGCCACAGTGCGGCGATAACGATTGAAACTGACCACGTCGCAGAACTTGGCCGACGCCCGGACCGCCCGATCGTTGGCCCAGGCGAAGCGGCAGCCCAGATAGAGCCCCATGGGATCGGCGGCCTTGATCGCCTCGCGGCAACAGCGGAAATACTGCTCGGCCGTCTTGGTGTAGAATGCGCCCAGGTCGTCGCGGGCTTTGGTCTTGTCCGGCGGGGTGGTGCTCTGTAGCAGGGCGTCCCACGAGGCGTGGTCCGTTTCCCAGGCCGCGTTGAGCCGCTCGATCGACGCGTACTTCTTCTTCAACTCCGCCACAAAGACCCTCTTGGCCGCTTGCTCCGGCGGCGAGGCCAACGCGGCGACGGCCAGCGAGAGTTCGTCGCCCCAGCTCAATTCGTTGCTCACGAAATAGCCCAGGCACCACGGATCGCCGATCGCCTTGTCTTGCTGGGCGGCCATCCCGCGCCGCAGTCCCTCGGCGAAGCTGGGATCGAACACGTCAGGAAACTTGCCCCAGTATCCCTGGCTGCCCTCGATCATCTTGCCGCCGGCGTGGACGTTGGCCGTGTACGGCGTTTTGCGCAGCAGATAGATGTCCGGATCGGACCAGTTGGCCACCGTGTTCATCCCCCAGCTTCGCAGCCGCCGATGGGCCAACTCGGCCGACTTCTGCGGCCAATCGGGACCGTACTTCCGCAGCAGGTTGGCGCCGGTGAAGTTGTATGTCCGGTAACGGCCCTTGCCCTGGTAGTAGCCGTGCGGGGCCCAGTTTCCGTGGCTGTAGAATACCGCCAGCGGCGAATCGTCGTCCGGCAGCGCGGCAAAGTAGTGCTCGCGGTCGGTGACCGGCGTGTAGGCCGTGGTGGGCCGCACGCAGTCGGTCCCGTGCGACCAGAAGAGCCGCCCTTCGGGATCGACCAGCCACCACTTGCCCTCGCGCTTCTCGACGCGGCACCGGCCCGTCGCTTCGAGTTGCGGCCCGGAATTCCAGCCGCCGTATTGGTCCCAATCTTCCGGCCCGGCGTGACGCGCCAGGTCGTCGGCTTCGCGCTGGATGTTCTCGGCCAGATCGTCCTTCGAGTCGATCTTTCCCGGCCACGTGCGGTGGATGTACTGACCGTACGTGTCGATCATCGGGAAGAGCTTCTCGTCCGGCGGCAACGCTTCGGGAGCCGATCCGACGGCACGGATCGCAGCGATCTCGATGGCGTGATCTTCGGTCGGCCGGCTGACGAAGACGAGCAACTGCGTGACGTTCGCCGGATCGATGCCGCCACTTTGGTTGGCTCCGCCGGGATAGCCCCGCATGCCGAAGAGCTTCCCTTCGAGTGCCTCGGGCGTTTGCCTGCGCAGCGGCACTTTGAGCGCCTTCCGATCGCCGGGGGCCAGTTCGATCCGATCGGTAACGCAGTGTTTCACGCCGTCGGCGCCGGGATTATCGACGCGGCAGAAGACGGTCGCCCGATTGGTGCCCACGTTCTTCACGTCGAGCGCGATCATGCCAAACGCCGAGAGATCCCAGCGCCCCTCGGGCGCCGTCAGCGTGATGCCCGGCCAGTTGTGGTCGTGGCCGGTGGCGATCCTCAGCGCCGTGCCGCTAGGGGTGACTGTCGCATCCTGGGCTTTCACCGTAGCCAGATCGAAATCCTCGCCGAAATCAAAGAGCACTTGCTCGGCCGTTGCGACGGAAGCACAGCAGCAGGCAGCAACGAACAGGGTCGAAGCGAAACATCTCATCGGGAAGCTCCTGTGACGTTGGTTCGTATCGCGCCGTGACGGCCACGATTCTACTCGGCCCGAATCGCACTCGCAAGTCTCGCCCGGCTGGTGATCGGCTCTACGCTCGTATGGTCGCTTCTTGATGGGGGCGTCGCTACAATACGTGAAAGTGATTTCGCGGACGAAGGAGATTCTCGATGCGACGTTGCCGACCGCTCTTCTCTGCACTCTGCATTGTGGCCGTCATCGTCCCGTGTGCCACCGCGTCGTATCCGGTCGAGAAGTGGAAAGCTTGGCAGCGAGATGCCTCCGGACGTGTGCCCGGGCAACGTTGGATGATGTACGCCGCGCCGGAAGAGGCCGGCTGGTCGTCAACGAAACTTGCCGAAGCCCGGGCGTACTACGACGAGATCGACTCGGCCGCCGTGATGATCGTTTACGATGGGGCCGTGTTGGCGGCGTGGGGCGACGTCTCGCGGCGCTACATGTGTCATTCGGTCCGCAAGAGTTTTCTCAGCGGGCTCTACGGCGTCCACGTGGCCGGGGGCAACATCGATCTCGGCGCGACGCTGGCAGAACTGAAGATCGACGACGATCCACCGTTGAGCGACGGCGAAAAGCGGGCCCGGGTGGCCGATCTGCTGGCGTCGCGCTCCGGCGTGTATCATCCGGCCGCGTACGAAACGGCCAAGATGAAGGAGCAGCGCCCGCCACGCGACAGCCGCAAGCCCGGCGAGTTGTTCTGGTACAACAACTGGGACTTCAACACGCTCTCGACCATCTTCCGCCAACAGTCGGAGAGCGACGTGTTCGAGGAGTTCGGCCGCCGGTTTGCCGAGCCGCTTGCGATGCAGGATTATCGGGTCCGCGACGGCTACTATCATCTCGAGCCGCAACACTCGATCCACCCGGCCTATCCGTTTCGCATGTCGGCCCGCGATATGGCCCGCTTCGGGCTGCTCTATCTACGCGGCGGCCGTTGGGGGGATCGATGCGTTCTTACCGAACGCTGGGTCGAACAGAGCACGGCCTCGCACTTTCGCAAGTCGGATACCACCTCGAACTCACAATACGCCTACGGATATCTGTGGTGGCCGATCGCCGACGGACCGCTGCAACCCTTGAAGATGTTCTCCGCCCGGGGCTACGGCGGCCACGCGATCGACGTGCTGCCCGGGGCCAACCTGGTGTTGGTCCATCGCGTCGACACGTTCTGGGACCTGGCCCATTTCGACCGGCCCGAGCGGCGTGTGAAGGACTCCGAACGGTTCAAGCTGCTGGATCTGATCCTGCAAGCCCGCATCGGGCCGCCGAAGCGCAGAGCGAAGCTGGTGCCTGGTCCGGACGCCCCAAAGGCCCCACGTCCCGTCGAGATTCCGCCCGGGGTTCTCAAACGATACGCCGTAGAGTACGATTTTGGCGAGTTTAGGACTCGTGTCCGCCTTGTCGGCAACGAGTTGCTGCTTTCGGCGGCGCGAACCGGCCAATTCGCTTTGTTGCCACGCTCGGCAACGGAGTTCGTGATCGAAGACGTGGAGGCGGCCGTGCGTTTCGAGGTCGAGGACGGACGGCCGCAAACGATGGCGGTCGAGTTCAGCCCGGGCGAGTTCACAGCAGGACGCTTCGTCGGCGATCGAGCGGCCGAC
This sequence comes from uncultured Planctomycetaceae bacterium, assembly GCA_964472545.1. GTDB lineage: Bacteria > Planctomycetota > Planctomycetia > Pirellulales > Thermoguttaceae > CAYYNP01. Next base: position 3,263 of record CAYYNP010000269.1, on the reverse strand, counting down.
GACCAACGGAAAGGAACGCCGTAATGGAGACGCCGCTGATCCGGGAACCGGTGGCCGTGTTGGCCGTGTTGATGGGCGTGCTGGCCGGGCTGTTTGCGGCGGAAAGCCATCCGGTCGGCAAGCGGTTCTTTCGCGTGGTCCCGCTGCTGATCTTCGCCTACTTCATCCCCACGGCCCTGTCGAACGTGGGCCTGATCCCGCTGAAGTCGCCGCTCTACGAGTTCGTCAAGTGGTGGCTGCTGCCTGCGTCGCTGTTGTTGCTGACGATGTCGGTCGATATCCCGGCGATCCTGAAGCTGGGGCGCAAAGTGCTGATCCTGTTCTTCGGGGCCACGGCCACGATCGTCATTGGCGGCCCGCTGGCCTATGCGATCTTCGGGCGGATGGTGCCGGCCGAGATGGGCGAGCAGGCCTGGAAGGGGCTGGCGGCGCTGAGCGGCTCGTGGATTGGCGGCGGGGCCAACTTCGTGGCCATCGGCGAGAGCGTGGGCGCGACGGATTCGACGATGGGGATGATCGTGGTCGTCGACGTGGCATTGGCCAACGTATGGATGGCCGTGCTGCTGCTGTTCTCCGGGCACGAAAAGCGGATGGACGCTTCTCTCGGGGCCGACCGCAGCAGCCTGGAAACGCTCAAGGAGAAGATCGCCAAGTTCCAACAGCAAGTGGCCCGGCCGGCCTCGCTAAAGGATCTGATGGTGATCGTGTTCATCGCATTTGGAGTTACGGTGATCGCCACGTACAGCGCCGAGAAGATCATGATCGGTGCAGAGGTTCATACCCCGGCGCTGTGCGATATCCTGGGGCAATTCGCCTGGACGGTGATTATCGTGACGGCGTTCGGCGTGGCCATCTCCTTCACGCCGCTACGGAAACTAGAAGGTGCCGGGGCCAGCAAGATCGGCTCGTTATTCCTCTATCTCCTGGTGGCCACTATCGGCGCCAAGGCCCAATTCGCCGAAGTAGCCAACGCCAAGGCACTGCTCTTGATCGCGGGCGCTTGGATCCTATTGCACGCGGTCGTGCTGCTGGTGCTTCGTCACGTGCTCAAGGCCCCCGTCTTCTACATGGCCGTCGGTTCCCAGGCCAACATCGGCGGCGCCGCTTCGGCCCCGATCGTGGCCAGCGCGTTCCATCCTGCATTGGCCCCCGTCGGCGCACTGTTGGGCGTCGCCGGCTACGTCATCGGCACCACGGCGGGGTTGCTGTGCGCGTGGTTGTTGAAGTTGGTGCACGGGATGTTGTGAGGAGGTGGGGCCGCGGCGGTCCTACCACACCGTAACAAACCAACTGCAATACCGACTGCACATAGCCAGCACCTACTCCCTTCCCGATGCAGGCAAAGGGCTTGTCCGGAAACAACTTCGTCCGCTTCATGGTAGCCATCACACTCCGTGTGATGATTCGCCCGAAAAACTGCGAAGTTGTTTCCGGGCAGGCCCAAAGTTGACGATCGTAACGAGGAGGAATAGGAGACAATTGGAGCTAGTCCAATCCCGCCCAACTCAATCTACCGGCCGCAGCGGAAACAACTCCGAAGGAGTGTGTTGCTGCCGCATCAGGCGTTCGAGTTTGGCGGCGATTTCGGGCTGTTGGTCGGCCAGGTCGTGTTGTTCGCCGGGGTCGTCGGCCAGATTGTAGAGTTCGACGGTCAGATTGCCGCGACCCATGTTGGTGCGAATGGCCTTGAACTGGCCGACGCGGATCGATTGTTGGCCGCCGTATCCGGAGAACTCGCGGTAGAGGAACTCGCGCGGCGGTTGCCGTTTGCCCAGCAGCGTCGGAGCCAGGCTGACGCCGTCGATTTCGTCGGGTGAGCCCTCTGCGGCTCCGATCAATTCGAGGATGGTCGGCATCCAATCCTCGAACCCGCTGATGCGGCCGCTGGTCGAACCGGGGGCAACGTGGCCCGGCCAGCGGACGATCGTCGGCACGCGGACACCGCCCTCGTAGAGCGACCCCTTCAGCCCGCGCAGCTCGCCGACGCTGTGGAAGAAGTCGTAGTCGACCTCGAGCTTCAAGTGCGTAGTGCCGTTGTCGGAACTGAAGACGACGATCGTATTGTCGGCCAACTCCAGTTCGTCGAGCAGCTTCAGCACGTTGCCCACGTAACGGTCCATCCGCGTGATCATCGCCGCGTAGGCCGCCCGGGGAGTGAAGTGCGGTGTGTAGCCGTAGCCGCCCGGCCGCGTGAACGGGGGGTCGTTCCAATCGAGCTCGAGATACGGTTTGAGGTCTTCGTCGGGTACGTGCAGCGCAACGTGGGGAATAACCGTGGGATAGTAGAGCAGGAACGGGCGGTCCTTGTTCGTGCGGATGAAATCGAGGGCCTGTTGGTTGATCCGATCCGGGGCGTAGTCTTGCCCTTTGTAGCGGTCGTAGCTGCGCGGGTCGTTCGGATCGGCGTCTTTCGGTAGGCTGGCGTGGCCGGGCACGGGCGGATCGTTGGCCAGCGAGATGCGCCGGTCGTTGCTCCAGAGATACGGCGGGTAGTAGCTGTGGGCGTGACGTTGGCAGTTGTATCCGAAGAAGCGGTCGAAGCCTTGTTTGAGCGGCTCGCCTTCGGAGCCGGGGCCGCCCAAGCCCCACTTGCCGAACGCTCCGGTGGCGTAGCCTCGCGCTCGCAGCAACTCGGCCAGCGTGACTTCGGCGTCGGGGATCGGCGTCTGTCCCTCGGGCTTCATTTCGCGGTTGTTGCGAACCCACGCGTGGCCGGGGTGTTTGCCGGTCATCAACACGCAACGCGACGGGGCACAGACGGCGTTGCCCGAATAGTGGTGCGTCAGCCGCATCCCCCGGCCGGCCAGCCGATCCAAATTGGGCGTGCGGATCAGTTTCTGTCCGAAACAGCCAAGCTCGCGATAGCCGAGGTCGTCGGCGACGATCAGCACCACGTTCGGCCGACGAGGCGGCCCTGCGGCAGCCAATGGGGCGCCGAACGCCGGCAGAGCCGCCATCGCGACAAACACCACCACGTGTGTGAGGTTCCCATACGCCAAGCGGCGTGGAAACGCACCGCGGCAACGGAATGCTGTTTGGGGCAGAATCTCGATCATGTGACTATTCTCTCTTTCGACGTAAACGGACAGACGACACCGCCAGACACCAGGCCGAATCCGGCTGGCCTCTAGTATCGGTCTTCCAGCCCCCCCGTGCAACACAGACGCGTGGTCGCGTGGCAGTGTGCCGGCGGCACTCGCACGTGGTCAGCAGGAGAACTGCAAAGTGTGCGGGAGCCCGAAAAAGGGGACTGGCTCCGTCGA
>CAYYNP010000268.1:0-13798 GCA_964472545.1 uncultured Planctomycetaceae bacterium | reverse complement strand
CCGCCGGCCTGAAGGCCGTATTCCTAGCGTTCTGCACCTGAAAACGGAAGAGCCACTTTTCTCTCTCGGAGCCCGCCGCGCAGCCGCGCCCCGATCCGACACCCGCTTTCGTTCCCCCGTCGGTCGTGGGTCCGCCGTCGTCGGTCGGCGCGCCGGAGATCCGCCCGGGCGCCGCTTTGCCGACGTGGAGTTCATCCAGCGCCTCGTCGAGGAAGATCCCGCAGAGGCCGGGAGAGTTCTTCATCCGGCTGCCACACGCGCTGATCTACCCGTTCATCGGTTGGGGAGCGCTGTTGATATTCGCTTTGGCGGGCTTTGCGGTACTCGGCGTGTGGGGGTTCTTCAAGGTCCTCAGCAACGCCGAAAGCCCGGCAGGGCCCTCACGGCTGATTTTGGTCTATGCGGCCCTGCTAGTCGTGATCTACGTCTACTTGGCGGCCTATCTCTTGCGGATCAGCCGCAGCACGTGCTTCGGCGAGAACTTCTCACCGAGCTTGCCCAATCTGGCCGCGGCGGGAGACGAAGTGTTTCTGCCGGCCATGCTGTTCCTTTCCGTCATCCTGGCCGCCGACTTCCCGTATATCATCTACAGTTGGGTCAACGAAGACCTGCACTTCTGGTCCTCCATGATGCCGTTGGCGTTCAACGTCATGGGGATGTTCGCCACGACACACGAGATGTTCCTGACGTATCCCGACGCGCTTCTCGGATGGATCCTGCGGAGCCTCGGCATGCTCTATTTCCCCACGGCCATGATGGCCGTTGTTACCAGGGCGTCGCTGGAGGGGCTCGATCCGAGGATTCTCGTTCGTGCGGTAGCGCGGGCCCCCGGGCCGTGGGCGGTCGTGCTCGGCTTTACCTACGCCAAGTTCCTGGTCTTCGATATCTTCGACTACTTCGATCTGTTGGAAGAACCCGGTTTCGGAGGGATCGAAACGCGGCTCTACATCGGGATATTCTTGGCCGTGGCCACCATGGTCTACTTGCTGATGGTCCAAGCTCGCCTGGTAGGCCTGTTGTATCACGCCAACCGTCGGAAGTTGGACTTCCTGAGCCCCGATTGATCGAACGCCGCAGCTGAGCCTCCCCGGCAAGAGCAACCGATGTCCGACGTGCAGTGGTACCTGACTCTGGGAGCGCGTGAGATCGGGCCGTTTTCGCCGGCCCAGTTGAAGGCATTCGCTGAGAAAGGCAAGATTCGGCCGGACACCGAGTTGCGCGAGGAGGGCATGTCGCATCGTGTGCCCGCCAGTTTGGTGCCCGGCCTTTTCGACGCTTCTGGCAAGGCGGTCGAGCAGCCGGAGAGTCCGGCGCCTGCCGACGAGGCAATCGTGGAAACGGAAGAGACGGCCGATCAAACGGCGGAGACGGCCGGGCCGACGGACGAAGACCCGGCCTCTTCGGCGGCAGACGCTGCCGAGCCGGACGCTGCGGCGGAGAATCCGTTTTGCATCGACACGAGCGTTGCAGATCGGCGTCGGCGCAAGGCGCCGATCGAAGGACTGGACCGGACGGATCGCCGCGCTTGGGCAAGCGTCAGCTTGGGACTGTCGATCACGTTGATCTGTCAGACCGCGTTCTTGATCGCTACGCTGCTGCTGGCGTTTGCCCTTTTCGGAATTCTCACCGAGGAGCCAGGCGCCTACCGAGTCGAACCCGACCGCGGGGCGCTTCTTCTTGGCGGCTTGGCCGGGCTCGTCATCCTTGGAGCGGTCGTGGGTATCTTCGTGGGTTGGTGTGTCTGTACCGCCGTGCCGCGCGGGACGACGGCGTTCGCGGCCATTCGGGGAGCCGTCATCGGGGCTGCGATCACGGCGTTCTTGATGCTGCTGTTCCTAATGCTGATTCTTGGCGTGGCCACCATGGACGCAACGCGCGGAGCAATCCAGCCACAGGCACCAGCCCCACGTGCAGGAGAAGCGAGTTGGACTGTGTTCATTCTGCGTTCTGTCTTGTGGGGTTACCAATTGGGATGGCTCTTCAGCCACGTCGCGTTTGTCACCTTTCTGGGAAGATTGGCCAGACAATTCAAGGAGTACGACGTTGCAACATCGACGCGTGTGTTGATTGCCGTGTTGCTCTGCCAGGCCGTCTGGGTGACATTGCAGATGTTCATCGTCGAACTCCATACCTGGACCGGCGGAAAGGGGCCGACGATCCTCTTGTGCCTGCTTTCGGCTGCCGTCTTCGTTTGGTTGATCAGCCTGGTGTACTCGGTTCGGAATCTGGTTCGGGCGAATACGGCTGCCCCCCGCACCCGGCGATGAGGGATCGGACGAGCGATCCCTCTAGCGATCTCGGACCGGCTGCGGTATCTTGTGCTGTTTCAGGGCGACCCGCGCCGAAAAACCGGAGACGTCTCCCCTTGGCTAAAAAACAGCACCAAAACGAAATGGCCGACCAGCCCGACTTCGAGCAGGCCATGAAACGCCTCGAAGCGATCGTCCACGTCCTGGAAGAGGGCGATATCGGGCTGAGCGAATCGCTGACTAGCTACGAAGAGGGTGTTAAGCTGCTTCGGCAGTCATATGACCTCTTGCATCAGGCCGAGCGGCGGATCGAGTTGCTCAGTGGTGTCGACGCCGACGGAACGCCGATCTCTGAGCCATTTCGACACGAAGCCACGATGACAGGGGAGAAGAAGGCGACCAAAAGAGGCTGAAACAAGCCGCCCCAACGAGGGGCATCCGGCCAAATAGGCCCATCGGGGGACGACAATTCCGCCATGGACGCAGCCGAGGGGTTGTTCTAGAATTGAGTCGCTGGAAGGCTCGGCGTTTGCCCGCCACTCGACCGTCTTCCAGACATCGACAACCACCGTAGTTCCCGCAGATCCCCCAGTCGATGCCAGAAACTCAGTTGCTCTCGTTTGCTCAGCATGCCGGTCCGATTCGCGACCGTATCGATGTCGCGTTGGCCAAGTATGCCCAGATCGGCAGCGGGTGCCCTGACGAGTTGCGAGAAGCGATCCGGTACAGTGTCCTGGCTCCCGGCAAGCGGCTCCGCCCGATGCTGGCTCTTTCGGCGGCCGAAGCATGTGGCGGGACGATCGACGCGGCCATGCCGGCTGCCTGCGCCGTGGAAATGGTGCACGCCTACTCGCTGGTACACGACGATCTGCCGGCGATGGACGACGACGATCTGCGGCGAGGCCAACCGACCTGCCACAAGAAGTACGGCGAGGCGGTGGCGATTCTCGCCGGCGACGCGTTGCTGAGCATGGCCTTCGAGTTGCTGGCCGGGCAGGTTCAACCGCCTGAGGTGGCCGCCGCGTGTTGTGCCACGCTGGCCGAGGCGGCCGGCCCGTGCGGCATGGTCGGCGGGCAGGCCGACGACATCGCCGCCTCTGGCGGCAGCCCGAGCGAGACGGCCGACACCGAAGGGGGCGGCCGGCTCGCCGCGCTCGAATCGCTCCACGCCCGCAAGACCGGTGCATTGATTCGCGCCTCGCTACGGCTCGGCGCATTGACGGCCAACGCCCACGCCGATCAACTGGCCGCCCTGGACGACTACGGCCGGCGGCTTGGGCTGGCCTTTCAGATCACCGATGATCTGCTCGACGTGCAGAGCGACTGGCAGACCGTCGGCAAACGGGTGGGCAAAGACGCGCAGCGGGGAAAGCTGACCTTTCCCGGCCTGCTGGGCGTGGCGGAGAGTACGCGGCGGGCCGAGGCGTTGATCGACGCCGCTTGTCGGGCGCTGGTGTCCTTTGGAACTCGTGCGGCGGTGCTGGAAGCGCTGGCGCAATACGTCCTCGAAAGGAATCGATAATGGACCGCTTGCTTTCGACGATCGGTTCTCCCCGGGACCTGCAAGGTCTGTCGAAGAAACAACTGCGGCAGTTGGCCGCCGAGATGCGCGACGCGCTTTGTCGGCTGGCCAGCACGCGTACGGCCCATTTCGCCTCGAACTTGGGCGTGATCGAGCTCACGCTAGCCCTGCACACCACCTTCGATTTCAGTCACGACCGGCTGATCTGGGACACCGGTCATCAGATCTATCCACACAAGATGATCACCGGCCGCTACGACGAATTCGCCACGATGCGCGTCAAGGGCGGGTTGATGGGCTATCCCAATCCGGCCGAAAGCCCGTACGACCCGATGCTGACCGCACACGCCGTATGCAGGGTGGCCACGGCGCTGGGTCTGAAGTGCGGCGACGATCTGACGCGCGCCGACGGCCGCGACGAATCCGATCGCCACACGGTGGCCGTGATCGGCGACGGCGCGTTCAGCTCCGGCGTGGTCTTCGAGGCGATGAACAACGCCGGGGGCTTGCGCAAGAACCTCACGGTGATCCTCAACGACAACAAGATGTCGATCTGCCCTCGGGTGGGCGGGCTGGCCAACTCGCTCGACCGGCTGCGAATGACCTCGTTCTACACCGGGCTGAAGCTCGAGGTCCAACGCGTGTTGACCAAGGTGCCGGTGATCGGCGACCCGGTGGAACGCTTTCTGATGCAAGTCAAGAACGCGGTCAAGGCCGGACTGCTCGGCGGCATGCTCTTCGAGGAGATGGGCTTCCGCTACGTCGGCCCGCTGGACGGGCACAATATCCGCCAGATGCAGAAGTATCTGGTCATGGCGAGGAAGTTCCAAGGACCCGTGTTGCTACACGTGGTCACCGAAAAGGGACACGGCTTCAAGCCGGCGGCCGAAGATCCCACCTCGTTCCACGCACCGGCCCCGTTCTCCCGCCAAAACGGAGCGCTGGTGTCGCTGAGATCGGGCCGCTCGCGGCCGTATACCCAGGTCGTACGCGACGCGCTGCTGGAAGCGATGCGCCGCGATCGCCGCGTGGTGGCGATTACCGCGGCGATGTGTCAGGGCAACATGCTCGAACCGGTCCGCGACGAATTCCCCGATCGGTTCTTCGACGTGGGGATCTGCGAGTCGCACGCGGTGGCCTTCGCCGCCGGGCTGGCCAAGACCGGTCTGCGGCCGGTGGTCGATATCTACAGCACGTTCCTGCAACGGAGTTACGATCAGATCTTCCAGGAGATGGCGTTGCAGAATCTGCCGGTGACGTTGCTGTTGGATCGGGCCGGCGTGGTAGGGCCCGACGGCCCGACGCACCACGGCGTGTTCGATCTGACCTATCTCCGCCCATTTCCCAACATGGTGGTGATGGCCCCCGGCGAGGAGCGCGACGTGGCGCCGATGCTCGAGTTGGCCCTTTCGCATCGGGGCCCCACGGCCATCCGGTATCCCAAAACGCCGGCCGAGACGCTCGACTATGAGTTTGCCCCGGTCGAGTTGGGGGTTGCCCAAACGGTTCGCTTCGGCGGCGACGGAACGATCGTCGCCTGTGGAACCGTGTTGGCGGATTGTCTCGAGGCGGCCAACCGACTGGCCGACGACGGCCTTGACGTGGGAGTCATCAACGCCCGTTTCGTCAAGCCGCTCGACACGGAGACGATCCTCGACGCCGTACGGCGGTCGCCGTTCGTGCTGACGGTCGAGGAAGGGGCGCTGATGGGCGGCTTCGGCAGTGCCGTGTTGGAAGCGGCCAACGACGCCGGGCTGAATACGAGCATGCTCCGCCGTCTGGGCGTGGGCGATCAATTCGTCGAGCACGGCACCCGAGCGGAATTGCTGCACGACCTCGGTCTGGATGCCGACGGGATCGCTACGATGTGTCGTGAACTGGTCGAGAGTTCGCCGGCCGGCGAGTCCGTCAACCGGTTGCCAGCGTCACGCTCTTAACACGCCGCGCAGCGTCAGCCGAAGACAAGTTGCTACGAGCCGGTGCCGCCAATCCGTTCGGGGGGGTCGACTGAACGGATTTACGCAATGCGCCCCAACAATTGCGTGCAAGCCGCCTCCCTTCCTGGTGGACGGGAATAGTCTGCACCGTAAACGGCGAGTTGGAGATGGGGCAGCGTGACCACGCCCTGCCGCTGAGCGAGGTCGGTGTCGGCATGACGCCTTCCGGCCAGACAGAACGGTCACAGCCTAGGCAGCAGGAGTGCCGAGTGTTATACTGACGGGGGATATTGGGGCGGTTTCGGCGAGTGGCTCGGGCGAGCTATCGTGATTTCTGGAGGAATCGCATCATGGCGCAGCCATCTGGAGCGGGAAAAGGACCGGCTCGGTTGTTGCGGGCACAGCCGCTAGAAGAGACCGAGCCGGCCGCAGGAGGCGGTGTCCCAACTGCCGTGCCAATTGTCGCCGCAGCGATCGATTCGTCGCCCCCGGCGCCCATTCCGGTCGACACGTCGGCTCCAGTGTCGTCCCCCTCGGCGCCAATTCCCGTAGATTCGGCCCCACCAACTCCCATCCCGGTGGAGCCTTCTGCGCCGACTTCCACGGGTGTCGGATCGTCTTTGGCAGCCCCGATCCCGGTCGATGTCAGCGCGCCCGCTACCGCGGAATCGCCCGTCGAGGAGACACCGTCGGAAGAAGCACCGCAGATCGACACCTCTGCCCCGACTGGGCAATCGACGGCCAAGACGAACGGGCAGGCCGCCGGCGCGGCCAAAAAGTCGGCCGCGGGTCTGGCCGCTCCCATCTTGCTGACCGAAGAGCAGAAGCAACAGAGCGCGGAGACCGTCGACAGCCACGGCTGGCGCGAGGGCCGCAAGGCGATCGGCGTTCGCGAAGAGATGGAACAGCGGGAGGAAGAGGGCGCGGTGACCGTCTGGTGGCGCGACGTCGTCTCCGAGCATCCAAGCTGGGCCGTGAGCATGGCGGTACACGTGGTGATCGGCGTCGTGCTGGCGCTTTGGACGATTTCCCTGGCCGCCGACTCGAATGAGATCATCGCGGAAGAGGACCCGCTGGAAGACGTTGTCTTCGAGGAACTCGAATTGTTCGAGATCTTCGACGAATTCGACGTGGAGCAGGGCGGCGATATCGTCGACCGGCCCGAGCCGGAGCCGCTGGAACCGGACATCGACAACCTGCTGGCGATGGAGGGGATCAATTCAGCTTCGCAGTTCTTGATCGACGATAGCGAATTCAAAGCCCCGGAAAACGACATCCTTTCGAGGACCGGGACCGGTTTTGGCAATAAGGACCAACCGGGGACGGGTAAGGGAGACCGCGGCACCGGCTACGGCCTCAACGGCACCGGCGGCGGGATGGGTGGACGTGGCGGGCGACGCGGCGACGCCTTGGGACGTGGTGCCACGCCGGAGAGCGAGCAGGCGGTGAACGACGCCCTAAAATGGTTGGCCGACCACCAGATGCCCGACGGCGGCTGGTCGTTCCACCATCACCTGGCCCCCACCTGCCTCGGAAAGTGCCCCAATTCCGGCGACATGCCCGAAGCCCGGGTGGCCGCCACGGCGCTGGGTGTGCTGCCGTTTCTCGGCGCCGGACAGACGCACCAAGTGGGCAAGTATCAGCGGACGGTGGCCGGCGGGCTGACGTTCCTGATGCGGAGCATGGACCGCCGCGGCTGCATGGGCGAGAACGGCGGGCGGATGTATTCCCACGGCCTGGCCACCATCGCGCTCTGCGAAGCCTACGGCATGCAGGTCGACGACGCCTGGCTCCGCAAGAAGCGGATCATGGAATACGACGGCAAGGGCGGCGAGGACAACAAGGAACCGCAGCAAAAGGCGATCGCCGTGCCCGGGCTGGGCAAAGCGGCCCAGGCGGCGTTGAACTTCGTGGTCTACGCCCAGGACCCCGTCGGCGGCGGATGGCGATACGAGCCCCGTCAGGCCGGCGACACCTCGGTTGTCGGCTGGCAGTTGATGGGACTGATGAGCGGGCGGATGGCCTACCTCCGCGTGCCGAACGGCTCCATGATCGGCGCCAATGCGTTCTTAAACCACGTACAGATGGACGACTACGGCTCCGACTACGGCTACACGGACAAGGGACGCTCCAGCAAGGCCACCCAAGCCATCGGCCTGCTCTGCCGGATGTATCTCGGCTGGGCGAAGGACCACCAGGGCATCATCGGCGGCGTTCAGGATCTCAACGCCACGGGCCCCGTCCAAGGCAACATGTACTACAACTACTACGCCACGCAGGTGATGAAGCACTTCGGCGGCGAGCCTTGGAAGGCGTGGAACCCGCGGATGCGCGACTCGCTGGTCAACTCCCAATCGCAGAACGGCCACACCAAGGGCAGTTGGCATTTTGCCGGCGGCGACCGCGGCGCCAGCAAGGGCGGCCGCCTCTACTGCACGGCCATGTCGGCAATGACGCTAATGGTCTACTACCGCCACATGCCGCTCTATCGCGAAGGCGCACTCGAACAGGGCGACGAACTGGCCGACGATCCGAAGCAGCCCGCCGAGAAGCCGCCCAAGGACGACTTCAAGCTCTAGATCGCCTCGCTGGACCACCCAGTGCTCTGGCAGTTTCAGGTATTTGGGTGCCATGCCCACGCCTGCGTGGGCATGTTGGTCGGAGCCGTCGCATGCCCACGCAACCGTGGGCATACCACCCGATTCTGTGACGTCTTAGCCGACGGCCACCGTACGCCCACGCCGCACTTAGATGTCGCCCATTGCGCGATCCCGTCGTGTCGGGCTTCTTGCTCATCGGAGGCCCTCTTTCAACAGGAAACCGACCGTGAATCCAAAGGCCCCCAGAATCACCGCCACCAGAAAGACCACCGGCCACACGTTCGGCCCACGGACGCGGCCGTCGCGAACCGTTTCGGGAAAGGCCGCCCTGAGCGCGTTCTCGGCAGACGCGAATTCCGATCGCAATTCGACGGCGACCCAACGGTATCTGCTGCCAAGCTTGATCAGGAAGCCCACGCGCGACGCACGCCAATCGATCGTCACGGAAGTAGCGTTGGCCAGATTGAAATCGACCGGCTGGCGGCGTAACAGTACGATGAGAATGTACCAGACGATCCAGCCGGGCGTGACGTAGAAGCCTGCCGCCGCCAGCATGGCGGCGGAGACGAGGCTGGCAACCACGGTTGCCAACAGCGCGAAGAATGCGCTGCCCGGCGGATCGTAGTGCGCCCGCAAGATGACGCTCCCATCTTCCAGCGCAAAGAGCGTCGCGTCACCGGTCAACGCCAAGGCGCGGTGCCCGTCGACGCGGTACAAGCCCAGCAACGAGCTTCCCCGGACGGCCCACGATTTGCGGGCAGGCGCCGCGGGCATCGGGCGCTCAGCCGCTGCGGGCAACGGCGGCGGCCCGGGGGTAGCCGGCCCCGGAACCCACGAGGGCCAGCGCGAGGCCGGAACTCGAAATCCGGGCGCGTGCTGGATGATGGCAAACACGATCATGCACCAGAAGACGGTCCAGACGAAAGCGACGATCAGCGCAAACGCTTGCAGCAGTACGGCCTTCTGGTCGGCGGCACTCGACCATTCCGTTTGCCCGAGCAATAATCCATACGCCGTCAGAAACGCCACTCCACCCACCGAGGGGACGGCGAACAGCGCCACGCCGCCGCCGGCGTCGTCGAAACTCGCCCGCTTGAGCACCCACGCCGTCGCCACAACGAGCATCCCGGCGACTAGTCCGATCAGAGGTGGGACGACCCATTCGCCGAGCAGCATCAAGTATTGCCCGATGTAGTTGGCGGTCCACATAGCGAACACACCGCCCAGGCCGCCGTAGAAAAACAGCGCGAAGTCGAACCGACGAAACGTCGGCAGCGAAACGATCGCCGCTCCCGCCAGTCCGGCGACGCCGGGCGAGGCCATCGCCCAGTAGTACTCCCACTCCAGTTGGTCGCCGGAGGATTGCAGCGTCGAGACGAGGAGCTGTATCGGCACCCACAAGAGCCACAACAGTGCGGCACCGGCGGCAACGAACCGACGGTCGCCGGTAGGGGAGAAGACTCCCAACCGATGGGACGGTTGGCCGTAACGTGGCCGGAGAACGTAACTGGCCGACAGCGCACCAAAGCCGATTGCCATGAAGGTCAGCCCGATTGCCGGGTAACCTTCGTAGCCCATCGCCGCCAGCCATCCCACTTCGTCGTCCGCGAATTCGAGACCGCCCAAAGAGTTGCCCCAGGTCCAGCTTCCCAGTATCGGCACGATGAATCCGGACAGAGCAATCCATAACAGGAGATAGGCCGGCCAACGAACTCGGCCCGCCATGGCCCAATGCATCACGCCGGCCGCGATCGCACAGTGCAGCGGAAGAGCCCGCAGCATCAAAAAGCGCCAGCTTTCCGCGGTCGTGACAAATTCGACGGCCTCTTGTCCGTAGGGGAACGTCACGAATCGACTTATGCCGAAGTAGCCGGTCGGGTTTCGCCCACACATCAAACCGAAGCCGACCAGCCCCACCACCACTGAGCAGACGAAGAAGGCGGTCATGTTCCGCAGCAGAATCGACAGCAGCTTCTCGTGCTTAAAACAGCCGGCCTCGATCAGCGCCAACCCGGCCAGCGCTGCGATGCTCCAGGCGTGCCGTCCACCGCCCCAGCCGATGCCCCACGCCACCAGGGCCGTCAGAACCATCAACTGCCAGATGGAAACTTGAAACCTGGCGCGCACGTCGTACGACGGGCCCTGCAAATCAGCCGGCAAACTCACGGCAGTCCTCCCCAAGGCAAGTGCTCCAAAGCGCCGGTACGGCCTTTCGTTATCCGGCGTTCTCGTCCGTCAGCCCAAAAACGATCAGAACGGCAGCACCAACGGCAATGCTGCCCGGATCGAACGCTCCCACGGGCGCATCGTCGTCGCATTCCACTTCATTCTGCACGTGCCCCTCACCTCCTCGAAGCTGATCCGGATTGACGTCTTCGATGTGCAACACGTCGCCCACGCCCTTGCTTGCTGCGACAGCGTAGACGGCCGCTTTCTCGCGAGCGGCCGCGACGGCCTGCCGGCGCGCACGTACGCGGTGTTGCTTGAGTTCGCTGCTCTGAAACGACACGTCGTCAACATTGTTGGCACCCGCCGCAACGACGCCGGAGAGCACCGGTTCGAGCCGGTCGAGATCGTCCAACAAGAGACTGAACGCGGCCGATGCGATATACCCGTCCGAGCGGCGAGTGTTGTTCGCGTAGGTCCAGTGCTGCGACAGCGAGATACGCGACGCGCGCACGTCCTTGATACCGGCCGAATCGAGAAACGTGCGGATGGAAGCGGCCGCGGCACGAGCCTCTTTGAACGCCGCGTCGGGCTTCTTCTGCAGACGCGTTGCCGAGAAACTCAGCGACACCACGTCCGGAGCCACCCGCAGCAGCGCGGAACCGAAGACGGAGATCCCCTGCGGAGACCTGATTGCTTGTGAGGCATGCACTCTGTGTTCCCCCGGCTATTCACAGACTCTACGACCGCCGCACATGGACACCCGCCCTGCGAGACGCCGCAGCATATGGCACAGCGAGGCGTCAAGTATATCAGATCGCACCGACGCCTAGAACCACGCTGCCGTGAAGCCGCCGTCGACGTTGATGTGCGTACCGGTGATGAAACTGCCGCCGGTGGGCGAGGCCAACAACAGCAACGCTCCGATCAACTCTTCCGGCTCGCCGAAACGCCGGGCCGGCGTGCCGTCCATGATGCTGTCGATCCGCTGCTGGTCGAGCAGTCGCCGGTTCTGTTCGGCGGGAAAGAACCCCGGGCAGATGGCGTTGACCCGTACGCCCTGCTCGGCGAACTCCTGGGCGATGTTTCGCGTGAGGTTCAGCACGCCCGCCTTCGAGGCCGAATAGGCGTAGACCCGCGACAGCGGCAGGTGCGAGGTGACGCTGCCGATGTTCACGATCGAGCCGCCGCCGGCCTTGACCATCTCGGCGGCGAAGACCTGGCAGGCGGTGAAGACGGCCTTGAGGTTGATCTGGAGGATACGGTCCCATTGCTCCTCGGGATGCTCGAGAAACGGGCTGCCGAAGTTCACGCCGGCGGAGTTGACCAGAACTTCCACCCGCCCGGTCCTCTCTCGGGCTTTGGCGTCGAGGTTCTCGATCGACTCGTGCGAGGTGACGTCGACCACGCAGAAGGCGGCCTCGGCGCCGAGCTTTTCAAGCTCTTCGACTCGCGCCCGGCAGCCTTCCTCGGTCAAATCGCCCACGATCACCCGGGCCCCCGCCTGGGCCAGCCCACGGCAAAGTGCTCCCCCCAACACACCGGCCCCGCCGATCACCACGGCGGTTTGGCCGGAAAGCCCGAAGAGTTGTTGCAGATATTCGGCAGACATGGTTCTTTCCTTCTAAGGGCAGACTAAGGGCGCGTCGCGCGTGATAGATACCGTTTCGGGTGGCCCCAACATTTCTCCGCAGTTAGCGTCGCGACTTCTGTCGCTGTGTCGGAGGAATGTCGGGGTTGCGCAGCAACAAGAGGTTTCGACTGCAACACGACACCTCTTGTGGCTTCGCCACCCGGACACTCTTGCGTGGAAGTCTCCTGAAGTGGCGAAGGCTTCCGCGCAAGAGTGTCCGGGCCACCCAGCATGTGTTACTCTACTCCGGCGGCTTTCTCAACCGCAGCCAATCGCTATGAAACGGCCCTTCGCCGGGCTTGTCGACGCGGAGATACGTATGGGCACCGAAGTAGTCCCGCTGGGCCTGCAACAGGTTGGCCGGCAGGCATTCGCTGCGGTAGCTGTCGTAGTAGGCCAACGCGGCTCCGAACGCCGGCACGGGGATGCCCAACTCGATCGCCGTGGTGACCACGTGACGCCAGGCCGGCTGAGCCGCTTCGACGGCCTCTTTGAAATACGGGGCCAAGAGCAGGTTTTCCAACTCGGCGTCGGCGTCGAAGGCCTCTTTGATCCGTTGCAGGAACACGGCCCGGATGATACAGCCGCCCCGCCAAAGCAGCGCGATGGGCCCGAACTTCAGCGGCCAGTCGTGCTCGATAGCCGCGGCCTGCAACTGCACGTAGCCCTGGGCGTAGCTGCAGATCTTCGAGGCGTAGAGCGCCTGGCGGATCTGCTCGATGAACTCGGCCCGGTCGCCGTTGTACTTGCCCGAGGGGCCGTCGAGCGCCCCGCTGGCGCGAACTCGCGACTCCTTCATCGCCGAGAGACACCGTGCGTAAACGGCCTGCGTGACCAGCGTGCTGGGCACACCCAAGTCGAGCGCCAACTGGCTCATCCACTTGCCGGTGCCCTTAGCGCCCGCCGTATCGAGAATCAAATCGACCAGCGAGCCGCCGGTTTCCTCATCGATAACGCTGAAGATATCCCGGGTGATCTCGATCAGATAGCTGTCCAACTCGCCACGGTTCCACTCGGCAAAGACGTCGTAGATCTCGTCGTTCGTCAGGCCCAGGGCGTGCTTGAGCATCCAGTAGGCCTCGCAGATCAACTGCATGTCGCCGTATTCGATGCCGTTGTGGACCATTTTGACGTAGTGGCCGGCGCCGCGCGGCCCGACCCAATCGCAGCAAGGGATATCGCCGTTTGGGCCGACCTTTGCCGAGATCGCCTGGAAGATCGGCTTGACCAGCGGCCAGGCCTTCTCGCTCCCGCCGGGCATCATGCTGGGGCCCTTCAGCGCCCCCTCTTCGCCGCCGGAAACGCCCGTGCCGATGTACAGCAGGCCCTTCGACTCGACGTACTCGGTCCGCCGCTCGGTCTCGCTGAAGTGGGTGTTGCCGCCGTCGATGATCACGTCGCCGGGTGAGAGCAGCGGGATGATCTGATCGATGAAGGCGTCGACCGCCGGGCCGGCCTTGACCATCAGCATCACCTTGCGCGGCGACGCCAGGCTGTCGACCAACTCCTCGATCGAATGGCAGCCGACGACGTTCTTTCCCTTGGCCCCGCCGGCCAGGAAGTCGTCGACCTTGCTGGTGGTGCGGTTGAAGACCGCGATGCTATAGCCGCGGCTCTCGATATTCAGTGCCAGGTTTTCGCCCATTACGGCGAGGCCGACTAGGCCGATGTCGCATTTGGTGGTCATGGTT
>CAYYNP010000267.1:0-13949 GCA_964472545.1 uncultured Planctomycetaceae bacterium | reverse complement strand
AGCCGGGAAGTTCGTCGGCAGGTTCCGTGTTGATTCCGGCTCGGAGCCAGTCCCCTTTTTCCACTCCCGCGAATCGACTTTGCAGTTCTCCTGTGTGGCGGCAGCCGACATTCGACACCAAGTGACCGCGATGTTACGATAGGGGGCGAGCGCCACTTAGGGCGTTGCCCGGCTCAGCCCAAGTCGAACATCCCGGCCACAAGGATCTCACCGAATGTCAGCTTCGCGCCAAACAGCAACACGCCGCACGTTCCTCCAGAGTATGGCCGCCGCCGGTGCCGCGAGCATCGTGCTGAGGTCGACGAACCGGGCCGTCGGCTACGAGTCGCCTAACGACCGGCCTGTCTTTGCCACCATCGGCCTGCGCAATCAGGGCTGGGCCATCACGCAGAAGTCGTTTCGCTTTGCCGATTTCGCTGCGTTGGCCGACGTCGACTCGCAAGTACTCGGGACGAACGTCCAAAGGACGCAGCAGAAACAAGGCAAAGAGCCCGACGCCTACAAAGACTATCGGCGAATCCTCGATCGGCAAGATATCGACGCCGTCATGATCGCCACGCCCGACCACTGGCACACGAAGATCGCCGTCGAAGCGATGCACGCAGGCAAAGACGTCTACTGTGAGAAACCGCTCACGCTGACCATCGACGAAGGGAAGTTGATCGAGAAGGCCGTTGGCGAGACGGGCCGCGTCTTCCAGGTCGGCACAATGCAACGAACCGAATCCGGGCATCGCTTTCTGCAGGCGATCGCTATGGTGAGAAACGGACGCATCGGGACGGTCAAGAGGGTGACGTGCGGCATCAACGGCATGCAGGCTTCACCGGTTATTCCATTGGCCCCCGTTCCCAATGAACTCGACTGGGAGTTCTGGCTCGGGCCGGCGCCGAAAGTCCCTTATCGAGCGCTACCCGAAATGCGAAAGGGCTACGGTGGCGGCGTGCCGCTCTACAGCAACGCACATTACGCCTTCCGAAACTGGCACGAGTATTCCGGCGGAAAACTGACGGATTGGGGCGCCCATCACGTCGACGTCGCCTGCTGGGCAATCGGCGCCGGCGACACGGGGCCCAGCAAAGTATCGCCGCTGGAATACACCTTGCCGGTCGAGTACAAGGATGGACATCCAACGGTTGACGATCGGTACAACGTCGCCACCGACTTCAGGATCCGGGCCGATATGCCCGAGGGCGTCGAGTTGATTATCACGAGTGAAGGTGACAACGGCATTCTCTTTGAGGGCACCAACGGCAGGTTCTTCGTCAACCGTGGCCGGATCTCCGGGAAGCCCGTCGAGGCCCTTCAGGACGATCCGCTACCGGAAGGAGCGATCGAAAAGGTCTATGGCGGAAAGGTCAGCGAGAACCATGCTGCCAACTTCGTAGAATCGATGGAGTCTCGTAAGCAGCCGATTTCGGACGTCCGGTCGCATAACCGCATGCTCGAAATCTGCCACCTTTCGAACATTGCCATGCGGTTGGATCGAGAGCTTAACTGGGACCCGGTCAAGCGAGAGATCATCGGCGACGCCCAGGCAAACTCGTTCCTCGCCCGAAGAAACCGTAAGGGCTACGAAATCAATATGTCGTAGCGCCCAGGAACTCGTCGCAGAATGAAGTTGTCCAGATCGCGGAGTGGCCGAGGATTTCCACGGATGACTCGGGGACGTGCTCGTCGTAATCGGTCGCGCAGGTCTTGCGAAGATCCTCGAGCACCCACGGCTGTTCTTCCACTGTCTCGACGTTTGCCTTGGGGCCGATGTCGACAAGGACGCATAGTGTTCGAAATCGCTTGTTCGGCCGCGCTCCTCCACCAAGAAAGACGGGAGCATCCGGATCCGGCGCAACGACGTCATCTATCAGACAAAGGGCTTCCCTTTCGGGGGTTGATGAGTGCCTTGTACCTTCCTGGGGCAAAATCACCCGGGAGTTACGGTCAAATGAGTCGAACGACAATTGCGGTCATCCTGACCGTCTACCGCCAACGATTGCGGGCATGCAGTCCGGCGGCAAGCTACTCGCTCCACTCGTTCCATTGGTTCAGAGCTTCCCAACGAATTTCGAATTCGCTATCCTTGGCTCTCCTGTCTTGCCGTGTGTCTCGCAGCCGCAGCATGATGGAAGAGCCATTTTCCTGAAGATCAGTTTCAAGCGTTTCTCAGAAAGTGCCGATTAGGAGGACCCCATCGTGAAGACCGACATCCATCAGATCCCGGGACTCACCTTCCTGGTACTCGCCGCATTCTTGGTTACGCCCGGCCCGCTCGCCGGCGCTCCGCCCAAGATGGCGATGCCCGACTTTACCCAAGGCGACGCGATCCCCGACGGGGCGAATCACGATTGGAACTTGGGGGCGACCGGCGCGAGGGGGTGGATGTACAGCAACACGATGGTGACGACGGACGCACGGCAGATCCGCATCACGAAAGTTGAGAAGAAGTCGCCCGCCGGCGGAGTCCTCGTGGTCGGCGACGCGATCCTGGGAGTCGGCGGCAAACCGTTCTCCTACGATCCGCGCACCGAGATAGGCAAGGCGCTCACCGAGGCCGAATCGGAGGCAGGCGGCGGAAACTTGTCGCTGATCCGCTGGCGGGGCGGCAAGACCGCCAGTGTCGTCGTGAAGCTGCCCGTCCTCGGCACTTACAGCGCAACCGCCCCCTACGCTTGTCCGAAGTCGAGGCACATTCTCGCGCAAGGCTGCAAGGCGCTCGCGGCACGCGTCGCAGACCCGTCGTACCGGCAGAACCCGATCACGCGGTCGCTCAACGCGCTGGCGTTGTTGGCCAGCGGCAAGCCCGAGTACGTTCCGCTGGTGAAGAAGGAGGCCCAATGGGCGGCGGACTACTCGGCCGGTAGTTTCCAAACGTGGTATTACGGCTACGTCATCATGCTGCTCTCCGAGTACAAGATGGCGACCGGCGACGAGTCGGTCATGCCGGGGCTGCGGCGGTTGGCGCTCGAGGCTGCCAGCGGGCAGAGCATCGTGGGTTCGTGGGGGCACCGCTTCGCGAATCCGGACGGCCGCCTGGGCGGCTACGGGATGATGAACGCCCCGGGACTGCCGCTGACAATTTCGCTCGTCCTGGCACGCGAGGCCGGGGTTGACGATCCGCAGGTGGAGGAGGCGATCGAGAAGAGCATGCGGCTGATGCGATTCTACGTCGGCAAGGGGGCCGTCCCCTACGGCGACCACCACCCCTGGATCGAGACGCACGAGGACAACGGCAAGTGCGGTATGGCGTCGGTCCTGTTCAACCTGCGCGGCGAGGCAGAGGGAGCGGAGTTCTTTTCGCGGATGAGCGTCGCCTCCCACGGACCGGAACGCGACACGGGCCACACCGGGAATTTCTTCAACGTCCTCTGGTCGCTGCCGGGCGTGGCGCAGTCCGGCCCCCACGCCACCGGGCCATGGATGCAAGAGTTCGGTGCCTGGTATTTCGACCTCGCGCGGCGCTGGGACGGAACGTTCCTGCATCAAGGCCCGCCTGCGATGCGGAATGACAGCTACCCGGGTTGGGACTGCACCGGGGCCTATCTTCTGTCGTATGCGATGCCGCTGAAGAAGCTCTACCTGACGGGCAGACGGGAGAGTTCTTTCCCACCGCTCGACGCGTCCGCGGCACAAAGCCTCATCAACGACGGCCATGGATGGAGCAATAGGGATCGCAACAGCTTCTACGACAAGCTTGACACAAAGCAACTCATTGCACGGCTAAGCAGTTGGTCGCCGGTCGTCCGCGAACGGGCCGCGATGGCGCTGGGACGCCGGCAGGATGACGTTATCGCCCGCTTGATCCGGTTGCTCGACGCCCCGGATCTCTATACCCGATACGGCGCCTGCCAGGCGATCAAGATGCAGCGCGGACGCGGCGTGGCGGCCGTTGGGGCACTGCTGAAGACGTTCCGCAGCGACGACCTCTGGCTGCGAATCCTGGCCGCCGACGCGCTGGCGGGCATTGGGGAGCCGGCCAAAGCGGCCGTTCCCGAAATGCTCATAAGGCTCACCAAGAGCGATCCCCAGAACGATCCACGCAATATGGAGCAACGCTACCTTTCCTTCGCCCTCTTCAACAGGCGAGGCGGTCTGATCGGCCGGTCGCTCGAAGGCGTCGACCGCGAGTTGCTCGCCAAAGCCGTTCGGGCAGGCCTGCGGAACGACGACGGACGGGCGCGGGGTAGCTTCGGGTCGGTGTACCAGAACCTCTCTTACGAAGAAATCAAGCCGCTGCTGCCTGCGGTGCATCAGGCGATCGTCGAGTTGGCGCCTAGCGGGATCATGTTCGCCAGCGATATTCGCATGAGCGGTCTTGAACTGTTGGCGAAACACCGGATCGACGAGGGGATCGAACTGCTGGTGGATTACGCTTGCAATCAAAAAGGACACGCCAGCGAAATACGCATCGTGAAGGTCATGGAAATGCTCAAGTCCTACGGATCCCATGGAAAACGCGTCATTCCCCAATTGGAGGCTGCCGCGGAGTACTTCGAGAATGGAGAAAGGAACTTCCCGCGCCGTCTGAGCCTGGGGAAGGCAAGGCTTGTCAGAGAGACCATCAAAGCGATCGAGGCCTCAACCGATGAGCCCGAGTTGATTCCTCTTTCGCCGCCCGTCTGACGCGTCGCGCCCGGCGTTTCGGCCTTTCGCTGTGGTGCGAGATCCGTGGCGATCTGTGTGGCAGCGTTTGTATCATCGATTCACGAGCCCCCGGACCCCTCGCCGCTATGTCGTCTATAGAATAGGGGCACACAACGTCACGGATACAGGTACGTGGCATACGGCTCGACAACGTAGCTCGCGTCCGAAACTCCCAAAGCTGAACCGGAGCTACACGACGTACAAAGCCCCAGCCCGGCCGCCGGTATTGCCGTGGCGGCACAGTTCGTTCGTGTCCTCACGGCTTCGCTGCCTCCGTGAAACACGTACAATGCTACAGCGGCTCCCGCCTTTTCTCGGTGTTCAGCTCGGGGCCGACCTTGCGGCGTTTGTACGTGACGGAGTATCGAACGAACCGTTTCTCGCCGGCAGTAAGGTCGAGGAAGTACTTGACGTGATTCTGATCGACTCGTTCCACACGGCCGTCGATCTCGTGCAAGTCGACGTATGCCCCCGGCTCTTCGCTGTTCCAATCATCGGGTTTTCCATCACTGCCCCACAAAACGACGTTAGCGTCGAAGCGTCGCTCCAACTCGACCTTGGCCTCGACCGGCTTACCGGAGACGACTTCTTCCTCGTAGACGAATGTCTCATCGTAGTCGATCAGGTCGTGGTAGAGCACGAAGGTGTCGTCGAGTCGTCTCCTATACTGCCGGGCGACGATGTTGCTGATCCGTTGATCCTTCAGTCGCCGGACGACAGTGACGTCCGGGTCGCGGCCGACGGAGACTTCGACGCGGTCGCTGATGGGCACGTACTTGGTCGCGGTGCCGCCCACGTAGGCAAGGTCTTTGTTCGTGTATTCGGAGAACAGCCGCACGTTGCCGTCCGGCAGCGGTGAGAGGCCCAGGTTCTCCATCGCCGGAAGATCCTCCTCTTGGCCATCATCATCGAGCAGCTTTTCGTTCTTGAAGCGGTAGTACTTCGTGAACTGCTCTCCGCCGTCGCGATCCGTCAGCTTGTAGATGCACTCCAACGGTACGTCTGTGACTTTCATCGAGACCAGCCGCTTGGGCTGCTTGTCCTGAATGTCCTCGCGGCCGTCGATGGTGAAGAGGAAATACTCGGAGAGGCCCTCCTTGACGACCTGCTTGCTCCGTTCGAGTTTCCCGCCGCCTCCACCTCCAAGAGCGCCAGCTTTGCCTAGTGCGATGCCCAGCCCGTCTTGGAGTTGGACTCGCTCCGGGCCGCTGAAGCTGCTCCAGTGCCGGACGGCGGAATCCGGGTCGGTCTCCGGCGCTGCTCGCCTTGCCAGATCGGCGATCTTCTCCACCAGATTGATCGTGCCGACGACCAGCCGCGTTTGAGTGTTGTCGTAGAGCTCACCCGAGTTGTTGAACACGCGAACGTAGCCGGTCAACCGCAGCTTGGTCTCATCCTGATTGGCGATCCCCACGTAATCTGCTTTCCAGGTGATCCCGCTGGTGAAGTAG
Organism: uncultured Planctomycetaceae bacterium; assembly: GCA_964472545.1. Lineage (GTDB taxonomy): Bacteria > Planctomycetota > Planctomycetia > Pirellulales > Thermoguttaceae > CAYYNP01. The sequence continues at coordinate 7,863 of CAYYNP010000267.1, read as the reverse complement.
CGGATTTCCACGGGGATCTTGCCGGCCATCTGGCTGCTGATGTTCCATCGCAGGGCGTCGTTTCGACCGGCGGGAAACGTCGTGTCGATCAGATCGACCTGGTTCTGGTGGTCCAGGATGCGGAAATCTATGCTCGTCGGGTCGATCAGCGTGTTGGCCCAGGAGAATTGGATGCGATTGACGCCCCGCTTGACGGTCAGAAGCCGATGCTCGCGGACCATCGTGATGTCTTCGGAGTTGTAGATCGTTAGCTGCGTGGCTTCTCGACGGGGGACGGTGACCAGGTCGACGTCGGCGAAGGTCTCGGCGGCGAGCGCCGACCACGCGAAAATGGCAATGCAGAGTTTTCGAATCATGACACCTACTCGTCGGGGATCCGCTCGTAGAGCCAGACGCGACCGCTGCGTTCCAATCGAGGACTCGCGGCCTGGCAGAAACCCATTGGCAACTCCGCGTGCTCTTGCCACTCCCTGAGCGACTTGCGGAATCGCTCGATTCGCCCTGGCCGGGTTTCGTTGGCCGGCGCAGTTGCCAACTCGCGGCGCATCGTGCTACTCTTCACCATGCCTTCTGCTACCCGCGCCTCCTGTTCTTCCGTCAGATCAGCGCGCTTGACAAAGTGGTCACCCAGTAGCAAATCGACCCGGCCGTCGGCGTTGAAATCGGTGACGCAGATGGCGTGGAAGCGGGCCGGCTGGTCGTCTCGGCGATCGCTTCCGAACGACCGGTCGCCAGCGGGAACGAGGATTTCGGGCTCCTGGAGTTCGGCGGAGCCCTTCTCGCCCGTGTTGCGATACCATACGATGTCCCCTCTGCGTCCGGCCAGCAGATCAGCACGACCATCGCCGTCCCAGTCTGCTACGCACGGTCCGACAACGTTACCCGAGGGGATCTGCCTGTCGTCGAGCACTAGCGGCACCGCGTCACCGAAGACCGGATCACGGCGCGTGCCTTCGTTCTCAATCAGACAATTGCTGTAGCAGCCGAACAACAGGTCGACATCGCCGTCGTCGTCCCAATCGTGGGCAAACACGGTCGCGTTGTATTGGATCCGGTTTCCGCTTGGGAAGCGACGCCCCATTTGCAGCTCACCGTGCCTGCTCTCGAGTACCTCTGCCTCGGCAAATGTACGGTCCCTATTTCGGCGAAAAAGGTAGAGCCTGCCCAACCCCCCTCCCGTAAGGACGTCGGTGCGCCCGTCGCCGTCGAAGTCGATCAATTGGGGAGTGAACGCAACGCGACAGCAAATCGGAACGCCGGCAACTCCGCCGGTGGTGGTGAACCACTCGAACTGATCGAACTTGGGCCGGGCATCGGTGCCCACATTGCGGTAGATCCGAAGCCTCCCCGCCTGACACTGTCCGACCAGCAGATCGTTCTTGCCGTCTTCGTCAAAGTCGCCCACGAAAGGCGCCGCGAAGCCCTCGACGTCGATCGGTTTGCCGCCGGCGGTGAGCGGCACCGGCGAGGCGAGGTCGGCGGCCCGTTGCACACCCGTCTCGTCCGCCGCACCCACTGCGAAAGTCGCTGCGGTTGCGGCCCAGAATGCCAACGCCAGACTGAATCTGCTCATCTTCGGGTCCTCCGAAGAACTGGAACTGACGTGCGATGATTCCCCTCGGTTAGACGACGCATCGGGCGCGAAAGTTCCGGGCATGGGCCAACCATGGCACTTTCAACGGCGTTGAAGTCCAGCGGTAATCAGAGAGCAATCTGCTCGCCCATCGCTAGCGACCGAGGCCCAGACGTGCCGAAGGGCCTTGCCGCCCCCCTACAGAGGCACCCAAACCTCGCCGACACCGCTAAGGGCTTGTCCGGAAACAACTTCGTCCGCTTCATGGTAGCCATCACACTCCGCGTGATGATTCGCCCGAAAAACTGCGAAGTTGTTTCCGGACAGGCCCTAAGCAAATGAAAATCGCCCCGTATCCAATCCCTTTTCGATGCTTGTATTCACGCAACATCGACAACCTGGTGATGGCTGGTCGAAACATCAGCGCAACGCACGTGGCGCTCGGCACGGTGCGTGTGCAACGAACCACCGGAATGATGGGGGAGGTGCTTGGCATGGTCGCGTCTCTGTGCAAGAAACATGATTGCACGCCCCGCGAAGTTTATCGGCAACACCTGGACGAACTGAAAGCGATGATGACCAAGGGAGTACCCACACGGAACGCGACGATTTCGAGGCCGACGATCGACGCATCCGAGTAGACGCCGTAATGCCAACACGTTGAGCCCTTTTCCCACAAGCTGCCGATGGACGGCTCGAAACAACAACGGCCCCACGAGGGCTTGCGGCTATGATCGCTTAGCTGCACGGGTCGCATTGACCGACGCATCGGAGCGTCTGTTCGTTGCGCGCGTCGGACACGCCCTCCTGGTGCATTTCCGGGCAGACAGGTCAGGGAGCGGTTGTCATCATTTCGATTGGGCGAGACGGCGGAGCCCGAGTCGCCTGGGACCGCGGCACGTGTGGCATCACTCTGCACCCAAGAGGTCTTGCCAAGCGGACCGAAGGCCGAAGAACGAAACGTGTACTGTTTGGATCAACACGTTATGGTAGCGTGAGCGGTAGAGAGCGTGCCTCGAGGCCGAGGCGATTCCGGGCATCGGGAAGCGTGCTTCCTGGATGGCAAAGTGTAGCCGAGGACGGTATGATGCGGCAGGTGAACTTGCGGCGAAGTCTCTTCCTGAGCCATTGCAGCAGCGACGGTGTTTTCGTCTCTTCGGTGTCATTGAGGAGTCTGTTATGAAACGTCGATTCCTTCTGTGCCTTGTGGTCGTGCTTGTCGCAAGGGTTGCCGCGGCGGCTTCGGCCGAAGACAAGAAGCCGGTCAGTGTGTTCCTGCTGGTTGCCCAGTCGAACATGCAGGGCAAGGGATCGGCAGAGCATCTCAAGCAGTTGGCCGAGTTGCAGCCTCAGAAGTACGGGCACTTGATCAACGACGGCCAATGGATCAAGCGCGACGACGTGTGGGCTTCCTTCCACGGAGCTGCGGCGCCGCTGACGGTGGGGACGACGACGCGCCCCCTAGGCCGCGTGGGCCCGGAGGTCGGATTCGGCTCCCACCAAGATTCGCGGCTGAATTCCAGTAGCCTGGGTCCACAATGCCTGTTGAAACAACTCTCTCGAGGAGTAGACGGATGATGAAGAAGCTCTCTTTGTGGTGCTTGCTGTTGCTGATCGCCATTTGGTCCGCCGAGGTTGCCGCGATTGAACCGGCCGACGTTTTCGGCGATCACATGGTTCTGCAGCGCGACAAGCCGGTGCCCGTCTGGGGAACCGCCGAACCGGGCGAGAAGGTGATCGTTACGTTCGCCGGACAGAACAAGTCCGCCACTGCCGGCGCGGACGGCAAGTGGCAGATCGTGCTCGATCCGCTCACGGTAAGCGCCAAGCCACAAATGTTGATTATCGCGGGGAAGAGCACGGTGACGGTCGACGACGTGCTGGTCGGCGACGTGTGGATCTTCTCCGGCCAGTCGAACATGGGCCGCAACGTCGGCCGCCACCCTACGCCGGCCGGGATGAAATGGCACCATCCTTTGATCCGCTACTTCGGCGCGGGTAAGGACCGGCCGTACCCCATCGAGAAGTTCGCGAGCGCCCCGGACGCCTGGACGATATGCCAGGATGAGGAAACGACCGCAGGCTGCTGCGCCGTGGGCTTCTACTTCGCCCGGCATATCCAGCAGCAGGGAATCGACGTTCCCCAAGGCATCTTGTGGCAGGCTTGGGCCGGCAGCATCATCCAAGAGTGGATCCCGCGTCACGGGTTCCGCCTCGATCCGGAACTGAAAGGCCTGGCCGACAGGGTGGACGTCTACTACCCCCATACACCACACGGCCGCGAGGCCTGGAAAGAGCGGCTGACGGTGGTCGAGCAATGGCTCGCCGAAGCCCAGAAGGCCATGGCGGAAGACAAACCGTTTCCGTACCCTCAGCCGCTGATGCCCGAGCCGGGGCCGCGCGACCTCTGCGGCTTCTACAATGGCAAGATCCACCCGCTGGTTCCCATGGCGATCAAGGGCGTGGTTTGGTATCAGGGGGAAAGTGACTTTCGCAACCGGCTGTGGGACATTGAGATGAAGGTCATGGCCAAGACCTGGCGCGACCTCTTCTCGGTCGAAGGCAACGGCGGCGAGATCCCGTTCTATTGGATGCAGTTGCAGCGCAGCGGCGACTATTGCAGCCCGCTGGTGCGTCAGGAGCAACTCAACGCGCTGAAGCTCGTACCCAACAGCGGCATGGCCGTGTTGCTCGACTTCGACGTGAACGTCCACCCGGCCAACAAGGTCGATGCGGGCATCCGCGCCGCGCTGTGGGCGCTCAACCGGGATTACGGCCGGGCGGACGTCGTGCCCTCCGGTCCGGTCTACAAGTCCCACCGCGTCGAGGGCAACAGGGTGATCGTCGAGTTCGATTACGCCGTCGGCGGCCTGCAGCTTGGCGAGAAGGACATGCTCCATCCGCCCAAGCTGACCGACGGCAAGGACGTGCCCAACGTGGAAGTGGCCGGCGAAGATCGGCGCTGGCAGAAGGCCGTCGCTAGGATCGAGGGCGATAGACTCGTTGCCTGGTCGGACAACGTGGACAAGCCGGTACACGTGCGTTACTGCTATACCAACGTTCCTCCGCCGCCGTTCTTGTACAACACGGCCGGCCTGCCCGCCGCGATGTTCACCACGCTGCCCGATTGATTCGCCAACTGCCCAAAGCACTACTACGGAGTTGATATTATGCATTTGCTCACACGGCGCGCGGGCATTGCCCTGGTTCTAGTCCTAGTCTCGGCCGCCGCGGCGCACGCGGTTGAGCCGGCACTCATCTTCAGCGATCAGATGGTGTTGCAGCGCGACGTCGCCGTGCCCGTTTGGGGCCGGGCTGAGCCGGGCGAGCAAGTCACGGTGACTTTTGTCGGCCAGAGCAAACGGGCTACGGCGGATTCGGCCGGGTTGTGGCGTGCGAAACTGGATGCGATGCCAGCCAACGCACGGCCGCAGACCATGACGCTCAAGGGCAAGGGCAACGCCGTCACGTTGAAGGACGTGCTGGTCGGCGACGTGTGGCTGTTTAGCGGCGACGTCATCGGCCTGGGGTATTACCAGGGCCGTTTCGAGAAGGGCAGCCGGATGGGCATCTACTACGACATCAATCCCTTCATCAAGCAGGATCAGGCGGCCGACCGCCTGCCGATCATCCGGACCTTCGTGGCGTTGCCGGGCGGCCGGGACCGCCACGCGCTGCGCCCGCAGTACCGCTTCAATACCGAGGGCAACGCAACGTGGGCCGCGTACGACACGGCCAGTTGGGGCGGGTACGCTGCCATTCCCTACTTTTTCGGGCGAGAGTATTTCAGACGCGCCGGTGTGCCGGTCGGCATCGTCGCCATCGGCCTCGACGATCTGGCATCGATGACCCCGCCGGCGGGTTTCGAGGCGACCGCCGACATGCACGATGTTGCGGAGGTCGTTCGCACGTGGGACCCCGCATCACCCGCGGGGCGCGCCGCTCATCTAAAAACGCTGAGCGATCTGGAAGGGTGGCTCACCTCAACGCGTCGCGCGCTCGCCGCCGGCAGCACGGATCCCGACGACTTCTCGCAAGTGCCGCGTATGCCCGGGCCTCCGCCGCGTGCCGTCGCTGCGACGACTTACTACAACAGCACGGTTCATCCCATCGCTCCGTTCGCCGTGCGCGGCCTGATCCTCAAAACGCTGCAGCAGAACCAGTACGACGATCGCTACGCCGACAAGGCCGAGGCGCTGATTCGCGGGCTTCGTATCGCGATGAACTCGCCGGAGGCGCCCGCGGCCTTCTTTCAGTTTCGTCCGCCCATGTATTGGGAAGAAGGCGAGGTGGAGGACCAGTCGGTCTGGATGGCGTTTCGCCACGTGCAGCAGGGCGTGTCGCAGACGCCGGCCACGACCGTTCTGCCCGCGCACGACTACGTCAACGATCCCCGCGATCCTCGCAACTGGACCGAGCGCGCCTCGCGTTGGGCGATCGCCACGGTCGAGAACCGGCCGATCCGCACCGGTCCGGTGTACGAATCGCACCGGGCGGACGGCCGCGAGCTCACCGTCTCTTTCAAGCAGGTGGGCCAGGGCCTGATGATCGGCGACAAGCAACTGGGAGAGCCCGTCAGACCGGCCGTCGACAAGCCCCTGGGCGGCTTCGAGTTGGCCGGCCCCGACGGCCGATGGTTCCCCGCGACGGCCAGGATTGACGGCCGTCAGGTGATCGTCACGTGCGCGGACGTCGCCAACCCCGTCGCGGTCCGTTATGCCTGGGAGCCTCGACCAAAGCAAGCCAATCTCTACAACCAAGCCGGCTTCCCTGCCTTGCCGTTGAATACACGTCCATGATATTCGAGGTGGCAACCGTGAAACGGCCTACCGTCGCATTGGTCCTTTCGAGCTTCTTCCCGCTGACGTTTAGTGCCGCGGCGGCAGCGGAATCCGACAATGTGGAAGAGGCACTCGCCGAGGTGCGCGACGTCAAAGCGGCCTTGTTTTCGCGGGAGTCCAGTGTGTTGGGCACTTTGCCCGGACCGGCGGAAACGGCGGCGCATCAACTGCGCTGCCGGCCGATCTCCAAACCGCAAGCCGGCGCGCCGCGCAAGATCCGGTTCGACGAAGCAACCCAGCAGCGGGCCGCTTGCAGATGACCGTGCTGCCGCTGGGCATCACCGGGGCGTACGTGACCGAGGCCCAGAACCGCGTGGAACTGCTGGTGATACACGTGCTCGACGATGCACCGGCCACCGGCGTGCTGCAGGTCGACGACATCATCATCGGTGCCAACGGCCGTCTGTTTGAAGACACGGAAGACCCCCGCCCGGAAATGGGACACGCCCTGGTCGAAAGCCAGTCGCCGGAACTGGGCGGCATTCTCACCCTCCGTATCGTCCGCGACCGCAAGCCGCTAAGGGCCTGTCCGGAAACAACTTCGCAGTTTTTCGGGCGAATCATCACACGGAGTGCGATGGCTACCATGAAGCGGACGACGTTGTTTCCGGACAAGGCCTAAACGTGAAGATGGACCTGGGCAATACGCTTTCCTACAGCGACACCTGGCCGTACGACTGCGAGAAGTCGAAACAGATCAGGGAGGACCTGACGCGATTCGTGATGGAGCGGTATCCCCTGGCATCGTTACGATTTCTGGACGCCCACCTTCCTGATGGCGTGCGGCGACGAGGCGGCGTTCGAGTTGGCGCGGCGTCATCTGTGCAAGGACCTGAAGGGTGAATACGAGGAGTGCATCGGATGCAGCGCCTGGGTCAGCGGTCCACGGCTGATGAACCTCTGCGAATACTACCTCGTAACCGGCGACTCGTACGCGCTGCCGGCGATTCGAAATCAGGCGGAAGGGTTGGCCTGGGCACAGTACCGTAGCGGCTCCAGGAGCCACGGCGGCGGGAAAGGCCCCGGCGTGCTGGCCCCGGGAACCGTCTCCGGTGGCTACGGCGAGGTCAATTGCGCCGGGGTCGGTGCGTTGGTCGGGCTGTGTTTGGCCCGGCAGTGCCGCATCGAACCCTACGATCACACGTTGCCGCGGTCGATCCAATTCTTCGGTAAGTTCTGCGGGTCGAACTTGCCCTACGGCCTCGGGAACCCCGGCGGCCGCGGCGGGCGGATGGATAACGGTATGAACGGCGCGTGCGCCATGGCCTTTCACCTGCTGGGCGAGAAGGAGACGAGCGAGCGTTGGGCGCGCACCGTCTGCTACATGTGGATGGGCCGGGAACGGGGCCACACCGAGGGCATCTTCAGTTCCGTCTGGGGACCATTGGGCGCGGCACTGGCGCCTAGAGAGCGATGCGTTTCTCTTTGGCAATACCACCTACCTTCCGA
>CAYYNP010000266.1:0-13949 GCA_964472545.1 uncultured Planctomycetaceae bacterium | reverse complement strand
GCGACACGGGACTCTCCTTTTCGCCACCGGGAACTCGTAAGACTATGGGACAACCATGATACGCCGCGGGGGTGCGGGCTGACAAGGGAGGCCAACTTGGGCGGGTCTAGGCGGGAGAAGTGGGGTAGGAGCGGGGAGTTCGGGTGGAGGGCTGGGGACCAGGGGCTGGGGACTGGGGCTGGGGGCTAGGGACTGGGGCTAGGGGCCGGGGGAGCAGGCGTACATGTGTCGCGCGTCGACGCGCTAGTCTGCCACATCCCGCCGATCCGACCTCGGCTCATCGACGCGGGTGGGCCGATCTGTACACATAGCGTCACCCGGGGGCGTCCGGATCAGAGGTCGAACGACGACCCTTGAACCCTTTCTTCCGATCCCCCCAGATCCACGGAGAGCAGCTAGCCACAAATGAGAACGCTACTACTTCTGCCAGAAAGCAAACGACGCCGCGAAACGACAGCAACAGGCCCGCTTCGCCGGCCAAGCCCGAGAGTACGCCCAATACGATAAAGGCAGCCGTCGCCATGGAAACACCGAACACGTGGGATCGCACCGCGATCCTCCTGAACGTGCCGGGCTCATCCCAGTGCCTCCATCGCTCCATCGCCCAATACGCACATTCCCAGGCAAGAACGACGGTGAGCATGATCAACATGCCGGTCGTTTCCACGCCATCTCCTTTCCGGGGCGACGACTTCGAGCAACCGGGATGAGTCGCTCATCCATCTGCCCTCAGGCAAATACCGCTCCACCCCAGCCCCTATTCCCTAGCCCCTCCAAGCGCTGCGTTGGCTGCCTGCACGAATGCAGCCACCGCCGCCGCATCCTTCTTTCCAGGGGCCGATTCCACTCCGCTGGCGGTGTCGACCGCGCTGGGGCGAACGGCGCGAACGGCCTTGGCCACGTTCTTCGCCGTTAGCCCGCCGGCAAGCACCAATGAGGGGTGCCACTCCTCCATTGGGTAATGGCTGGCCGTCGACCAGTCGGCGACCTGTCCGGTGCCGCCGTATTGCCCTTTGATATGGGCGTCCAAGAGCACCAATCGCGGCAGACAGCTCGCACGACGGCAGTGGACGAGGTAGTTGGCTATCTCTGCCAACCCTGCGTGGGGGTTCAGCCGGAAGGCCCGCAGCACCGGCCGGTCGCCCAACTGGCCCAACACGTCCGGTGATTCATCGCCGTGAAGCTGGATCAACTCGAGCCCCAGCCGATCGAATTTCCCGCACATCTCCTCCACCGAGGCGTTGACGAACAGCCCAACCTTCACTACGCCGCCGGGAATCACCGCGACAATCTTCCGGGCCTGCTCCTCGGTGAGATACCGAGGGCTTTTCTGGAAGAAGTTCAGCCCCACCGCATCGGCACCGGCGGCAACCACCGTCCGGGCGTCTTCAAGACTGGTGATCCCGCAGATCTTCACGCGAAACATGGGCCCTCCCGTCGCGGCTGCTTATTGCACCTCGGCTTCATCATTGCCGAGCCGGGGCCGATTGGCAAGAAGTCGCGTCCTGAGAGGGCCTCCATCCCTCACATTGGCATAAGCTTTGGCTGCCCGGTGGCCGATGTCGATTATGAGGGATAGTCTGCGCCGATAGACCGGCAAGAAAACCGTTTTGACGGGGAGCCGTCATGTCGAAGACCCGAACGGAGTCGGATCATACCGTGCGGCCGTCTGCGCCGCCGAAGGTGCCGGTGGTTTGCTGCGCGCTGCTGTGCCTGATTACCGCAGCGGGCGTCTACTGGGCGCAGACATCGGCCGACCGGCGCTCCGCCTCCGCCGAGACCTACGCGTCGACGGCGACGGTCTATCAAAAGAGCGGGTTTCCCGTCGTCGAGACGGACGGCGAAACGCCGACGCCGGCCGAGCCGGATTGCCGGGCGATCTGCGACTTGCTCCTCTCGCAGCCGAACGTCTATCGCACGGTTCGCCGGGTGGGCCCGTCGCTCGAATCGGCCGACGGTGAATCGCCGCAACAGACCGCGCAACGTTCGGCCGAGAGCCTTCGCCAACAGTTGGACGTCACCGCCGACTGGACCTCGACGCCCGGCGAGATGGGCATTTCCATTGCCTACACGGCCGCCGATCCCGAGTACGCGGCCGCCGTGGTCAACGCGCTGGCCGAGGCCTACGTGGCCGACTGCATGACGCAGTGGAAGACGCGCGTGCGCCAGGCACACGACGAGGCCCAGGCCGCATTGAACGACGCCACCTACGAACGCATCGAGGCGCGAGCCCGCCGCGACGCGTTCATCGCCGAGCACGTCGAGTTGGCCAAGACGCAGGAGCCTTCCGCCCCGCCGCGCGAGGCATCGCTGGTCGCAAACCCGCGCTGGAAGGAGCTGGTCGCTCAACTCGACGAACTCACACAGCGGCGGCGAACGATGTTGGTCGACCGTCAGCAGGAGCATCCGGCCGTGCAAGCGCTCGATCTGCAAATCGACGCCCTTCGCCGCCGGATGGACGGCGTCGAGCGGAAGGTCCCGCGCGAATCGCTCGACCCGTCGGAAGTGCCGCCGGAGGAACCGGCCGAGCAGCCTTCGCGCGCTTCGGCGATTGCGGCGCTGGGCAGCGACCCTCAAACGGCCGAGCGGCTGCGTCAGCTCCAAACGGCGGCCGAAGCTGCGGAACGGGCGCACGATCTGGCTATCCGGCAAGAGCGCAGCGCCTGGCAGGACTATCAGAGCCAGGCCCAGATCCAGTGGGAGCCCGCCGCCGTGCAGCCGGCCGTTGCGCCGCGCTCGATGACGACGACCGTCTTGGCCTCGCTGTTAGCCGGCCTTGCATTGGCGGCCGGCGTGGGGATGATCTCGGGCGGCATCCGGATCGAGCCCACCGTCCAGACCGCCGACGAACTCAAGGCCGCATTGCCCGACGGGCTGATTGCCACGGTTCCCGCCGTCGACCCCACGAGCAACGCCGCCGCTGGCCACTGGCGGCCGGCCACGCGCCTGGCGTTGATTTTCGCCGGCGCGGTGCTGATCGCCGGTTGTTTGGGGTCGTTCGTGATGGCGCTGAGCGGGTTCTAGACGACCGAGCGCCCGCGGACCCGGAGTGTGTCACTGCTTCGCAGAAGCAGTGTTTTTCTGCATCGGATGTGGACGGCACTGCTTCTGCGAAGCACTGGCACACGTGCGGCTGACGGTTCAAGCGTTATACCGCCGCCACAACTCCGCCCGAAGAAGGGAGCGACCGTCCCGTCTCTCGACATCATCACACAACCCCAGCGGCGGAGGGTGCAGCGTGAACGGCAAGGCGATCGGGCAACTCGCTGGGGCGACGTTGCTTCGGGCGTGGTTGGTCTTCAGTACGGTGGCGGCCCTCGGCTTCTGGGCTGGCCTGTGTATCGACCACGACGACCCGTTGCGGTCCGACGACCCGTACATCTTCGGTTGCGTCTTCGGAGTCTTTGCCGCTTGTCTTGCCGCCGTCTACTCGGTGTCCGAGGGCATTGCGCGGCATGTCGGACGAACGCCCATACGCGACGTGAGCTATGCCGCCGTGCTCGCTGCTTGGTGTTTGTTGCTTTGGGGAGGGAGTCTGCAGGGCGGTGAGGCCGCGCCCTGGCTCGCCTTTTGGGCCAACGCCAGCTTCATCGTCGGCGCATTGACGTATCCGTTGTGTCGCTGCCGGCCGCCGCGGGCGGTCGGGATCGTTGTCTCGTGCGTGGGCGTACTGTTTCTCGTGATGTACGTCTTGATGGTGTGTGTGAGGGTGCATCGGCTCTGACTTGCCCGTTCGACGCGCCAGTGGCCAATTCGCCGGGCGCGACCACCGGTCGCGGCTTTGTATCGGCGGCCATACCTGGCTTTGCACGCAACCGCCAAAGCGGGTAGCATGACGGTAGACCGACCGGCGTTCGATTCCTGTGCAGTGTTTCGATCTGCGGAAGCCGGCCGGCGTGCGTTTCTCATCTAGACTTGCGGCGTTCGGCGGCGCCGGCAATCCATACGGCGTCCGACGGACCCGCCCTGTAAGAAGGAGGTCCGCTATGGACGAATCCCGTCATCGCCCCCCGCCCGCCGACCGGGCACGATCGTCGCTTCCCCCGCCGGGGCAGCCACCGCGCGGTCAGCCACCGCCCGACGCGCGACCACCAAGCCAACCGCCGCCTTCGCGCCGCCGCCCGCGGCCTTCGTGTCCGGCAAGTTCCGCCCGAGGAGTCGTCCGCTTTCTCTACACCCACAACCCGTTCTACGTGATCAGCGCGATGCTGGTCTTTTGGGGCCTGCGGGTGTCGTTCAATGCCGGCGACGGCGTGCATGAAGTCGGTCTGCTGATGGCCGCGTTGGCCGGCTACACGCTGTTGCTGGCCGCGACCGCATGGTTTCTGATCCGCTTCGGCAACGTCTGGCAGGACGTGCGAACCGTGTTGCTGTTGGTGGTCTTGATGTTCATGGCCATCTCGCTCACGTTCGAGGAGTCGCTGCTGAACAACCGCCCACTGGGCACGCTCTGCCTGCTCGGCGGACTCGTGTTTGCGATGTTGCTCAGCGAAGCGTTGCTGCGGGGTATCCGGTTGCGATTGCCGGCGATGTTTCGGGTTCCGTATCATCTGCTGTTGGTATTGTTCTTTCTCTATCCAATCGCGTTGAACCCGACCGTCGCCGATCCCAACGAGCCGGCCCTGCTCTGGGGACTGTTCGGCTTTGCTCCGTTGGCCGGATTGCTCTTTCTCACGCTCCTGCCGGCCGTGCGGCGTGGGCCGCAATACGTGGCCGAAAACGGCAGCCCTTGGCGATGGCCGCTCTATCCCTGGGTGCTCTTCGGCGTGCTGGGGTTCGGCGTGTTGTTGCGAAGCTATGCGCTCTGCATGTCGTGCTATCCGATGCCCGACTCGGCCAACATCTTCGGGCTCTATTTCTTGGTCCCGTTCTTGCTGGCCGTCAACGTGCTGCTGTTGGAGATCGGACTGGTCTCCCGCTCGCGTAGCGTGATGCAAGTGGCGTTAATAACCCCGATCGCACTCGTGGCGCTGGCGGCGGCCGGGCCCGGCGACAACACGGCGGCGCGGCACTTCTTCGAGGTCTTTCGCAACACGCTCGGCACGTACCCACTGTTGGGTACGCTCCTGGCCGTGGCCGTCTTCTATGCCGTGGCGGCGTGCCGGCGCGTGCCACATGCCGCGACCGCGTTGACGGCCACGCTGGCCGTGACGTTGGTTTGCGGGCCTCGTACGTTCGACGTTTCGTCGCTCGTGCCGCTGCAAGGCGTGGCACTTCTGTCAATCGCTGCCGTGCAACTTGCCGTGGGTTTTCGGCGGCGGAGTTCGGTCCGCTGCTTTGCGGCGGTGTGCTGCGGCGTGGCGGGACTCTGCCTGGAACTGTACGAGACGCCGTTCATGGCCTATCGCGGGCTGATCCCCGTGCACTTGCTGCTGGCGGCCACACTGCTGATCGGGGCCACGCTGGGCGGCCGGTTTGTCAAGCGCCTGCAACTCGGCACGGCCGCGGCGATTGTGCTGCTCGGTGCCGTGGCCGTGTTTGTCGATCCGATGTGGCTCGGCGATCCGCCGAAGCTGCTACTGTCGGTCTATCCGATGCTCAGCATCGCTTCGGCCGCCGCCTACGGTTACCTCGTCCACAATCGCTGGCACTACGCCGCCGCGGCCACCAATCTCGGCACGTGGACGTCGATCGCCGGCTGGCAGACGTATCTCGTCTGGCGGCGAACCGTGGCCGGGCTGGATCAGATCGTCTGCGGCGTGCTCTTCTTCTTGCTCGCCGCGGCGATCAGTCTCTTGAAGACCGGCCTGCCCCAACGCGGGTACGATAACTTGCGCAAACGGCTCGCCAGGCTGTTTGAGCGCGCGTAAACCCACCGCTGCGGCCGCTCGACAAACGTCGGGCGTCCGCGGTTCTCATTTAGCCGCGACCGGTGGTCGCGCCGTTGGACAAAGGGGTATGGCTCATAGGATTCGGTACGAGAGAACGTCGGCGGACGCATTTCCGTGCTCGGACGCGACCACCGGTCGCGGCTTTATGCGTCCTCACCGGACATGGCCGATCGGCTCAAAAGCGCCAAGGTGCCCAGGCCGTAGAACGTGTACTCTGCGTCGACCGTGTCGTCCCACGCGCCGGCGCGAAAACCGCCGGTGGGTTGGTCGAGCGATTCGGCGAAACGTCGTATTGCATTGGCGTCGACGGTGTCGGACGCATCGAGATCCAACAGCGCAACCAGTCCGGTGAAGGTGCTCAACAGATCCGCGATCGGAATCCGCGTATTCGCCCGCAGGCCGCCCTCCTCGTTCTGCATCGCGCGGAGAAACTCGGCCGCCTGCAACCGGGTCGGCGCGTCCAGGGCGTCGAACATCCGCATCAGCCCGACCGCCGCGGCCGTGGGGTTGGTGCCGCTGTGGCGCATGGGGTCGATTTCGACGAACCCGCCGTCGACCCGCTGCCGGCTGTGGATCAGGGCGATCATCTCCTCCTGCTGCGATTCTCCCGGCGGCGCGTCGACCATTTCCAGACAGGCCGCAACAAGGAACGTGTGGTACGTGCTGCCGCAACCGCCGCGAGGGCTTTTGGCGTAGCCGCCGTCGTCGCGGCGAAACGGCGCGAAGAAATCGAGCACCGTCTGCCGCCGATCGCGCCCGGCGTCGGCGAATACGTCGATCTCGACCGCCGCTTCGAGAACCACGGCACCGGTCACCAGCGAAAGGAAATCGACGCTGGCCAGCGATTGCTCCAGCCGCGACGCCAGAAACGCGGCCACACGCTCGGCCGCCGCATCGTCGAGTTCCCCCAGCATTGCCAGCGCCCGCAGGGCGAAGCTCGTGTAATACAGATCTCCTTCCCCCTGCCGCCCGGCGAAGCCGCCGTCCTCACGCTGCGTGCCCTTTAGAAACTCCGCATGTCGCGCACGCATCGGCTCCGCGAGATCTTCCACCCCACTGCCCAACTGCAACGTCAAGTCCAGAAGATATCCCATACCTGATGCATCATCCACCAAACCGGCCGTAGCCGAAGTTGCCAGACTTCGGCCGGGCACGCTACTCCTGTGCACGCGAACCGCTTCAGACGCCGCCCCGCCAAACTCTGGCGAGTTCGGCTACACCACACTCCCAACTCCGCACTCCCGACCCCCAACTCTCCGCCCCTCACTCCACCGCCAACGGCCTCCGATCCAGAATCGCATCGGCCAGGAACCGCAACAGCCGTCGAAGCGGCTCGCTGTCGACTTGATCGGCGGCGTCTTGCGCCCGCTGGTGGTGTTTCGAGACCAGCGCGGCCGCCTGGCGAAAGACGTCGGCCCGGGCGTAGAGTTCGGCCGTGCGTTCGAGCATGGCGTCGTCTCGGGAAGATGCGGCGGTCAGCGATTCCAACTCCTGCCGATCTTCCTCGTCGAGCGATTGCAGCGCCATCGCCCAGAGCACGGTAGGCCGTCCGCCGAGCACGTCGCCGCCGCCGGTGCGTTTGTTGGCTTTGTTGTCTTGCCAGTCGTCCAGATCGTTGAGGATCTGATAGGCCACGCCAAGATGCCGCGAGAACTGCGTGGCGGCCCGGCGATACGGATCGGCCGGCCCGGCCAGGCGGATACCCGCCAGCAAGGCCGCCTCGAAGGCCGGGGCCGTCTTCAAGGCGTAGATCTTCAATGCGTCCAGCGGCGCAAGGCGTTTGTCGCGGGCGTCGCGCCAGACGAGTTCCGCGCCCTGGCCTTCGCAGAGCTTGGTGTGCGCTTCGGCAAAATGGGCCAGCACGTCGGCCGCCACGTCCGGCGGCAGGGCGCCGCGCTCGCCGGCCACCAACCGGTAGCCCAACCCGATCAGATAGTCGCCCACGTTGATCGCCGTGGCCGTGCCGAACTGGCGGTGCAGCGTGGGCCGGCCGTAACGGAAGGCGTCGTTGTCTTCGATGTCGTCGTGGACCAGCGAGGCCTTGTGGAAGGTCTCGATCGCCAGGGCCATCCGTTTCACTGCGTCGGGGATCTTCGCGACCCGTTCGGCCCCGTCGACGCGCGTGCCCTCGCCGCCGCAGAGCGCGTCGTAGACGGCCAGCGTGATGAACGGCCGAAAGTGCTTGCCACCGGCGGCCAGAAAATCGTAGGCCAGCGCCTCGGTACAAGCAATCGGTTCGATGCCGTCGATCGACGCGGCGCCGTCGTCGTCTTTCGGCACGGCCACCTCGCCGCGCAGCCGCGGCACCAGCCGATGGAGTTCCTCGGCGTCGAACATCCGCGCGGCCGAACGCATCAGATGGACGTAGGTCCGCGTGCGGACCGTGGTCGGCCGGTGCGGTGTTTCGATCATGCGGCGGATCGGGTCGTCCTCGGCCGTGGTGTTGCGGCAGCCGTTGCTCAACAGCGGCACGGCCATGCAGGGGATGCCGGCGATGAGGATCTTGTCGAGCGTCTTCTCCAACACGTCGAGGCAAGAGACGCCCAACAGCGCATCGGCATGTCCGCCAAGGATCACCTGCATCACGGCCGGCGAGCCCTCGGCAATCATCACCCGATAGCCGCGCCGCTTGGCCGTCGTGCGCAAGTCGCTCAGCCCGCAGGCGCCGCAGTCTTGACACAGCAGGCCGTCCTCGGTCAGTTCCGCCGGACAGGTCTCATCGTTGCGCAGGCAGCGCGGCAGCAACAACAGCCGACGGTGATACGGCACCGCAGCCACTTGCTCATGCCAGAAGGCCGACGCCAAGGCGACCATCGTCCAGCCGAGAAACTCCGCGGGCAGGCCCAACTGCCCGAGCAGCTTCAACGAGTGGGCTTCCATCTCGTGACGCACCAGCGGCCGCGACTTGTCCAACTCGGCAGCCAGCCGTTCGACCTGCGCGCGGATTTTCCGGCGATGCGCTTCGGCACCGGGCACACCTTTGAGATGATCGCTGTCGCGACCGTTACCGGTCACCGGCAAGGTCGGCAGGTCGATCGGGGCGTCGGGTTGTCCGGGCGGCAGGGCGGGGGCCAAGGTTGCGTCTCTAGCTGGCGCGGGGCAACTCACCGGGCAACTCACCGACCGGCGGCGAGTCGGAGTCGGCAGGGGCGTGCATTCGACGGACCGCACGACCTAACGCCGAAACGGTGAAGGTCAGCGGGTACAACCTTTCATGATACCATAGTTTGGCGAAGTAAAAACCGATCGGCGACGTTTCCTGGTGCCGCCCTTCGGCCACCGCGGCGGTCAACCATCGAAGTCCCTTCTCGATCGCCGGTTGCAGCGACGGATCATCCCCCCCCATCTGGAGTGCCTCGACGGCCAGCGCCGTCTCCTCGACGCTCGACACTCCGGCGATTGGCGATTCACTGTTCCCCCGTGATGGACCACCCCACCCCCCTTTGTGGAGCTGGTTGTGGGCCAGCCACGCTAGTCCGTGCTGGGCCGGGCGCGCTGCACTCTGCCCGATTTCGCCAAATGCCAGCAGCACGCGGGCCGTTCCGTAGACCGGGTTCTCGTCGTCCGAGTTGTGTTGGTTGCCGAACCACAGCGGTAGCCAGCTCCCGTCGGGCCGCTGCTGCTTGGCCAGGTATTCGATGCCACGCTCGATGGCCGGATCGATCCGTTCGTCGTCGATCAGGTCTTTCCATCGCCACAGCGCCCGCACGGCGTGTGCGGTCAAGTCGGCTCCGCTGCGGTCGAACGGCAGCGCACCCCAGCCGCGGCAGAACGTGGGCCAGCCGCCGTCGGAGTTCTGGATCGCCAACAGCCACATGGCACCGGCCGCTGCCGCCTCGTCGATCGGCCGCCGCATCGATTCCGGATTGGAGCTACGAAGTGCCATCAGGGCCAACAGCGCCGCCGACGTGTCGTCGGCGTCGGGCACGGCCCCGCTCAGGTCGCTCCATCCCCATCCGCCAGGAGCGGCGTGGGTGAACGGATGCAACTCGCGATGTTGACACGCCAGCAACCAGTCCAGGCAGTCCAGCGCGCCGACGTCGCCACTGGCAACACCCAACGCCGTGGTGGCCAGCGACGTGTTCCACGTGGCCAGGTTCGTGTCGATCGGCCAAGACCCGTCGTCGCGGACCGCCTCCAAGAGGAATTTCATCCCCCGGCGAACGATCGGGTGATCGGCGCGGCCGGTGGAAGCCAGGCCCATGATCACGAAGCTCGTCAGCGGCACCGCCTCGAGAAACCCGCCGCTGGCCGGCTGCATCCGCTCGACCGCCCGCAGGCTGCGTCCGACCGCCAGGCGGCGTATGGTCCGCGTGGCCGGGTTCAGCGGTTTCGCGTGGAAGTACCGTGCCTGACCGATCGCCACCAACGCCGGCACCGCGTAGCTGACCACCGGCAACCGCAGAAACCGCAGCATCGGATACGGCAGACAAGCCAACTCGAACGGCAACGCCGGCACCTCCCGCCACCGCACCAGACCGGCCAGCGCGCAGTTGGTCAGGATCGGCACGGCAAACGTCTTGTCCTTGCCGTAACGCTTTCGCAGCCCCGCCACGCCTCCCTGCGACTCGGTGTATCGTTCGGCCCGAGCGAGCAACTCCGGGTGGTGTTCCGATCGATCGGCCAGATGCAGCGCGGCGCGGACGAGCATCGTGGTCGAGATGTTCGAGAGGCTCTTGTCGGTATCGCCGAAGCCGCCGTCGTCGTTACCGCAACGGACGAGGTGTTCGATGCCGCGGTCGAGCAATTGGTGGCACGTATGGCGGCGGGAATCGTCGGTGGTGTGTTTGGCGACCAGCGTCAACGCGCTGACGGCCGTAGCGGTCGACAGCGCGGAACTCGACAGTTCGCCAACCCAATGTCCGCCCGGCACGCGCTGGGCCAAGAGGTCGCGCCGGGCCGTTTGATAGGCACTGAGCAGTTCGTTCGGTTCGATCATAAAGGTGGAATATGAAAAAGGGCCGCTGACGTTTCTTACCGGTGTCACTGGTTCCCAAACTCCAGTTTGGGAACCGACTCTCTCTGAGTCGGCAGTTTCGTTCCCAAACTGGAGTTTGGGAACTCGGAGGGAGGCAGGATGACAAACATGCCTAATTTAGGCGAGCCGAGGCGGCGTGTCGAGCGGGCCAGTTTCGGGCGTCGGGGTTGA
The DNA here is from genome assembly GCA_964472545.1 of uncultured Planctomycetaceae bacterium. Taxonomy (GTDB): domain Bacteria; phylum Planctomycetota; class Planctomycetia; order Pirellulales; family Thermoguttaceae; genus CAYYNP01. Next base: position 2,969 of record CAYYNP010000266.1, on the reverse strand, counting down.
AAACCCGGGGAGAATCCCACACGATGGTCTTTTCAGCCAACCCGACAAGGGAGATCCAGCCAAGAAATGTTCAGCAAACGCGCCTGGAATATCGCCCTGCGAACGGCCCATATCGCGGCTATGGGAGTCCTGCTTGGGGGGCATGCCTTTGGGGCCGAGAAGGCCCAACTGGTGAATGCCCACTGGGCGACGGTCGCCTCGGGCGTTGGCCTCGGGGCGCTGGAAACCGGCGGGCATCTGATCTGGTTCCATCAGGGGCGGGGGTTGATGACGCTGGCCAAGCTGGGGTTGCTCTGCCTCATACCATTGCTATGGGAGCATCTCTATTGGCGTGTGGCCGTCTTGCTGGCCGTGGTGGTGCTCGCGTCGGTCGGGTCGCATATGCCGGCCAGGTTTCGGTATTACTCGGTATTGCGGCGGGAGGTGATTCCCTGCCGCGGCGGGCCGGGGACGGGGGGTGACAAGGTGACGGGGTGACAAGGTGACGGGGTGACAAGGTGATGGGTTGACAAGGTGATGGGGTGACGGTGAGGGGCGTGCTTCTTTGGTTCTTGATCTGATGGGATAGTCGATGAGTCATGGTAATTACGAGCGGGCGGATTTCGGGCGGAATCCGCTGATGTTCTACTACGAGGTGACGCTGGCCTGCGATTTGGTCTGTAAACACTGCCGGGCGTCGGCGCAGGAGCAGCCACATGCGGAGGAGCTCTCGACCGACCGGTCGAAGGCCCTGATCGAACAGGTGGCCACGTTCCCGCGGCCGCCGATGATGGTCTTCACCGGCGGCGATCCGTTGAAGCGGGCCGACCTGTTCGAGTTGCTCCGTCACGCGGTGGACACCGGCTTGCAAGTCGCTCTGACGCCTTCGGCCACGCCGCTGGCCACCGAGGAGGCTTTTCGGCGCGCCCGAGACGCCGGCGTGCGGCGGTTGGGGATCAGTCTCGACGGGGCCGACGCAGTTACCCACGACGCCTTCCGCGGCTTCGAGGGCAGTTTCGCGCGGACGATGGAAATGCTCGAGGCGGCCCGGCGGCTCGAGATGGGCGTGCAGGTCAATACGACCGTCACCGGGCGCAACGTCCATCAACTCGACGCCATCGCCGACCTGCTGGCCGCCAAGGGCATCGCCATGTGGGCCGTCTTCTTCCTGATACCGGTCGGCCGCGGCGTCGAGGAACAGCGGATCAGCCCGGAAGAGTACGAAATCGTATTCGAGAAGCTCTACAACCACTCTCAGACGCAGCCCTACGCCGTGAAGACGACCGAGGCCCCACACTATCGCCGCTACGTGCTCGAACGCGGCGGCGACCCGCTGGCCGGCCCCAAGGGCGAGGGTGACTCCGGCACGCGGCGTGGCCATCGGGCGCCCTTGGGCGTGGGCGACGGCAAGGGGATCATGTTCGTCAGCCACACCGGCGAGATCTTCCCCGCCGGCTTCCTGCCGCTGCTGTGCGGCCGCTTTCCCGACGACTCCGTGGTCGACGTCTACCAAAACCACGCCACGTTCCGCGCCCTGCGCGATCCCGACGGCTTCAAGGGCCGCTGCGGCATCTGCGAATATCGCCACGTCTGCGGCGGCAGCCGCGCACGGGCGTACGCGGTCACCGGCGATCCGCTGGAGACGGAGCCGGATTGTGTCTACATCCCCGGCGAGGCGGCGGAGTGAACGTGCGCCGCCGTCAGGAGAACTGCAAAGTGTGCGGGAGCCCGAAAAAGGGGGCTGGCTCCGTCGACGATCGATGTGGCTGTAGGGATTCGCAGTGCCGACGGTGCCTGTCCCCTTTCTTCGGGCGGCGACATTGGGGCACCGTGGAAAAGGGGACAGGCACCGAGCCGGGAATCTCGTCGGCAGGTTCCGTGTTGATTCCGGCTCGGAGCCAGTCCCCCTTTTCCACTCCCACGAATCAACTTTGCAGTTCTCCTGTGCTCCGCCGTGGGGAACCTTTTCCGCCGATCTAGAATGGGATAGACTGGCTGGCGATCGGATATTGCTCCTAAGAGGAAAGGGGGGGGATTATCAGGGTGGCTGGGGCAGAGCGCAGCGGTGCCCCAGGGTTGCCGGCACGCTTGTCGTCTCGTGAATCACTGGGGCACCGCTGTGCTTTGCTCCAGCCACCCCCGTTTGAGCGCCTGCCACGAATCACCAGAGAAGATCGCCGGGAGCCGTCGCATGACCGGACTACTCGTCGAAAACGTCAGCAAACAGTATCCCACGCGGGCAGAACCACTAGAAGTGCTGCGAGCCTGCTCACTGCAACTCGAATCGGGCGAAAACGCGGCAATCCTCGGCCCCAGCGGGTCGGGCAAGAGTACGCTGCTGAGCATCATCGGCACGCTGGAGCCGCCCAGCGACGGCCGGGTGGTGCTCGACGGTGAGGACCCGGCCGAGTTGAGCGAGCCGCGGTTGGCGGCGTTTCGCAACCGGCAGATCGGGTTCGTCTTCCAGGACCATCACCTGCTGCCGGCGTGCTCGGTGTTGGAGAACGTGCTGGTGCCGACCGTTGCGGCCGGGCCCACGAAGCCCGAGCGGATCGAACGCGCCCGCGAACTGCTCGACCGCGTCGGCCTTAGCGAGCGGCTGCTGCATCGCCCCGCGGAGCTTTCCGGCGGCGAGCGGCAACGCGTGGCGTTGGCCCGGGCGCTGATCAACGAGCCAACTTTGTTGCTGGCCGACGAGCCGACCGGCAACCTCGACCGCACCACCGCAGAGAACGTCGGCCGACTGTTGCTCCAATTGCAGAAACAAGAACAAATGATGCTGATCGTCGTCACCCACAGCGACCGGCTGGCGGGGTTGATGGACCGACGGCTCGAACTGGACGAAGGCGAGTTACGGAAAGGAGGAAGGATGAAGGAGGAAGGAGGAACGTGTATGTAGCCGTGCGAGCGTCAGGACCTCAGCCCCAGCCCCGCCCCCCCAGGCCACCCGCCGCCGGCACCTCCGCGCGCGGATCCCCCCTAGGCGGGCC